>NZ_UHIA01000001.1 GCF_900460215.1 Suttonella indologenes
TGCCGACGGATTGGCTGCTGGCGGCGGCGAGCGGCATTCTGCTGTGGCGGCAGCGCGGCAGTGTCTTGGCATGGTTTGTCGCTTTATTCGCTTTCTTGCTACTGATGCGGCTTTTGTTTGATTATATGGATGAGGTGGCTTGGCAGGCGGTCTATGTGGCGGTGCCGCTGTATTATGTCTTAGGGCGCGTTTTCTGCGGGCAGGATTATGCCCGCAATCCTTTGGCGAGCATCGGCGCTGCGGGCATTTTGCTCTTGGCTTTGTTATCCGCTTGGGATGATAGAGGGTTGTTTACTAATAATTTCTTGTGGGGAATACCGATTTGGGTGGCGATTTTTGTCTATCTTGCTGCGGGCTTGGCAGTCGTCGCAGTCGTTTTGGCCGTGCAAAAGCGCTTGCGCTTTGAGCAGGCCGCTTTTGCCGCTTTATTGCCGCTGATGCTGTTTGCCAATTATTGGTTGCAGACGTCCGATTTGATGACCAATACTTTGGCAAATAAAGGTTTTTTGTTGATGAGCTTTACCTTGGGACTATGCTTGGCGATAGTGGCGGAACGACAGCAGCGTTGGCTGAAATTCAATGCCGCTTTTGCTGTTGCTCTGCAATGCTTTGGCTGCTGCATTTTTTGACGAAGTGTATAGCTTTATGCTGCGCGGTGTTGTGTTTATTATCATCGGTTTGATTTTACTTTTCGCCAATCTCTTCTTGATGAAGAAAAGGAAAGCAGCATGAAAAAAGGCTATTTTTACGGTTTAATCGCCGCTTTTATATTGCAAAGCCCTTGCGCTGCTTATGTGATTTGGGGGCATTATGAGGCGCAAAGCAAGGCAGGCATTTTCTCTTTCAAACCGAGCCGATTGATCCGCGCGATTATTTTCGCCGGTCAGTATGTGGCGCTGAATTTTGCCGCCGACAGCGGCAAGGAAATCGCCAATGATGTCTGCCAAACGGAAGATTATCAGGTCGTGAGCGGCAAATTGTATGCCCGTCTGAAGCAGAATGCACAAGTTTGGCGGAGATTGATTTTGTATCGCGTCATCCCGCCGCAGGGCGACGATTATGTCAGGATTAACGATGGTTACTGCACAGGCAAAACATTGCATTTCAGCCTGCCTTTTAAACGCTATTATGCCAATGAAAACGAAGCTTTGCCGATGGAAGTTGCCGCACGCGAACATCCCGAGCAAACCTTTTGCAGGTGGCTGTTTATCGCGGACGCTATGCGGTGGAGCGTTTGATTTTGCCGGCAGCGGCGCAGCCCTAGGGCGGCAGAGGTTCTCCGCCTAAAACTATAAGCTTATAACTTTTTGCTCTCATCCCGACACTTGTCTTTGCTACAATGCGCCTTTCTTTTTAGGAGGACATTGCGATGTTTAAACGCATATTCACGGCGGCAGCCTTGGCGAAGGTTTGGCATTGCTCGGTAAAGTCGGTTTGGCAGATAAGGCGGATTTGTATCCTTATCAACTCTCGGGCGGACAGCAGCAGCGCGTCGGCATTGCACGGGTTTTGGCGATTCGTCCCGAATTATTGCTGTTTGACGAACCGACTTCCGCCCTTTGATCCCGAATTGGTACAAGACGTTTTAGACAGTATGAAAGCGCTTGCTGCCGACGGCCTGGACCAATGTGGTGGTAACGCATGAAGTGCAATTTGCCTTGGAAGTGCGGATGTGATGCTGGTCATGGATAAAGGTTGGTGGTCGAGCAGGGCGCGCCGAAAGACTTGCTGGCAAATCCGCAGCATGAGCGCACGCGCAGTTTCTTGCAGAAAATCTGTCATTAAAAAAGCCCTTAGGGGCTTTGCTTTTTGTGCTTTTGCTTTGATATGGAATGATAATGCTAATTTTTCTAAGGGCTTGTTCCTCAAGCTTGAAAACAATTGATTTTGATGAAATACCGTATAAATAAAATAATTTACAATCACTCAATGTAACAGTTTACAAAATAAGGTAAATCTATAATAATCCTTGCGTGTCAATTTGACACATTGTTTTAATCGATATGTTAGAAAAACCGCATTCAGCGGTGCCACCTTGAGGAGTTTGTATGAATAATCCGATGTATATTACCTTCGGCATTTATTTGATTGCCGTGCTGCTGATTGGTTTGGCGGCTTATTTTTCCACACGCAATTTTGACGATTATATTTTGGGCGGGCGCAGTCTCGGGCCTTATGTGACGGCGATGTCCGCCGGCGCCTCCGATATGTCGGGTTGGCTGCTGATGGGGCTGCCCGGTGCGATTTATGCCAGCGGTTTGAGCGAGGCCTGGATTGCCATCGGCTTGACAATCGGCGCTTGGCTGAACTGGCTCTTTGTCTCGGGACGTTTGCGCGTGCATACCGAATACGCTAATAATGCCTTGACCTTGCCCGATTATTTTTATCACCGTTTCGGTGCCAAAGGGCAGGCAATGAAAGTCATTTCCGCCGTGATTATTCTGTTTTTCTTCACGATTTACTGTGCTTCAGGTATTGTGGCGGGGGCGCGTTTATTCCAAAGTCTGTTTGAAGGCATGAGTTACAACACCGCTTTGTGGTTAGGTGCCGGTGCAACGATTGCCTATACTTTTATCGGCGGCTTTTTGGCGGTGAGCTGGACGGATACCGTACAGGCGACGCTGATGCTCTTTGCCCTAATTTTAACGCCGATTATGGTCTATCTCAGCTTGGGCGGTGCGGCGGAAATGAGCGCGGCGGTGCAGGCTGTGGCTGCCAATACCGGCAAAGAATACAGCAGCCTGTTTGCCGGTACGACCTTCTTAGGCATTATTTCTACCGCCGCTTGGGGTTTAGGCTATTTCGGACAACCGCATATTTTGGCGCGCTTTATGGCGGCGGAAAATGTGAAATCGCTTAATAGTGCACGCCGCATCGGTATGACGTGGATGATTGTCTGCTTGGGCGGTGCGGTGGCGGCCGGTTATTTCGGCATTGCTTATTTCGGCGGTCATCCCGAAGAAATAGGAGCATTAGGCGGTAATGACGAACGCATTTTCATTGCTTTGGCAACCTTATTGTTTAACCCTTGGATTGCCGGCGTCATTTTGAGTGCGATTTTGGCAGCGGTGATGTCTACGCTGTCTTGCCAGCTCTTGGTCTGTTCCAGCGCCATTACCGAAGATTTTTACAAAGGCTTTCTGCGCCCGAATGCTGCGCAAAACGAATTGGTCTGGGTAGGGCGGATTATGGTATTGGCGGTGGCGATTATTGCCATTTTGATTGCCGGTAATCCCGACAGCAAAGTGCTGGGCTTGGTGTCCTATGCTTGGGCGGGCTTCGGCGCAGCCTTCGGACCGGTGGTGATTTTATCGGTGATGTGGAAGCGCATGACGGCTTCAGGCGCTTTGGCCGGCATGATTAGCGGCGCAGTCGTGGTGGTGCTATGGGCGGAAAAAGTGAATCCGGCATTGAGCAAAGCGGGTTTGCCGACCATGTATGAAATCGTGCCCGGATTTATTTTGTGCGGCTTGGCGGTGGTTGCCGTATCCTTATTGAGCAAAACGCCTGAGCGCGAAGTGGTGGAAAAATTCGAAAAAGCAGATGCGGATTATCGCGCAATACATTGAGAGATAGCCGATTATGAAATGAAAAGACGATGAATGTCCTTTCCTACAATCTTAATCGGCTTTGTAACTAATTGATAAGAGCGCCTTAACATATAGTCGAAAAATTGAGAAAGTATTACGGATTTGGCTCATCTTGCCGTACGCGCTTGCACTATCTGCGGTTCGCCGCCTTGTACTAATTTTCGAGCAAAGGGACATTTTAGGTGCTGTTTTCGAGTTCTTTAGCCTAAGGGACAAAATAGGTGCTATCTAGCGTTTTTTAAGCAAAATAATCTTTTATAAACTTAACCTTATTGTCCTTTCCCATGCCGCAATGACAAGCTAAAAGTCTTTTCAGATCACCAAATTTTCCTTCAAGCAAATTGGTGGTTTTTGGCAGGTTTAACTCCGGATAATCTTCAAAGGTAAAAAGCCAATGCAGATTGCGCCTCAGACTGTTATAAGCACTTCTTAAACGTTTGTGCCTATAGTGTGATTTACCTGTTTCGGGATTTGAGCTACGTTCGTTGAGAAAGTCTTTATGCTGCTTATGCCAGTTATTCAAATGCTCTTCAAATGCCGCTTTGCTGCTGTTTTTTAGGCTTAAGGCAAGTTGTTTTAAATCTACTGCCGCTGCTGTTTGAGGTTTTCTTGTCAGATAACGGTTAATGGTTTTGACTTGGTGGAATTGACAAAGCTGTATGGGAATATCGGGAAATAATGAGGTTAATCCTCTTCTTCCATCGCAGATAATACTCTGAATATGTATTCCTTTTCTTGTAGCTCTCGTATGGCTTGTCGATACAATGCATTGCTTTCTGATTTAACCTCGCTGACCGATAAGGCTTGTCGGCTGATGCTGTCATACAGCACCATCACACCAAATTTACGTCCAAAGTAGGTAGTATCCATGATGATATTGACTGATGAAAAATGCCGTTGTTCAGGTTCCCTAAGTCGGGCTTGTTTGAGATGTCTAGCAATGGTTTTACGGGTTGCAGGAAAAACGTTGGGCGAGCTTTGCATGCTTTGTTTGCCGCTACTATAAAGTGTCCACAACTCTTGAGGGTTAAGACGCTTTTTGCTGCTAAAACGCTTACCGCATTGCCGGCATTTGGTATCGTTGCTGATGATTTTGTCTGCCGTCTTTTTTGACCTGTTTTGAGCCACAGAAAAAGCATTTTTTGTGTTCAAAGCTTTTGACCTCGCTAAAAGCCTTACAGAATAAGGTTTTTCAAACTTTTTAGCACCTAAAATGTCCCTTGCCCGAAATTCATCAAAAGTTTTTCCATTAACAGCAGCATTCATACCTGCTAAGATGTTTCCAGCATCTCTCAATGAAATATATTTACCCTGAAATAAAATCCATGATATGAACCAGCACCAGGATAATTGCTTTTATATCGTATTCTCCTCCTGGAAGACTTTTTCTAGCAACAGTAGTATCCCATTGACCCCATGCTTTATCATTAAGTTGATAGATATATGGTTCTATATTTTCCCCAAAATGTATGATACCAAAAGATTTCCCTGATTCTGGACTAGTAAATGAGTCCTGCCACATTACTTGACCTACAACTTTTTTGGGTGAATTATACAATTCATCAAAGTCTGTCAAATTAGGACAATTATTTCTAGCAATAGGGTAGCAAACATAATCATATTGATAGATATTGTAGTCATCATTAGGAATATTACGGATAACTACCCGTTTTTATCAACATAAAGGCTATTATTCTCCACCGCACTTTGCGCATTCAGGCTGCCTTGCGCTGCATCTGTTGCGCTGTTGCCCACTGCTGCACCGTAGCTGTACCCAATAAATTTGTAATCGCTGTTACAGTCTCTTTCTCTTCTGCCGTTAAGTCGCTGCCTTTGTCTTTGCCATATAACCATTTACTGATGTAAGGCGCAACCGCCTCCGCACCACCTGCACTCAATGCGCCTGCTAGGGCGTTATTGTCTCCTGCTGCTGCAACCGCTGCGCCCAGTATCGCATGGGCCAGCACATGAGCAGCTTGTTGTTTTTCTGTTAATTTGCCATCAGCATTATCTTTAGCTAATTCTTTGAATTTTTGACCAATTTCATATGAAATCATCGGCGAAACAGTCGCTGCTGCAATACCTACGCCACTTTGCGTAGGCGCA
>NZ_UHIA01000002.1 GCF_900460215.1 Suttonella indologenes
TTAAAGAGCAAGCTAATCAAGAAGGCGATATTGAAATCCAATATTCAGGATTGCGTGCAGGCGAAAAATTATATGAGGAATTACTCATTGATAAAGAAAATGCCCAAAAAACCCTACATGATTCTATTTTTTTAGCAAGAGAGAAGCTTTTTCCTTATGATGAAATTGTTACTGTGATTGAACGCATGGCAGTATTAGAAGAATCGGAAAATGATTTAGAATGGGTATTGGAACAGTTAGAATATTATGTTGACGGTTATAAGCGTAGTCAAGATGTGCGCAATTATTCGGCATAAAATATTTTCATTTCAAGTTGAGATGCTGTTCTAATATTTTTTCTCATAATATTTGGAGAACTAGAGATGGCAAAGAAAAAAAATTCAATCCTTGCATCATTGGCAACGGCAGGAATCCGTATTATCAGCGGTGAAATTGAAAATACGGTGAGAATCCTTTGCCGAGTCGCGAGTTCATTATGCAGTGCTTGGAAAAAGAGGGGCGTTTATTAAGTTTCGCCGAGATTATCAATATTTTCCAGCTTGATGAGGCGCGGGCGGAATTATTCGGCCATCGTTTTAAAAGCCATGATTCGTGCGGGGCAGTTGATGTCGAATCGGCAGGGACAAATCGGTTTGTCGCGCAAGATGGATTTGGTGGCGGGGCGTGTGATTGGCGCATCCTGAAGGTTATGGGTTTTCTGCATTTTGAAGGCGATGAGCCTGATGGCTTTATTCCGCCTAAGTATATGAATGAGTTGATGCATGATGACAAAAATCCTAGCACGTGTCAGCGATATCGATCGGCAGGGGCGCAAGGATTATGCGCCTGTGGAGATTTTGGAGCGCGGTCAGGCGCGGATTGTGGGCAAATTAAGCCATTTGCAGGGTTTGTGGTTTGTTTTGCCTGAGAACCGCCGTTTTAAATCGGCAGTTTTTCATTCCTGACGATAAGCGCAACGGGAGCGAAAAACGGCGAAATCGTGGTGGCTGAAATTGTGGAATATCCCACGCGCCACAGCCAGGCGATGGCGAAAATTTTGCACGTTTTTGGGCGAAGAGCGCGCTGCCGGCATGGAAGTGGAAATCGCCTTGGAAAATCATAATATTCCGCGGGAGTTTCCTGAAGGCGGTGCAGCAGGAAACGGCGGCTGTGCCGGAGGCTTTGCGTGCGCAAGATTATGAAAATAGGTGGGATTTGCGCCATTTGCCTTTTGTTACTATTGACGGCATTAGTGCGCGCGATTTTGACGATGCGGTGTTTGCAGAGAAGCGCGGCGCGAATTATTGCCTGTATGTGGCGATTGCCGATGTGTCGCATTATGTGAAGCTGGGGCGTCCTTTGGACGAAGAGGCGCATTTGCGCCGGCACTTCCGTCTATTTCCCTGACCGTGTGATTCCGATGTTGCCGGGAAAAATATCCCAATGGATTGTGTTCGCTTAATCCGCATGTGGACAGATTATGTATGGTCTGCCAAATCACGCTGGCGCCCGACGGCAGCATTAAGCGGAGCAAATTTCATGAGGCGGTGATGCATTCGGCATGCGCGCCTGACTTATGAAACGCGCAGAAAATCATTTTTGACCGCGATGCTTTATTGCGCGAAAGTTTTGCCCAATTGCTGCGCCCCTTGGACACGCTGGCGGCGGTGTATGAGATTTTAAAAGCGGCGCGCGAAGCGCGGCATACGATTAATTTCGAGTTTGCGGAAGCGGAGTTTGAATACGACAGCGAAGGCAAAATCGAAAGCATTAAGGCACGCGAACGTTTGGAAGCGCATAAATTGATTGAAGAATGTATGATTGTGGCGAATATTGCGGCGGCAAAATTTTTAAGCAAACATAAGATTCCCGCGCTTTATCGCGTGCATGACACGCCGGGGATTGACCGCTTAGGCAAGCTCAAGCAATATCTGTCGCGGATTGGTCTGGGCGGCAAAATCCGCATCGGCGACAGCGTCAGTCCGCAGCAATTGGCGCAAGTTTTGGCTTTGGCGCAAGGGCGGCCCGATTATGCCTTGATTGAGAAAATGCTGTTGCGCACGATGGAGCAGGCGGTATATTCGCCTAAAAACCGCGGACATTTCGGCTTGGCTTTGGAAAACTACGCCCATTTTACCTCTCCTATCCGCCGCTATCCCGATTTGCTCGTCCATCGCGCCATTCGCCATATTTTGCGCGGCGGCACAGCGGAAAATTATGCCTACAACGGCGAGCAAATGACGGAACTGGCGATACATACTTCCATGACCGAACGCCGTGCCGACGATGCTACGCGTGAGGCGATGGATTTCCTGAAATGCGAATTTATGAGCCATCGCATCGGCGAAGAATTCGGCGGCCAGATTTCCAATATTACCAGCTTCGGTTTATTCATTACTTTGGACGATTATTTCATTGACGGGCTTGTGCATGTCTCCAGCCTGACTAACGACTATTACCATTATGATGCGGACACGGTTTCGCTGACGGGCGAGCGCAGCGGACATGTATTCCGCATGCTTGACCAAGTGCGGGTGCGCGTGGCAAAAGTCGATATCGACGACCGCAAAATCGATTTCGCTTTGCTCAATCATGCCGGCAAACGCCATAAAACCGCCGCTTCCGCGCCCAATCATGAGGCGACCAAAGCGGAGAAGCGTGCGAAAAAGAAAGTCAAAAGCAGCAAGCATCAGCGCGTAGAAACTAAAAAACCTGCCGTCGAGAAAAAAGCGACGAAGAAAAAAAGGAAAATCAAATGAAAACACAATGGATTGGCGGCATACATGCCGTCCGCCAAGCCTTGACGGATAAACGCATTCTGCGGGCGGAAATCGTCGAAGGCAAAAAAAGCAAGAATTTGGCTTTATTGCTGGAAGATATGCTGGCGCAGGGTATTGCGATTGAACGCGTGCCGCTTTACGGCATTGATATGCGTCTGCCCGACGTGCGCCATCAAGGCATTGCCGCGGAATGCCTTGTGGCGGAGCAGGCGGCGAATTGGCAGGCAGCAATCGCCGGCATTGAGCAGCCGCTGATATTGGTCTTGGACGGTATTCAAGATCCGCATAATCTCGGCGCTTGTCTGCGCAGCGCTTTGGCAGCGGGCGTGGATGCCGTATTGCTGCCCAACAGTCGTTCGGCGGATATTACGCCGGTCGTGCATAAAGTTTCCTGCGGTGCATCGGAAGTGCTGCCGATTTCCCGCGTTGCCAATCTCAAGCGCGAAGTCGAGGCGATGAAGGAAAAAGGGCTGTGGGTTGTCGGCGGCGCCGGCGAAGAAAGCGTTTCCCTCTACAGTCTTGATTTGCGCGGCGGACTGGTGATGATTGTCGGCAATGAAGGCGAGGGCATCCGCTTCGGATTGCGGGAGTGCTGCGATTATCTCGCCGCCATTCCGATGGCGGAGGGCATGGAAAGTCTGAATGTATCGGTTGCCTGCGGCGTGATGCTGTTTGAAGCGAGAAGGCAGCGTTTGTCGGGCGCCTAAGCGTATTTGAACTCACACAAGCATGACAAATTATATAGTCTCTTAACTTCAAAATGAGATTATTCTAAGCGCTTCTCCTGACAAAATGTGTATCTCTAAGTCTCATTTTGAAGTTAAGGTACTATAGTAAATTCATCAAAATTTCCTTACTGGTGAAACCCCTCCCTTTAGGGAGGATAAGTCTTGTGGGAGAGGTGTAACCTCTTCCAATTCAGGGCAACACGTAGAGCGACGCTTTATGTGTCGCTCTGTGTGTTGAAACATAGCAAAATCAATCACTTTTTGATGGTTAGATCGGCTACTTGTATCCGACATTGCTTGAAATATCAATTTTTCGGATTCAAGAATCCGACCTACTTCCCTATAAATTAGTAGCTTAGATATTTATATCCATCACAATTTGTCATGCGAGTGCTTTCTGGCATAAACGCCTAAGCTAAGGTTAAAAATATAATGTTCGTATTTGTCATGAATTGACTGTGTTTAAACCAAAGGTTGGTATAAAAGCGCTAAGAAATCAATCCGAATATCGGCGGCTTTGGCATGAATGTTTTTGCGTTCAATATTGAGATTTTCCACGCGATAGTGGTATTCGATATCGGCAAGGGCTTGCGCCAATTCCTGCTCTACGGCGGCAATTTCCTGCTCAATCAAAGCAGCTTTTTCTTTTGCCGCGGCAAGATCTTGGCGTTCTTTGCCGATATTGCCGGCTTTGCGTATGGCGCCGGCGGCGCGGTTAATATTGCTTTGCGACAGCACCTTGCGCCCTGTGAATGCGCCCAGCAAGGCGCCGCCGATGGCAATGCCTGTGCTGAGCAGGCTATTTGAGGCTTGCGCGTTTTCTCTTTCAAGGGCTTGTTCGGCGCTGATTTGCCGGCGCGCTAATCGCATTTGCTTGCTGTTATAGCTTTGGCGCAGTTTCTGCACGGCTTGGTCGCGTTGTTCGTGCGCGGCGGTGCTGAGACGGTTGCGGAAGGTCTGTTCGCTTTCGCCTGCTTCGCTGTAAATTTTAAAGTCCGGCGCATAGAAAATCTCTAGGCTCTTGAATTGGCGCAAAGCGGTTTTGAGGCTGCGTTCCCATGCCGTCCAGCATTTGTTGTCGCCTAGGCTCGGCGGTGCAGGGTGGAAATGCGCCGGCTGTGTCGGGCTGCTTTGCAATTGCTCGAGATTAAGCGCCAGAGGAGCGGCTTGCGTCCAATCGATATCGCCATTTTCCTCTAGGGCGACATTGAGTAAGATTTTATTTTCAGTGCGGATATCGGCTTTGGCGTCTTGATAGAACAAGGTAGCGGCGGCAAGCAGGGTCGGAAAATAATGCGCCGGCGCGCCGTTTTTGCCACCGGGCGCATAATAGGTGGCAATGCCATTGGGCAGCAGGGCGGGATGCTGATGCGCCGAATGAAGATGTTTGTCTTTTGAAGTATTGTCGGCGCCGTCGGTGCTTTGGCTGAGTCGGCGGATATGTTCGGCGCCGAGCGGTCCTGCCAGATAGCTCATTGCCCAGCGGGTTTGCAGGATGCAGGGCGCATTTTCATGAATGTTTTTCATCAGAAATTAGCGAAATAATGCAGCTAGTTCTCCTGAAACAAGTACATATGATGCTCTAAATAGACATATGGAGCAATCAATTATGAACGGAAAAAACGGAAAAATCATCCCTGTGGTATCTACCAAAGGGAGTGTCGGAAAGACCAGTCTTGTTATCCATATCGCAGGATATTTAGCTTCGCGCGGCAAAAAAATCCTACTCATTGATGCCGATTCGCAACAATCTTTGGGACGCTTTTTCGACTATAAACTTGAACCGGGAGTATTTGTTGTTGACGGTTTCGGACGTTGGTTAACAGGTGATGCTGCTACTGAAGGCGTCATTCGCAATACTGCCAATCATGACAACATTGATGTCATCATTAATGATGACCCCGACAAACTCGGAATACCAAATTTTCTGCGCAATAATCCCGGCGCAGTATTCAAGCTCGGGCACCTTCTTAAGCCCCTGCGCCAGCAATACGATTATATTTTTCTCGATACCGAGGGTACCGACGGACGTGACCACAACGGTAATTCTGTGCAACATGCCGTACTGTTTTCCTACCCGGATCTAGTGCTGTCGGTTACAAAGACCAAAAATCTGTTTACGTCTGAAATCCTGCGTACCATAGACGTCTATCGCTTTGCACTCAAAGCTTATGCCAATATCGGTCAGGCTGATTTTCATGCCCCGCTACGTTTTATCGTCAACGAACATGACTACAATCTGGCTAGCTCGCAGGGTGAGCTAGAGAACATACACAGCTTGATTGCTGAAGAAATCAAGATGCGCGGCACGGATGTTCAGGCAATGCGGACAGTAGTTCCGGTTAAGCGTAAATTCTTCGAGAGTGCATTTAAGGAACGCATCTTTGCTCACGATTATCAGGATCCGAATGTTACTCATCACATCAATAAAGTAATCGCCGATCTCTGTCACGAATTATTTCCTGACTTGGAACAGGAGGTGAAGTTATGAGCATCATGGATAATTTTCGCAAAAACAATGCCTGGGGTGGCGAACAAACATCAGATGAAGCGCGTGATATGCCGCGTATGATAACTGTCGATATTCACGAGATCGACACATCGCATGTCAACCCCCGTAAGACGGTAGGTGAGAATTACGAATCGACTAAGGCATCAATTAAAAATATCGGTTTGCAGACCGTATTAACCATCACACGAATACCCGGCAATGATCGCTACAGCCTCTACAATGGTGGTAATACCCGTCTGAGTATTTTAAAAGAACTCTATGAGGAGTATCGTTCAGAGGGTGAGGATGACAAAGCCGAGGCGCTGCGTTACCAAGATTGCCGCTATGTGCCCTGGACTGACGATCTCGACAGTCTGGTCAAACAAATGGCAGAAAATGAAGAGCGCTCACCGATGACCTTTATCGATAAGGCACGCGCCATTTTCCAAATCCGCGAAATCTATCTCGCCCAGCACCAAGTGGAGGAGGTTTCTAACCGGGAATTGGTTAAATACATCCACAATTTGGGTTGGACCAGTATCAATCAACCTTCGATGACCGAGTTTGCTTTCGCATTTAATGAACTTGAATCCGTATTACCCTTATCGCTTGATGCAGGTATGGGAAAGGCAAAAGTCCAGCAATTGCGCAAGCAGCTATCTCTGGTGGAATCATACATTGCACATCTGAATGAGAAAGAAGGTTGTAGCTATCCGCAAAGCCGTGCCCGTGAGCTCTATTTTGCCACTTTAGCTGAACGCGATAGCGATATTAACCCGCTTGATGTCCCGGACTTTTTTGAGGATTACGAATACGCCTTGGCCGAAGAACTGCGTGTGCATGATCCGGACATGACTTCGATGCGTATCAACTTTGCCCTGTCTCAAATCGACGAATATGGCGCCATACCGGAACCGGTACCGACCGAAGAGCTATACCGTCAATTGCGTGAAACTTCAACCGTTCCGGAAACCGTCTTTCCTAATCCGCGCAAACCCCGCACTCCTAAACCAAAAGGAGATGGGGAGATGGAATTATCTGACACAGATGAACCTAGCGGCATAGATAAAGATGAGTTTATTCAGTTCGAAACGCAAGAATCTGCAGCAGCTGAACAAATTGCTAAATCACAACTCTCGCCTTCTAAAACCGTCGGCAAAAACTTTAATGATTTGGTCGAAGAAGCGCGTAAGGCAAAATACGTCAACGATTATTGGATGCAGCGGCATCCGCCGTATGAATTGCCCGATAATCGGCTGCCGCCGGAAAGATATTATGCTGAATTGATCAAACACAGTACGGCGGTGCTCAACGAGCTATATCCTCCTTTGATTACAGATCCTGCGCTGCGCGAACTGCTTATTTATGGTGAAGGCTATCCTGAAGTGCCGGTTACCCGAACAGCGCCCTATCTCTTTGTCAATCTGACCACAGACGAAACCTACCAGCGGCTGCGTAAAGCCTTATTAGAAGACGAAGCGGCAGTCCAGTATGCCTTGCTGTATGCCGTTTATCTGCAACGCTTCTACTTCAGCTATATTTACCCCTACAGCGCTATGGAACCACCGATGCCGCTCCTTGAACAGCAGATGATCCGGATCTGGGATGAGTTCGGTTCACTATGGGACAAGTATTCAATGCTCTGTTTAAGCGGCAGACTATTTGTCTATACCGCCATTCCGGATGAGCAAGCTGCCCGTTTAATCTATGCCGATCAGCGGATTCAGTACCATCTCGGCATTTGCTACGCAAGTGAATACTATCTCTATAAGCATCCGTCACAAGACGGAAGGGCGGGAGGTCATGAACGCACATGACATCAATGCCCAATTATCGGTCAGCCTGCTGATTGACCTGCTGTCTACGTCGATGCGCGGTAAGCCGGTCTATCGGGATTTTGGCGTCAGCGATCAAACTTTTGAATTGCTCAAAGAGCTCAATAACGGCGAGATGGTACAAGTTACGGCTACGCCCATCCTGCAACTGCATATTAACGATAACCTGCTCAATCAAGGTATTCAACGCGTGTTGCAGGGACGTGCACGCCACAAACTCATCAATGATGCCATCAGACTTGGTGCCAGTCGCGAAATTATGCAGGATTTTGCCGGCATTTCGCATAATCAGTTTAACCGTCAACGTCATAAATTGGGATTGTCGGAAGCACCGCGCAGACGGCCGAGCAAAATTAAGAGCGATGACTACTATCGCTTAAGTGCCTTGCATAGTCGTTACGGACAGGACAACAGTCTTGATTCTAAAATCGATCAGCTGCGTTGTCTGGTTTACCTAGCTGAACAAAGTGCTATCGATATTAACCGTATTTATCAGCATTTTTGGCGAGATAACGAGCAGCACACTAAAGAGCTGTTTGGGAAAACGGAGCACAGAAAATGACATCTCTTGGTTTCCACTTCGGTGCTCTGTCAAGCATTACCGGACAACGTACTCAAGACCTGCAACAGTTGGCACAACAGCGCGAACCTGATGCAAGCGGTATTAACAGCGAGCGTAATCGTGGATTGATAGGCTTTACCGGCCGATCCGTCGTGATTACTCCGGCGGAATTACTCTTCGATCCCAACCTTAATGATTCGGATCGCATTTATTGGTGCGCTTTGCGCCTCATGTGTCAGGAAGGCAGCAACAGCGTCAATATTATGCCTGATCAGAACGAGTTAGCCGAACGTCTCGGTAAAACCCGCTATATGATCATTGTTTACAACAAAATGCTCCGTGCCACTCGATGGATCACCCAAGTAGAAGCCCTTCGTCAAAACAACATCCCCACCCGCTACAGTTACGCCATCCACGAACACCCCATAGACCTTGAAGAGGTCCTGCTTATCGACAGCGAATATAAAGACTTTATCCAAAAAGAAGCTATACGCGAGAAAAATGCCCCGCGATTGAGCCAGTATTGTCAACGTATCGTCAAGCAGCTTGGTATTAAAGACAGCAGTATTGTCTCTCTACCTCATATAGACAATATAGTTCCGGCTGTTGAATTTATTCAACAGCCGGATATTGAAAACACTGCTGCCGCTGTTGAATTTATTCAACAAGCTGAAAGTCCCGCTGTTGATTTTATTCAACAAGCTGAAAGCCCCGCTGTTGAATTTATTCAACAAGCCGAAAGACCCGCTGTTGAATTTATTCAACAAGCGGAAAGACCCGCTGTTGAATTTACTCAACAAGCGGAAAGTCCCGCTGTTGAATTTATTCAACAAGCCGAAAGTTCCGCTGTTGAATTTATTCAACAAGCTGAAAGTCCCGCTGTTGATTTTATTCAACAAGCTGAAAGCCCCGCTGTTGAATTTATTCAACAACGGGATGATTCCCTGCTTGAAACAGGGGATATATATAAACGCGCGCGTGACGCGCAGGCGGATCCATTACGCGCGGGCGCGCCCACGCAAATAGGAATTAATAAAATCAAAGATTTTATTAATACACATCCATCCATACAGGGTAGGGGGTATGGGGGAAGGGAAGGCCTGGAAGGAACAGACGGTAATCCATCTCCGCCAACTTCCGAATCTCCCTTTGCCTGGCTGCACGAAGCTCCATTCAGCCGCCTAATACCAGCCTTGGAAGAAAAATTTGGACGTAAGGGTACCCATGCCCTGTTCAATCGTATCAAGCTGGGAGAGTACCGCTTTCGTGATCAACCTTTCCGTTACCGTGCAGATCCCGATGATGCCGCCGTCATCCTGGTCTCACTCTTGGATCGTGATGTGAAATCCCCACTGGCCTTCATCGATGGCTTGCTGTGGCGAGCCGCTCAAGGCGAGCTCATTTGGCAAGAGGGGCAACTGCTCCATTGGCGACGTTTGACCGGCGAAAAAAATAAACCGACCGAGCAAACGGGAATATTGCCTGATGGCACCTGGCTTGAAGGTATCTCCGGCACCCGCTACTGCATCGAAGACGGCACAATTTGGAGCGTTGCCGCTTGGGAAGCCCTACAAAACGGTGCTGCCGCTCGCGGCGAACCCATTCCCGAAAGTGCCGATAAGCGCGATGGTCTTAATACCGTCGGCATCAACCTCATCCGAGACTGCATGCACTTGCTTGTCGCCGGCAAACTGAGGGTGATAGACAGAGGGCAGGAGTGATGACGATGTATTTCACCAGAGATGTTGATAAGGTTTGCACCAGTTTCTTAGGTGATACCCCCGGTATCACGAAAATGCTTGGCGATGACGGCGTCAAAGGTGATACCCCCGGTATCACGAAAATGCTTGGCGATGACGGCGTCAAAGGTGATACCCCCGGTATCACGCAAATGCTTGGCGATGACGGCGTCAAAGGTGATACCCCCGGTATCACGCAAATGCTTGGCGATGACGGCGTCAAAGGTGATACCCCCGGTATCACGAAAATGCTTGGCGATGACGGCGTCAAAGGTGATACCCCCGGTATCACGAAAATGCTTGGCGATGACGGCGTCAAAGGTGATACCCCCGGTATCACGCAAATGCTTGGCGATGACGGCGTCAAAGGTGATACCCCCGGTATCACGCAAATGCTTGGCGATGACGGCGTCAAAGGTGATACCCCCGGTATCACGAAAATGCTTGGCGATGACGGCGTCAAAGGTGATACCCCCGGTATCACGCAAATGCTTGGCGATGACGGCGTCAAAGGTGATACCCCCGGTATCACGCAAATGCTTGGCGATGACGGCGTCAAAGGTGATACCCCCGGTATCACGAAAATGCTTGGCGATGACGGCGTCAAAGTGAAGTATCACGAAATGCTTGGCGATGACGGCGTCAAAGGTGATACCCCCGGTATCACGCAAATGCTTGGCGATGACGGCGTCAAAGGTGATACCCCCGGTATCACGCAAATGCTTGGCGATGACGGCGTCAAAGGTGATACCCCCGGTATCACGAAAATGCTTGGCGATGACGGCGTCAAAGGTGATACCCCCGGTATCACGCAAATGCTCGGCGATGACGGCGTCAAAGGTGATACCCCCGGTATCACGCAAATGCTCGGCGATGACGGCGTCAAAGGTGATACCCCCGGTATCACGAAAATGCTTGGCGATGACGGCGTCAAAGGTGATACCCCCGGTATCACGCAAATGCTTGGCGATGACGGCGTCAAAGGTGATACCCCCGGTATCACGCAAATGCTTGGCGATGACGGCGTCAAAGGTGATACCCCCGGTATCACGCAAATGCTTGGCGATGACGGCGTCAAAGGTGATACCCCCGGTATCACGAAAATGCGTGCGAACCCGGGTCACAGAGAAACGGTTTATTTCATCCTGGGTCAGTTCGACACAGGAATTTTTATCAGCAGACATGCGGAGGAATTATGACAGAGCAAGATAAGACAGAAGCGGTGTTGCCGGCCGATGGAGCTGGTGCAGTTGATAGTAAATCCCAGTCCGGTGCAGGTGGAAAAAAAGTGCCCGGCATGGTGCAGGTGTTGGCAGATCATCTGCCTGGCGCAGGTGATGGGAATGCATCAGCTGATGAAGATAGAGCAGATGCTGTTTCCGGTGCAGTTAGCAGCCGTCGCGGAAAAGATGCACAGAAGGCATCCGAGTTGATTGCAGCAGAAGAAGCTGCAATGCGAACAGTGTCATTAAGTCCGGCAGAGGAACGTGAGATTGACGAGTCAGCAGAATCTGAGGCAGATGCTGCCGAGTGGCGTGAGGAGGTTTTGGCAGAGAAGCGTAGGCAGGAATCATTGCGTCAGGCTAAGGCTGCGGTAAATGAGGCTGTACCTGTGCGCCAGTTGAGCAACCGACCCTCGTTTGCCACTTTTACCGCTTCTATCGACTACCACACTCGAGAGAGTTTCGCTTTTCTGATCGGGCGTTCGCGTTCGGTTCAGGAGATACCGGCAGAGGATGGCAGCCTTAATCCCGGGGAATTTGGTGAAGATGATGGGCAAAAAAGCCGCACGAAGGTGCGTGCGCATATCGCGGGTTTATTTGAGGCAAGCCGAAATTTGCGCTCGGTGGTACAAGGTTATGTAGCCGGATGCCCCTATGCTGCCTGGTATTTGATTAGGATTGAGGAAGAAATAGCGAAATATCGGGAGCAGTTGCACCAGGTGAATCAGGAAGTCGATGCGCGTTTGGCCAGTCTCAGTACTTTGCAGGTGGCGCCTTTGACGGCTCGAATTCCTTCCAATATTAAGTTGACCTTCAGGGTGCCATACGGTTATCAATTTGCCGATATGTTGACGGCTTACGATAATCTGATTCGTAAGGTTAAGCCTTATTACATGATGGGTTTCATGAGCTATAAGGAATATCGCGATATTGAGAGTCGTATCGGAAGATTGTTACGCAATGTCTTCGGTATGCCGGGGCTATGGTATTTTGTGGGTAAAGATGCTGTTTTGCAGCAGACGGCGCAAGCTTTAGCTGCGGAGCATCGTATGGGGTATCTACCGGAAGACGTGCTGGACGGTACGCGAAAACCGACGATGGTATAGGAAATAGTCCATGAGAGACAGTAAAAACGGATCAATTGATGCGGCGCTTTCCTTAGCCACCCCCCGTGTTTCATCTGCGGGGGAATCCTTACACAGCCCCCGTGTTTCAAAAAATTCGCTTCCTTTAAAGGTAAGGGTAAGGGGGGTGCTGTATGCGCAAATTGAGGATTTGGAAAAATCTCTGGAGCAGTATCGCAAGACGGCGGTATTGCTCAAAGACGATTTCGGCCATATTCGCTACCGTGACGGGGAAGCTATGCTATCCCTCAACTATTGGATCAGTCGACGCGCTAACGGAGAGTCAACGGCTTTACGCTGGCGCTGGGGATTTTTTCATAAGGGTATTCGCAGACGCCAAAAGAAGGAAGTGTTTTTGGCGCAATCATTCTTTGAGGTGATGGAATCACCCTCGCATCCGCAACATCCGATGGTCAGGGATTTTTTGCTTGAATTAAAAGCTCTGGGAAAGGAGAGGGTAAGTCAGGTATTCGCAGTAGAGCATCAGCGGATCGAAATCAATAATCGCATTTTGGAGTGTCGTCTCGCGCTGCGCAATGCCGAGCGTTTGGTGGGGGACATGGAGCTCGAAACGCAGATTTTGCATTCATGAGTATTTGGGAACATGCAATGTGTATCGAAATTTATCGGATGGCAATCATTGAAAAAATATCCCGTAAATCGAGACAGAAGAATACTGCCGTTTTACCATCTCTGCATTCATTTTCGGCAGAAATAGGGCGGTTAACGAAAGCCCATTTTGCAATCGGGTCGGTGGTCTATGACCCGGGATGCAGCAGGTCAAGCAGTAAAGATTAGGATTTGAAATTATGAATAAAAATAATGTTTCACGGATTTTATTAAGTTTTTCAGTTTTGTTTCACATTGCAGCATGGGCTTTGCAGCCGGGCAGTTTTACCCAGCAATCGATTCAAGCCGTACCGGATGCTCAGCTTGGCAGTCTGGCAGTGATCGATACTTCTCAGACGTCCTTGGAATGGCTGCGGCTTAATCGAGAGTATTTAGAGCAGGCACAGATACCGGTAATCGTCTTGAATGCCGATATGCGATCTATGCTGCCATTATGGCAGGAGTTTGCCCTTATCTCGAGTGATAGACCAGTTGATAAGGATTTATCTTCCCTGGAGCAGCTAGAGAGCGATTTTAGAGCTCCTTTGTCCGGGATGGAGCAGCCGCTGCCGCAAGGCGGATTGATCATTGGTCCCGAGCCGGCTAATCCGCCCGGTTTGATTGCAGCATTTCTGGAGCAGATGGGTATTGTCTATTATCCGGTGGTAATCGAACGTGGCATTGCCTGGCAGGTCAATCCATTCATACCGGCTGAATCGCCAGAGGCAGAAGGACAGAAACAATGATTTCAGCTGCCGGCAACAGCGGCGGCAAGATCGGCTTAAGGCTGATAGGAGATGTAGCGGCTCTTGAGTCGCAGATTTGCGGCAAAAGTGCCGCCTAACCCGAAAGTAAGGAGATTATGATGGGTGCAAAAATCACATTGAAAGGCCGTCTCGGCGGAGAACCTACCTACGGTGAGACCAGAGAGGGAAAGCCGTGGATTTCTTTCAGCTTGCGCCAGGACCATATGGTGCGATCAGGAAAAAAACTTGCGGACGGAAGGGACGAATATGTTGATAACGGCGGATTTTGGATGCAAGTCGTTTGGTTCAGTCGCAAGGCGGAGAAAGCGGCCGAAATCTTAAAGAAAGGCGCGGCTGTAGTGGTTAGCGGCGATTTGCGTGCCGAGCAGTGGGAAAGCAAAGAAACCGGCGAGTTGCAGAGCGGTTTCAAGGTGGTGGCCGATGAAGTTTCTCTCGATTTTATCGGTCTTGAAAGTGTGACTTATCAATCCAAAGAGTTTAGCAGCGCACCCACGCCGCGACCCAATATAGGCAAAGGAAAATCTTCCGATGGGGCAGGACAGGCAGGGGCTCAGAACAGATCAGAATTTCCGTCGCAGGATTTTGACGATAGAGATGACGATCTCCCTTTCTAGGAGATTTTCTAAGGAGGTATATTATGCGAATCGCAAAGATGAAAGCAGTCGGAAAGAAAACCGTGATGGCAACGGCTATAGCTTTAGCTTTTATACAGCCGGCCCGGGCAGATTTTTCCTCCTTGGACTTGGGTCAAACGAATCTTCAGCAGTTGACTGACTGCTTGGAATATACCTTTCATGGTTTGACATTGCGGGTGATCTACTACGGATGGGGGTATTACTGGTTTTGGACGCCTAATGTGTCTCATAACTCGCCGGATATGCTCGCTATTACTCATGCTGAACTTAATGATATTCCCTACAGCGATTACAACCGCGTTTTCGGCACAGCTCTAAAGTCGGTCTCTAATGTTGGATTCGCTAAACTTGGCGGCAGTATGATCGGTCTTGATGCTGAAATCGGCGGCGGCCGTTACCGGCATGAGGCATGGGGACAGCATCAGTCTGTACAATTTACCGAAGCGTCGGTTATCGGCAATCCATCCGCTATGGTAATTGATGCTTTCACCTGGGACGGATTGAGTATCCCGAGAGAAATTCAAACATCGGCTCAGCAGTTGGCTGAAGGCAAATCCGAACAATATTTGGAGGATTTTGTCGAAGGCAAAGAACAGTGGACAGCAGAGTTGAACGGGGCATTTTCGTATAATCAAGTGATGAAGTCCCTGGCCAAATCGCCTGTAATTAAGCAGATTAAACGGTTGATAAGAGAAATTGATAAATTAGCCGCCTCATTAAACGGCAGAGTTGGTCATTCACCTTTTTGCCCGGTCAATCAACAGGCTTTTCAACCTTTTTACTTGTCCGGTATCGATGCCTATGCCTGGCGGATGGGTTATCCCGTCACGGATCCCGACCGGACGATGGAGGTCTTAAACCCCTTGGCCGGTACTATCGGTACTGAGGGCGAGATTTGGGGATACCTATATCCTCGCGAAGGCGCAGTTAATCAGCAGGAAAGCGCCAAAGTGGCTGCCGTGGCAGCAGTACGGGCAGCCGATATTTTAGCCGAAGGCGGCGTCGGACGCCTGTATCGTGAGCCTCGCTATAAAATGGCGCGTTTTGCCTGGTCTAAGGTACATCCGACAAGCTCGGAGTGCCGCCTAAATATTGCGCATACCGGTATTGAAGAAGAGGAGCGCGACCGTTATGCCTGGACCATGTGGACTAACCATCGCTGTGATCTTTATCGCGCCGGTAAAGTGGTGGCCTTTGTTCCGCTAGGACCTATCCGCGTTACACCTTCGATTTCCGATTAAACACAAGGAGAATCGGCATGAATAGGAAATTGCTCATCGTTGAATCTCCCAACAAATGTGCCAAGATTCAATCCTATCTTGGCGAGGGCTGGACGGTAGCAGCTTCTTCCGGGCATATCCGCGATATGCCCGTCGATGAGATCGGAGTCGAAGGTCCGGATTATTGGCCGAAATACGTGACCGGCGATCGCAGCGGCAAGACTATAGCCAGACTCAAATCCTTGGCAGCAGGCGCGTCCGAGATTTATTTGGCCACCGACCCCGACCGCGAAGGTGAGGCGATTGCCTGGCATCTGGAGCAGGTGATCGGCAAAGGCAAGCCCTGCAAGCGCGTCACCTTCAACGAGATCACCCAGTCGGCCATCCGCAAGGCATTGGCCGCACCGCGCAGCGTGGACAAGCGCCTGTTCCTGGCCCAGCAGGGACGGCGGGTATTGGACCGCCTCTACGGCTACAAAGTCTCCCCGGCATTGGGCAACAAATTGGGCCGGCGCGGACTCTCAGCCGGACGGGTACAATCGGTGGCATTGCGACTGATTGTTGAGCGTGAAGAAGCGATCCGCCGCTTCACAAAAACCCTGCATTATGGGGTGCGGCTGGATTTTGCCTCCGCTCACAGCGAACTCTGCGATTGGCATGCCCGCTGGGATAGCTCGCCCCTGGTCAGCGAGGAGCAGCCCTACATTACTGACCGATCGATTGCCGAAGCCGTCTGTGCTGTCGCGGCGAACGGCATTGTAGTTAAAGATTACGGTGAAAAAGAGCAGGCACGCAAAGCACCTCCACCTTTTACCACCTCAACCTTGCAGCAGGCAGCCTCCAATAAACTCAAGATGAGCGTGGATGCCACCATGAAAGCTGCTCAGGCTTTGTTTGAGGCCGGATTGATTACTTACCACCGTACTGACAGCCCCAATCTCTCAGAAGACGGCATAGCGGCGATTTGGGATTATTTGCGCAGCAAAGGCATGGATGACTATATCCCTGAGAAAGCCAATACCTGGAAAGCCAAAGGTGATGCCCAGGAAGCGCATGAAGCGATCCGTCCGACCGATATTGATTGTTTCGCACCGCATACCGGCAATACTGCCCATGATGCCCTCTACAAAATGATTTGGAGACGTGCGGTGGCCTCCCAGATGCGCCTGGCACGCTATATTGTGCGCAGCGCACAGTTGCAAACCCTCAATCCGCTGGCAGAGCTTAATCATCAGACGGCGCTGTTTAGTGCCTCCGGCAAACGCTTGATCTTTGACGGCTGGTTGAAGGCCGCTCAAGGCGATTTTACCGATGAAGGAGATGAGGAAGAGAACAATCCGCTGCCGGTACTGTCGCCCGGCACAACGCATGTGCCTGAGCAGGCCAAGGTTCTGGAGCAGGAAACCAAACCGCCGGCGCGCTACTCGGAACCCGGACTGGTCAAGGCGCTAGAGCGCGAAGGCATCGGCCGGCCCTCGACTTATGCCGCCATCATCACCATCCTGCAAAAGCGCGAGTATGTGCAGATGGTCAAACGCTTTTTTGAGCCGACGCCATTGGGCGAAGCTATTGTCGGCGGATTGCGCGGACGGTTTCACTTCCTAGAAGTTGCCTACACCAAAGAAATGGAAGACCAACTCGACCGCATTGCTGAAGGAAAGGCGGATTACAAAACCGTGGTCGGCCACTACGACGGCGAACTGGACGGACAATTGGCCACCTTTGCCGGCGACAACAGCATCTCTGCCTTCGCCGGTGCCGATGAAGAAACCCATCCCTGCCCGAACTGCGGGGATGGCCGTCTGCGCCGCATCAAAGGCAAAAACGGCTATTTTTGGGGATGTAGCAACTACAAACGCGAATCTGAACCCTGTCTGACAACCTTACCTGACAATAAGGGAAAACCCGGAGAGAAAAAGGCCGCTGCGCCGCAAAGCAGCGATTATCCTTGTCCTTCATGCGATAGCGGTTTTTTGCAACGTCGTCCGGGTCGTAAAAAAGGTAGTTATTGGTGGGGTTGCAACTGCTATCCTCAATGCAGCTATACTGCACCGGACAATAATGGGCTGCCGGGCGTATGGGGAGAGAAAAAAGCAGAAGGAAAGGTGCAAAGCCAAGCGGAATCCGGCGGAGTAGAGCAAACCTATACCTGCGGTGCCTGCGGCGGGCAGCTCAGGCAGCGACGTGGAAGCAAAGGCGTGTTTTGGGGATGCAGCAATTATCCTGACTGCAAGCATACCGAGCAGGACAAAAACGGCAAACCGCAGTTTGCCTGAAAACCATCCACAACGGAGATGCAAATGAAAAAGACCGCACAAGCCAAAAGTATCCGTATCCGCCTGGAAGCCGATCTGCTTCAATTCTGAATCAGACATTTTAATCTCCGTTTTATTGTTTTTCTAAGCTGTTATTAATAATCGCTTTCCCAATTTGTTCGGCATATTTAGGTGGTACGGCATTACCGATTAAGCGAGCAATTTTATCTCGACTACTTGCCTTAAAAATATAAGTTTTCGGGAACGATTGCAATGTTGCCCCTTCTCGTAGCGATAAGGCACGATCTTCTTCCGGATGGACGAAACGCCCATTGGAAACGCTAAAAAACTTGGTCGTAATGGTCGGTGAAGGCTTATCCCACCATAATCGACCGAAAGTGTCTCTGAAACAATCATCTTTACCAACGAAACATTTCAGTTGCAAATCAGGATGATCGGCGAAGGCAAAACGATCACCGCCGTCTTTCGGTATCAGCTTCAACCGTTGCAAATTGATTTCGGAAAGCCCCGCGCAACTATGCATATAATCGGTATCGTCCTGATGTCCCGCCGTAATTTTCGGAAAGTCGTTGTTTTCGCCCAATACGTCTCTGACGGTTAAGATTTTATCTTGGGATTCCAAGGGCTCCAGCTTATCTTCGCTTACTCGGTTAGCGATTAAAGTGAAACGCTTGCGGCTTTGCGGAACGTTGTAATGTTGCGTATTATGTATGCCGAAATGAACGGTATAACCCAAAGATTCCAATTTATCGACGAAAACGTCCAACCCGCTTTCTTTTTGACGGCTAAAAATTCCCGGCACGTTTTCTACGACGACATAACCGGGAACAAAATATTCGACGAAACGTTGAAACTCAGATAAGAGACTTTTGGATTTTTCAGATTTCTCTTTACTGGTTCGAATCACGCTCCAATATTGGCATGGGCTGCAACCGACTAAAATCAAGTCATCGTCGCTTTGGGAAAGCTTAAGTTTACTTTCCAATTCTTTTTCGCCTAATTCAAAAACATTTGCATGAATAAACTTCGCATTCTCGATATTCGTTTCGTAAGTTTCTTTACAATTGATTTCATAGTCGATTCCTGCAAGGATTCGGATACCGGCTTGTTGTAAGCCGTAACTCATTCCGCCGCCGCCGCAGAAAAAATCAACTGCTTTTAAATCAACCGTTTTTAATGTGTTATTTTTCATATTTATATTCGTAACGGATAATTTAGGATAATTTTTCGTATTAAGAACGCTCTGTATTATAGCAATAATGCAGAACGAAACATAGAAACAGAAAATTTATTTTCAGATGATGAATGGTGTTTGAATTTTGTTTCTGACAACAAACTAAAACAAAATTACAACTAAAAAACAAATACTTATATAACTTTTTATCAAGGTGTAATTTTTTATTCAAATGTTTTCAAACAGCTTTTTAAGCAAACCCACGCTCATATTGTCTGGGCACAAACTGCACCTCTTTGCCATCTGAGCGGTTTTGCTGATACTGGGCATTTAGCACCCAATATGGGTCTCGAAGCAGCCCACGACCTATCGCCACAAGGTCGGCATCGCCCACGCCAAGCACATGGTCAGCTACAGCAGGGTCATCTAGCATGCCCACAGCAATCACAGGTTTGCCTGTGGCGTGTTTGACTTTGCGAGCCAGTGCCAGATACCGTCCCAAAAAGTGTGTCTTTTTGCAAGAAAGTCAGCATAGGCAGTTTAGCTAAAAAGTAATGAATCTGCAAAACGGCTCAATGGGTAACGGTAAGTTGTTTCACCCATATCAATAGCAGTTTTACTCATCAGCGTTAACACAGAATCTACATTGGGCATGCTGTTGCGTATCTTTAAAGTGCGTTTAAAGGATTTGTTCAACCGCTCAATTTGATTCGTGGTGTAAATCATATTTTGTACCTCGTTTTCATAATGCAGATAGGTTAAATAGTAGCTTAGCTTATCCTTATCAGCCAATATGGCAAGAGCTTGCGGGTAGTATTTCTTCCATTTCTGATAACAGGCTTTAGCACGTTCAGCAGATGCCGATAAACTGTCATGTTTGCCCACACAGAAGACGTCTTTTAAATCTTGTGCCAGCTCCGCTCTATGGCTGGTTTTGCTTTGACTGAGTAGGCGTCTTTTCAGGTGCAGTACGCACTTTTGTATGCGGCAGGCAAAGTGTTTTTCAATCCTCTGATCCAGCCCTTTCAAGTCATCGATGATAGCTAACTCAATGCGCTGTATCCCTCTTTCTTTCAGGTCTTGGCAGATGCTGTCCCAAGTGCCGGCAGATTCTGTGGGGGCGTTGTAGATACCGAGCACCTCGCGGGTTTTGTCCAGCTTCACGCCAAGCACAACATAGTACGCTTCGCTAGAGACGGTCTCGCGTTTGGTTTTGACGTAGGTGGCATCCAAATAGATGATGGGATAATGGGGCTCTAGCGGTCGTTCTCGAAAGGCTTTCATGTCCTCATACAGGCTTTCGGTGATGCGTGATACCGCGCTTTTGGAAAGCTTTTTACCATAGATGTTTTCAGTAATGCCTTCGATCTGACGGGTAGTTAAGCCGTTGGCATATAACTCAAAACACAGCTCATTCAGCATATCCTGCTGCTCACGCATGACCTCTAGCAGAAGAGGCTTAAATTGTCCTAAACGATCTCTAGGAATCGCTAACTCAATCTGCTCACCAATACCCAGTCCGCGTAGACTTCGGTAGCCATTAGCTTTATTACCATGGCAATGATTTGAGACTAAAAAGTCCTTGCGCTCGGCTTTCATCAAGCTGTTCAACATAATCGATAGCAACGTATTGATGCCATTGGGCTTGTTGGTAAAATCATGACAAATTTCTTGTAGCTGCTTTGGGCTTAGTTGTAAACTGTTCATAGGGTCTCTCTCTTTTTTGGATTGCGTTTGCTAAAACATTCTTACAAAAATTTGAGAGACCTTTTCTTTTGCCTCTCATCAGACACACTTTATGGGGCGGTATCGTTGTCGATAAACGGTTTCATAAGTTCCTCCAAAAAATTAAGAGGGAACTGTCCCGGGGGGCAGTTTCCCCCGGGGGTGAATGGGCATATGCCCGATATATGCCGGCCTTCCTGATTAAGGCACTACCGGCTGACATAACGCAGATTGAGAGGGTTCAATCTTCGTCGATATAGACGTAGCTGCCTTCCTCCTCGTCGTAGCGGTATTCCTCTCTGCCGCCCCAGAGATCGAAAGCGATCTCATAAGCCTCGCGGCTGCCGCAGACGATATCGTCGGGGACCAGATATTCCCCATCTTTGATGGTATATCTGCCGGCATTGTAGCCAATGGTTTCATCGGCAAACTGCACCTCGATGAGGGCTTGCGGGTAAGTCCGCGACAGCGCTTCAACCAAGGGCATCGGATGCGACCAGGGCGTTTCGAAGCGGCACCGGGTACCGGATTCGTTGATCTCAAAATCCTTGGCATTCCACTTACAGCCCCAATGGTATAAGCACCAGTCATACCATGTGGGATGACCGTAGAGCTTAAGCCCCAGGTAATAGCGGCGCAGCAGGGACGGCCAGGCGGCTTTGTCTGCTTCGCCGGTGACATACACCTTATTGCCGTTTTCATCCTTTCTGAGATAAGCAGGCGGACGCTGCAGCATTTCGCAATAAGTCATCTTCTCATCGACTAATTGCTCGAAATGATGACTGTGAGAACCACTGACGGTTTTTTCCAGTATCAAGGGCATGGGAATAATGCGGTTGAAATCCCGCAGTTGGGAAAGCACCTGCGGTTGATCGCAGGTCAATTCGTTGATAACCCAATTGGGCATAGCAAACTCCTTTGTTTTGAATGAAAAGGAGCAATCCCGACGGGATTGCTCCCGTTGGGAAAAGCTGCTTGGGCAGCCGTGTTATGCGTCGGGCATTCCTTCCCAACTGATGACGATGCGATTACCATCCCTGGCCCGCTCCGCATACTCCGATAAGGGGGCAATCCCGACAAAGCCCGGATTGATCATTGCCCACGGCGTACGCTCCAGCACCCGGTGCAAACTCACATAGCCCATTTCGGGCAAGCCGACACCCAAATCACATAGCCCGAAAGCGATGTCGAGATCCTCATCGATCTCGGTCAGCAGCCATTGAGAGTTGCTGCCGGGTACATACAGGTGTACAACCGGCTTTGGATCATGCTCATCACGCTCCGAGCTGAGCCGATTAGCCTGCATCTGTGCAATGAGAGCTCTGGGAATGATACTTGCCGTAAACTTGGTCATCTTTTTGACCGGTTTGCCGGCCGGCTCGACAGTTTCGGTTACAACGTCCCCGAAATCCTTGGCCAATTTTGCCTTCAGCGCTGCCGCAAAGGCTTGTTCAGCGGCAGAATCGCCGGTGATAATGGTGACAAAGGGATTCATAGTGTTCTCCTTAAAATATAAACTAAAAAGGGAACACTGCCCCAAGGGGAATGTTCCCCAAGGGAGTGAGAAATTAGCTTGGTTTTACGACCAGATCAGCGTTTTCAACTGATCCACCACCTGATTGAATACGGCTACCTCCTCTTCGGAGATACCGCTCATCCCGTAGTCGTACAGCTGCAAAATGACGGCCATTTGTTCGGGACTGAGTACCAGTCCGTTCACGACCAAGCCTTCCTCACCGTGGATATCGGTGACGAAGCGCCGGTAATTATCCAGCGGTTTTCTGCTGAATAGATTCATGCAGACCTCCTTGTTCAGTAGTGATCGCGTTGCGTCCAATTATCTGTACGCAATGCGTTCTCAGCCTCCTCATGGGAGGCGAAATACTCCACGCTTTCGCGGGAAAATGGGGCGGGGAAACCGTCTCCGGTATAAACTCTGCCGATATAAAAACCGGCGTTGCTTTGCATCACCTGTAGCGGCGTTACGGTGCCGCTGTGTAAGCACTGCAAATACATGAGGGCATGGTCTTCCTCCATGAACGCGCTTTCACGCTTTATTACCGGATGGCCGTCATGTTCGTTTTCGGACTGAACAAAAGTCCCTTGAGGGGTTCTGACTAATGAGAATTTAGACATAATACTCTCCTGTTAAGAAATAAAAGACATACCGCCGGTGCGGCGGTTTCAGTTGTACAAGTTGAAGGTATGTCCCAAAACAGGAGAACAATCCCACGGGGATAGCTCCCCTGCGGGTGGATGAAAGCTGCTTGCGCAGCAAAATAACAGATACCATCAGCCATAAGGCTGCGCCGGATTGCGATGGCTTTCACACGTCTGTACGGATCGTGCTTATATACTTCCGGCTTTGTGCGTTTAAGGTCCGCCGACACTTAACCGACAATATAGTCCGCGGCACAAGCGCTGTCAATATTGGCGTGATTGTCGCCCTATGCCCCAAAAAAAGCAATCCCGACGGGATTGCTCCCGCCGGGAAAGGCTGCCTAAGCGGCAAACAGGGAAGGACGCCCCAATAATTGCTTGGCCAGGGCCTCGGTGATCGATGCTTCGCTGTCCTCATCCTCCGAGAAGGAATCCAGACCGGTTTCCGGCATTACTCCCATGGTGGAGAGCGCTGCCTTGATTTTGCGGTTCATCAAATCGAAACACTCTACCTGACTACTCTGCGCATAGCAGGCATAGTAAACCTTGACGGTCTCCTTCTGCCCGATACGCCAACTGCGGCGCGAGGCCTGCGCCACGGTATAAACGTTATAACCGGTCTGCATGAAATACAGAGTTGGAAATGCCAGTAAGTCCAAACCGGTTTTGACCAACTCGGGATTGCAGATCAGCACGTCAATGCCTTGTTCTACCCGTTCGGCAATCCAGTCTTCACGAGCATCACTGCCTACATTGCTGCGTAATACCGACGCTTTCAGACCTGCATGTTTAAGCAAATTAGCCAATCTTGTTGCTGTATCGTGACCGCCGGTGTAAGTGGTGAATACCATCACCCGGCGTCCGGCTTCGCGTTCCTCCCGACAGACTTGAATTAAGTCCGCCTCTTTAGGCGTCGGGCTATCAGCATCATAGAGCGATTCCATACTCACTAACACTTGTTCCCGATCGCGGGGATGACGGATGTCTTCGGCTTTAGCACAGGTTTCCGGCCAGCGGAGCAGAGCATTAATGACCACAGAAGTCAGCGAATTGTCCCGCTTGGCCAAGGCAGCATCCAAATGTCTTCTCAGGGTGTTGCTAAGGCGCAAATATTCCTGTAACTGGTGTCCATCCATGGCAATGCTGCGCGTTTCTTCCTTAAAATCAGGCAAAATTCCTTCGCCTAAGTCCGATAGACGCATAAACACCGTATAAGGCAGCACAAAGCGTGCGATCCCTTCGGGTGAAAAGCCCGGGGCTTTTTTACTACGTACGCTCATTTTTTTGCCTTTTGCCGTCAGATGCGAGCCTTCATCATTGATCGAAAAAACATCAATCAGACAACCGTAGTTACGCATGAAGCGTTCTTCACTGGCAGCAAATGAATTATGCCGGTTGGCGGCATAACCTAATGAGGCCATTATGCCGGGCATAGCCCGAAACAGCAGGTAAAACAAGTCGGAGGCATAGCCGCCCATCAGAGTCCCGGTCAACGGTAAAACCTTTTCAGCCTCATTGCATAAGACTGCCATGGCCTGACCTTGGGCCGAACCGGCATTTTTGTATTCATGCGCCTCATCCACCAGTACCAGACTGAATGCCTTGCGCGGAAAATAGCGCTTAACATATTCGCTAGGCTGGTAACTTACCATTTTGAGTGCAAACTCCAAGCGGCCGAGTGCTTTTTCCAGTCGAGTTGCCTGTTTGTCATTGAATACAAATTCACCGTCTGCACGCTGCAGATTGACGAAGTCATAGACATTACCATCCACCAGTCGGCTGAGATTATCCACTCCGAAAGTGCCGATCAGGCGGTCGCAGGTTACTTTGCCTATTCCGGGCAGCTGCAACAAAAACTTGCGAAGTCTGGATTCCGCCTGTTCGTCCTCATTGTCTTTATGCCGCATGGTCCAAAGCGGACTTTGGCAATGTTGACAATGTTCGCGCCGATCTGTCGACCAGAGCTCAGCTGCTATAGGCATTTCCTTGCTGTCGTTCTGCCAGCCACCGCAGTGCGGACAAGCGACAGCAGCATATCTGCCGAGCTGGCGTCGTCCGCTGTGTGGGTCGATAGAGACAAATCGGTATTCGCGTTTCCAGAATGCTGGACGCCAGTAAAAACCTAGCCGCATCCGTACTCGACCGATGACTAGGTAACGCGGTCTGCCATCCTTAAAACTACCGTTTTGCAGCCCTTCACGAAAAGCTATCAATTGGTGGATGGCATTGCTGCCGTTGACCACATGTACAATAGCATCGGGTACGGTATCGAGGATTTCGCGTCGCCATTTGTAAACCAAATGTGGAGGCGAGATGACTAGCACGGGTTTTTGCGAATAACCTTTGAATATCAATGCCGAAACACAGATGCCCATCATTGTTTTACCAGTACCCATCTCTCCATTGAGAATGACGGCTGGCAAATCTTTTTCCACTAAGCCAGCATACACTGCGTGAATACGTTCTGCCTGAGCTGGGAATGGCTGACGCTTAAGACCGGCCAGGACTTTGTCCTGCCAGCTAGCATGACTGCCGTTGTACACTACCGGTGTTTGCTGCTCGATCTGTTCGAGCAGCGGTTGCCGGAATGCGTCCAGAAAATCACTAAGCGTCATTGCACCGCTTGTATTCGCAGTTGCCGGAGGTACGGTGACTGCGTCGGCCTGAACGTTTTGTTGAGCATTTCCGTTTAGAGTAGAGCGGTCATTGGGATCATCAGGCCAATCGAGTACGATTTCTCTAGCAAGATGTGCTTGATGGGCATATTCCATCAAGCCGGCACGGGCTTTGAAATCTAATGTCCGGCATAACATGCCGGTGGATTCCAAGATTTCGTGCAAGCTGACATAGCCCATTTCAGGAAATCCCATTCCGAGATCACAAAGCCCGAAGGCGATATCTAAATCGTCATCTATTTCGGTAAGGATCCATTGGCAATCCGTGTTAGGCAAATAGAGATGAACTACAGGTTCTTGATTACCGTCATTGCGAGTTGCATGACGGTAGTTGTCCTGCAAGGTTTGTAGCAGAGGTGGGGGTATGATGGCTTTGACCATCATGGCATATTCATTGAGAGTAACAGTTTGCATGGTGTTCTCCTAATCAAACAAAAAAATAAGGGGAACACCGCCACAGGGGAGGAGTCCCCTATGGGTAGATACGGCGCTTTTGCCGAGTGATTGAATGCACCGCCGGTCGAAACCGTGCAGGAATACTGCGGCTTTCGCATCATTAAGATGCTTATATGTCCTGCTTGCGTTTAACCTTCGCCAAGGCGCGCTTAAAGTCCGCCGACTATCCAAAAAATTCTAGCAAAAAAATATATTGTTGCAAAGAGATGCTAGGAGCTAGTACTTGCTGTAGAAAACCTGCAGGGGAGGATATCCTCTGCAGGTTTGGAATGCTGTCGATAAGCAGTAGCTATAAAGATACCATATGGCATCTTGTGAAGATTTGCGTGCTTTTTCTTAAACCATGGAATCGGGATACCAGTCCTGATCAAGGATTTGTTCCTTGCTCCACGGCATTTCTTCCGGAAAAACTGAGTAATTGATACCGGTTTCAGAAGCAGCATCGACTTTGGCATCTGCCCATACGGAAATCCAAAACTCTAGTTCAGGATCCTCCATTTTCTTTTTCAGACTAGGCATTTGTCTAAACAATCGAGCAATTTTATTGCGCTGATTGATAATTGTTGCCTCCCAACTGCGACTGTTGCCGCGCATGGCCGGCTGCCATGCCCATTTGATGAGATGTGCCAACAATACCGCCATTCGGCTTTCCAGCTCACGGACTTCACTCTTTCCCATGCTGATTACCTCATCAACAAGATGCTCGATGTCGAGCATGTCAAAATTGCGGTTTTGCAGGTGTTTGGCCTGCTCTTCCGTCCATAGCAGGAAATCCTGCTCATATTTGGTGGCCATGGAGCCTCCTAGTAAGTGTATGACCCGATCGGGTGGTTGTTCATGAATCATAACTTCTCCTGTGTTATGCAGGAGAACAGCCCAAGCAGGGATGATCCTCTGCGGGTAAGTGAGAAATATCGCTAGTACATTTCCATCGCGATACTGACCGTAAAACCGCATACCGCCATAGCGATATTGATGGATTCCGGCGGCTTTCACACGATAAATCGTGTTTATCAGCTTCCATCTTGATGTCTAAGCCGACATCATGGCTACGTTTTGAGTCCGCCGACTATCAATATAAATATATCCATACCTGAAATAACAGTCAATAAAACATAATAAAACCGGCGATAAGCCGGTTTTATTATGTTTTGGGATGATATTTGAAGCCTCCATATTAATCTTGAAACGAAACATGCAAAAGTCATCTTGGGAACTCCTGCTGTGAAAATTGAGGCTTACAGAGTTATCTAGGATAATCCTCAGTATTTACCGAAGAGTTACAGCTATCGCAATATCAAAGATATGTTGCGGATAATGCAGTAACAACGAATGAGGCAAAGTTATCACGCGATCTACGCTGGTATCGTTGACGTTTGCACAATACCAATTCAAACAATCATCACTGGTGCTACCGATGAGAACAACTTTCCCATCCGCAAGCATATGCCCCGACCGATTGTCCTGTAAAGGGCGTATTCCCCATACAAAGGACTGTGCGATGAAATGTCGGTGAAAATCATCCGGATCGTCTAAATCGTCATATTCAGGGATCGTAATGACTTCCTGCGGGATGAGTTCATGCGTATTGTCGTTATACAGAAATCTTACCATACCAGGCTGATTGTCAATGCCCACGGTGAAGTATGTACTGTATAGCGAATCGCTACTTAAGCAGTCCACCAAGGTAAACCCGACTGATTCAAACATTGCGGAAAGTTGCGAATACTCTTGTAAGCAGATTACTTGACCCGAAAATAGGTCTGTCAGTTTTTGTAAACAAAGGGTGTTATTCATGAGATTCTCCAATAAAAAATAACGGAGAACCTCCACGGGGAGATTCCCCGTGGTGGGTGGGAAAAACTGCCCCTATCGGGACAGAGATGGCTTCAGAAATATAGCTAGGCATTAACATCAAAGCCCAAAGGCTTATGCATACGATGGAAACTTCCGAAATGGACCATTAGCCGACATAGTGGCAACAGTTGGGCCGGAAAGCGCATCATTTGGGTCGATATTGGCTAAGTATATTGATAGATCTAAATATTTAGCAGATCTGGTGATGGCAGATTATATTTAGAAGAGGTTTCCTCTTCTAAAACTCGAAACAAACGTTGGCAAAATTGTTTAAAGCTTTGCAGCGTTGAGAATAATCTGTTCTTCATCAGTGAGCGTATATGGCGGTACCTGCGGTTTACCATTACAGTTGATAAGTTGAACAGGCTCATTTAATGCCGCTTTAGCAGCGAGGAAGCGAGACATATCGTCATCTTCTTCCAGCCAAGCAGTATTTTCATAACGATAGGAAAAGGGTGTAATATTTCCGGCGATTCCCAGACGGAATAACTCTTCCATACTCACTTCCAACCAGCCATGAGAAGGATTGCTGTAAAAAATATATTGCATAATGTCTCCTTTTTTATAAATAAGGGAAACGCCCCTGCGGCGTTTCCCCGCAGGGTGATAAGCCTGTACAGGCCTAAATTGAGATTGATAGAGTTTGCTTAATGCCAATGTTCGTCTTCCCACCAAGGGCGACGGCGGCGTCGATGCCACATAAACAAGAACAAAACTATGCTGAGGCAGACAATAGTTTTCATACTCAGCGTGTCAGTAATGGTTTCAGCAAGCATCTCTACCCAAATAGATATGCAGAATAGGGTGGTAAATGATTTCATACCGCTCCCTCCGTTTTACCTAATCGTCCGTTGCGAATCATTGAACGCAATAAGCTCTCATAATCCTCTTCGTTGGACAGATCGACTAATTCGGCTGCTAAGCCATGAGAAGCTAGAGTGGCGATCATTCCGGCTTCACGCATTACCGGTAGTAATATTTGTTTCCAATGCGGTAATAACGCTAGACTCGAGAGATTTTTCACTTCAGCCCATAGACGTTCATTACATACCTTATTGAGATCGAGCAATATGCGTTTTGCTGCGGCTTCTCGGATGATAATATCTGCAAAAACGATAACATGTAGGCAGTCGCTGCCATAACGGCTATGCTTAGGCATACGGGTCTGTCGTTTGTCCAAATCACGTTCAATGCGCATATGCGTATCGCCGATAGTGAGCATACTCAAGCTGCCGGTAGTAACGGCGCCGTAGAATGCCATCATACGGCTAGCTCTCCCCCATAAAGAGGCAAAGACTATACGATCCGCTTGTATGACCCAGGCATCGCAAAAGATGCCGTCAAAATTAGTAACAGGTAAAACTGTCGCTGTAAGATGTGAATTGTTCATATGAACTACTCCTTTTAATGTAATTACAAAGGAGTACCCGCAGGGTACTCCCTGCGGGAAATGGCTCTTAAGGCGCTTCTATTTAATGACGATAATTTGGCCGTATGCCGGTGAGGATTCCGTCAGATCAATGGCTTTGATGACTGTTTCAAATCGGTCGCGATGCTCTTCGCCGATGACATCGCCGTCATCGTTTTCGCGCACTTTTACCGTTTTGCGTTTGACAGTACGGCCGCGCACCAGCAGTGTTTGCCGCCCGTTGTCAACCAAGCCCGATACAATACCGGAGCTGATCAGCAGAACGGTATGCCAGTCGGTCAGATCGTGCAGAGGGCGGATATAGCGTTCATCCGAATTTTGGGTAAATTGAGCTGAAAAATCTCTCCATAAACCCTTATGTTCGCTGATGAGTTCTGCTATCCCTTCGGCATCCATCTCCAATGATGTCATCCTTAGCTGTTTGGGATTGCCTTCAATGCTGTAATAGTCCGTTACACGCTGCGGCAATGTTGACCATAGCTGTTTGCCGGATAGACAGTTTTGCCATTCGGCCAGCATAGTTTTATCCAATGCCACCAAAGCCCCAGTCTTACGACCAATCACTACACATTGATTGAAGCGATTAGTAGCTGCTTCAAATAATCTAAGATCAGTGAAATGACTGAGCAGCCATTTTTGGATTTTTTCCGTTAATTGCGATTTTGGGATGATATAAATCAGCAATCCTCCGGCGCGCAATGCCGGAAAGAAGCGGCTTAAGAACTGATGTTCCAAACGCTGCGATTTATCGCCTGATTCTCGGTCACGCGGCGCGTCGCCGTAAGGTGGATTGAGAAACAGCACATCTACCGATTGAGGCGTTACATGACTGTCCAGCGCGCTGCCTGTGAGCAATGCCGTCAATTTTCCCTTGGCCAGACCAGATCTTTCAACATCCAATTCGATGCCGTAACGTTCACTACTGGGATAACGACGTCGATCAGCAAGTGTTGTAATAGCGGTAGCACAGCCGCAGCAAGGATCAAGAAATTTAACAGTCTCGGTACTGGGCGCCAATAAATGCGAGATGCCACGCATGGTGGCATCATCAGTTGGGTAATATCCCATCGCAGCAGCATTGTAAGCTACACTAGGATGTATCAAGCTCATGAACGTTCTCCCTGCAAATGCCAGATCTGCGTCAGAGGATCAAAGACATAGCCTAATCCCAGTAAAGCCTTACGGCACTCGACGATATTGCTGCGTCCGATAGTAGTATCGATGCGGTAATCATCACCTACAGACCAGTTGCTGCCGGATTCAAGGAACGACAGCAGCAGCGATACCTGCTCATCGTAGGCATCTTCACTATCCTCTTCGTCTCCGCTATCACGACTGAAGCTATCCGGTACTTCGCCTTCTTCTTCAATCGGATCCGGGTAATGGGCAACTTCTTCGACCTCATCGTCAAAGTCGTCTAGCTGATAGGCAGAGATTTCAGCCCTGATGCAGGTACGTGCCTCCCCAAATGCACGGTATGTGTAGAGGGAGAGCTCGCTGATCTCAAACTGCCCGGTATATTCGCCGGCACTGAGATTTTCCAGCCAGGCGTCTTCCTTGCTGTCTCGGACAGTAAAAGTACCGATGGCGGTTTCTAAGGTGCCTACCGGGAATTGGCCGAACCGGCCGTTTAGATAAGCCACTTTCAGGCGGCCTTGTAGTGTAACGGGATCAAAGTTTTCCATATAGGTTCTCCAGTGAAAAAACGGAGAACCACCCACAGGAAGATTCCCCGTGGTGGGTAAAATATGCCGTGAGAGGCACGAGATAAATTTATAGGCTTAACAGCCTATGTCATACAGAGACTAATTCTTGCAGAATATCGCTCATCTCAGATATTGAAGCCCAATCTGCCTTATCGACAAACTCAGCATGACGTTGGCGATAATCTAGCGACTTGAGTTGCATAGATAAGGCCTGACCTTTAATCGTAGGGGTATCAATATCCACTTCTAGAGCGATACCACGTTTGGTCGAGGTAATAGGGCAAACCAGTATATATCCGGTCTGTTTAGCTAAGATCTGCTTGCTCATCACTAAGGCGGGACGTCGTTTTTGGATCTCACGACCGACTGATGGATCAAAATCAATGTAAATAATGTCTCCCTGGTCAGGAATATAACTCATAGGATCTCCTCCCCGACCGGCCGCATACTCATCCAATCCCGGTCTTCTTCGGTATTGAACATTTCGGGATTAACACCTTCCAACAACTCTTCAAGTGTTTTGCGTCGTACTTTTTGAGGCTGCAAAACTAATTTTCCGTCCTCAAACAGAACATTTAATTTGTCGCCGACGCCGGCGCCTAACTGTTCCAGCAGGGTTTTTGGTAGGGAAATGATATTAGCATTACCGCTTTTACGGATGACAACTTCAGTCATAGGATAATCTCCTGTTATGGGTTTTACTAAAGTATAACTCATTTTAGTATTACATCCTTAATTAAAGAATAGGTAAAAGAAAGTGCCGCGACGGATAACTCCGTCGCGACTATATTTGAAACCGATGATATGCCTAAGTTGCGTTAGGCATTCCTTCCCAGTTAATGACGATTTGATCGGCATCCATGGCACGGCATGCATACTCGGATAAAGGAGCGACCCCGACAAAATCGGGATTAATCATGAGCCACGAAGTACTCTTCAGCACCTCGTGTAAACTCATATATCCGAGTTTAGGGGATCCTATACCGAGATCACAGAGACCGAAAGCCATATCGAGATCAGTATCGATTTCGGTAAGAAGCCACTGGCAGCGGGTGCCGGGTAAATAAAGATGTACAACTGGCCTTAGATCATATTTCTCATCAGATTTGAGATGATTAGCCTGCATTATTGCAATTAAATCTTTTGGGATTAAGCATTTTGTAAATTTTGCCATCCTCTTGACTGGCTTGCTGCTTGTATCGACAATTTCGGCTATATTGCCGAAATCATTTCTTAGCTTTGCATCTAATGCTTTCGCAAAAGCACTTTCAGCGGCAGAATCGCCGGCGATAATGGTTACAAATGGATTCATGGTGTTCTCCTTCAAAAATAAAAAAAGGAACACCCCCAGAGGAAGTATTCCCCTCGGGATGAAAAAATTGATTAATTTTTCCTACGATCTCTGAGTTTTTTAAAATCAACCCAGAGTTCATGTGAAAAATATACAAAGGCAAACATACACAAAATGCCTTTTATTAAAGTTAAAGTGATTAACATATCGTTCTCCTACAAGAAATGAAAAAGCAGGAGAACAGCCCAATCAGGGGATGTGTCCCCTGCGGGTAAAAAGAAAGATGCCGCGACGAAAAAATTCGTCGCGACTGTATTCGAAATCGGTACCGGCGGCACGCTGCATTCCCGAAGGCGCATGTGCATGGGTTACCGACCGTTGGATACCGCATACCGCAAAGGCAGTATTGATGGATTCCGGCGGCTTTCGCACGGCGAACCGTGCTTATAAACTTCCATCTTGATGCCTAAGTAGGCATCAGGGGTGCGTTTTGAGTTCGCCAACTATACCAGTTGTCTTTCAGACTCCCCCAAACTTGCCTCAAGACCTGCTTGGGGGAATCCCCTGAAAACAGGGGAGACTACTGCGGGCTTTGCCCAAAGGTGAGAGTATTGCCGCCCTCTCTCTGCGCTGCTTAAAGCGCGACGGTTCCATTCAGATGACACGATGAATGCCCTAAAAATAATACAAAAGGCACTCAGATATGTCATCTGGAAAAGTGCTCTCCGACATTACTGTCGGAGAGTTTGTTTATTTCTTCTTGCTGTTAATAAATCCAACAAGCAGTGGAGAAGATAAAATTATGATCCCCACCATGAAAAGGGTATAGACGATTTCCGCACTACTCATTACTCTCCATCCTTTGTCGCTAATTGCTGCAAGCCAGTTATTATCAGACTTCGTGTTAGAAAGAAGTTCGACAATTGTGGTATCTAGATATATAACCTCCTGCGCGAAGCGCAGAAGGTTTTGGTTAAGGTTTACGGCTTTTGAAAAAACCGACCAAAAGTGGGGAAGATAATATAATTATCATCACCATGCAGATCGCGAGAGCGAGTTCTGCATTTGCATTTACTTCTATCATTATTCATCCTTTGTCGCTAAAGCGGCAACTGAGAGAACTGCAAAAATAATAACACAAAACAGCCAAAAGAATATGTATAGAAAATCACCTGATTTTCCATCACTCATTAGCTTTAGTACCACTGGCAGTAAGGAACCGACAGAAAGTTTGTCAAAAAGCTTACTGACTTGTTCGCGTTGTTTCTCGTTCAACTCGAGAAATTTTTCCCAAATTCTATTTCCCATGTTTCTTTCCTTTAATAAGAAAAACAGGGAACTCCCGAGGGAAGTTCCCTGCGGGAGTGGAAGGGCCACCGTCAGATTGACGGTGGAATGATTAGGCGACAGCTTTGGCCTTGACTTTCGTCTTGGTCGGAGCTTTCGCTTTTGGCTCAGGTTCAGCTTTGGTCTTGACTTTCGTCTTGGTCGGAGCTTTCGCTTTTGGCTCAGGTTCAGCTTTGGTTTGGGTGGCTTGCGCAACCGCAGAATCCGCCTTTTCTTTACTGGCGACGATAACCTCATCGTTGGCTTTGAGATAGCGTACTTTTGACAGTACACCTTTCATAGCGGCACGCGCATTTCCATCTTTTGCTTGGAAACCTTCGCAATACACTCCGGCAATTTCTAAAATGCCGAAAATTTTCGCGTTGGTTTCCCGATGGGTATAGCCGCGCGGGCAGAGATCCCGGACAATCAGCTCATTGATTGCCGGAATTTCTTCCTGCAAATCAAGGTTGATGTTCCGGTATTCCGGAGCCTCCACATTGCCGTCCAGCAAGGCTGCCTGTATCCGGCCCTTCTCTGGATCGATCAGGTTGATATATGTAGGCGCTACCAAGGTGGCCGGAGGGATGTCTTCCAAGACTTCACCAAACACGATCTCATCTCCAATCCGCAGACCGCGGATTTTGATGAGCCGACCTTTGAGGACAGCACCAACGGTACCATCCTTTTTCGTATATGCTTCGGTCCGCAGGCTACCGATATTGATATCGGCTACCCAGCGTTCTGGGGAACGCTGCATACGGTCGGCAGGCCAGCGATCACGCTGTATCCACAGTATCCGTTTAGCTTCTTGGCCGCTGATAATTAGGTCTACCGTACGGTAGATGGTTTTGCCGTCAGCATCCTTGTCTAAAATGCTGGCGTTAATTGCTCCATATTGAGCTCCCTTTTTAGGTTGTACGATTTTTATTTCGTTAATAAAAACTCGTACGTATAAAACGGTATCAAAATATGATGGTGTTGAAGTTGCGTTCATGGCTTTTCTCCTTTAAAGAAAATAAAAAAGGGATGCACATGAACACCCTAACGGGGTTTTAGTGCACCCCGAGGGTAAGACTTCGGTCATGGACCGAATGATGTGGGCATATTGCCCGAAACAGATCGCCATACTTGCGTATGTGCAGGATTTCGGCGACTTTCACACGACAAATCGTGCTTATAGCTTCCTGCTTGCGTTTAGCCTTCGCCAAGGTGCGCTTAAAGTCCGCCGACTGTTAAATTCAACTTATCAGTTATTATGTATTTTGTCAACACCTGGTTCTGCAAGTTCGCGGCAGAGTTTTTTATTGCTTATTCAGTCTCTGAAAACTCTCCAATTTCTCCGCCGTGAGGATGAAAAGTATGGATAGCGTGGCGATGATCGTTGAGATCTAAACCACAATAGATTTCAGTAGTTTTGATAAAAACATGTCCTAACATTTCTTGTACCATTCGTAGTGAACCAGTTGCTCGAAGCATTTCGGTAGCGAACGTATGCCGCAACATATGAGGAGTGACCACATATCCCAACCGTCGCAGAGCGAGCTTGCGTACTAATCTGATGATGGATGTTGGATGCATTGGACTGCCATGATTGCTAATAAAGAGATATTGGTTGGCACAGCCAGCGAGATTAAGAGGGATATCACGTCTTAACAGCCAAGCAATCAATGCTTCGCGAGCAGGTTTTCCCAAATACACCATGCGTTGTCTTCCTCCCTTATAACCCGGTATCAGACAAGCATTTAAATTTCTGGATAATTGCCCGATTTTGGCTTCCCTTAGTTCAATCTGACGTACTCCCGTGCTAACCATGAATTCGATAATGGCCTGTTCTCTTATGAAACTTAAATGATTACTGCATCGTCTTTCCTCCTTAGTAGGGGTGCATAATATATGCAGATCTCTTACTGATATATTTTTTGGTAATTTACGAGGTTCAGATTTATTTCTTAACTGATTGATATCTAGGTTAAAATTTTCAGTTTCTGACAGCCAATGCAGATAAAGTTTTAATTGTTTAAGCTCTTTATTATAGGTACTGGATTTCTGTTTGGATCGAGTACTGAGATAAATATATATGTCTGTTTTTTCTGCTGATAGTATATTAATTCCTTTTGTGTTTAGAAAATTTGTGTAGCGCCGTGCAATGCGCAAGTAATTATTTATAGTTTGCTGTTTAATATTTCTCTGAGCTAAATATTCTTTATACTGTTCAATATATTCTTTTGGCATCATAATATTCCTAAAAATGTAAAGTGATAACACTATCAAAGAGGTAATATGAAGTATATGGATGAGGAGAGACTTGAGGCATTTTGCTCAATATATTTGGAAAATATTATGGGTTTATCCCCGACAACCATTCGTGCTCACTTTATGGTTGTGAGGCGCTATTTGCGTTGGCTGGAAGAAAATGCCTTGGATGTTGCAAAAATTAACAGCAGCCAAGCCGATGTTTATCTGGATTTGCATGGTATTCATCAACAAAATAATGTGATAATTTCTCTTAGATATTACTATCGGTTTTTGAAAATGATGGAGTTGACGGGTGGTGAGCTTGATCTATTCGAATATATGTCAAGAGATAAACCGGTACAGCGACCCTATCCTTATTACTCCCAACAACAAATTGAAACTTTGTTGGCTGTGCCTGATGTTAATAGCATTTTAGGTTTGCGGGATCGGGCTATTTTGCAAACTTTATACGATACAGGCATCCGCAATACAGAGTTACGCAAACTACAGATCAGTAATCTCGATTTTGCCCAAGATTATTTACGTGTCATAGGTAAAGGCAATAAAGAGAGATTATTGCCTTTGACTCAACCATTAACTTACTGGCTCAAACGTTGGCTACAACGGCGGCATGAAATACTAAGCGACCACAACCCTTATTTATTTGTCTCATCCCGTAATAGCGAAGGCTGCATGTCAAAAGCAATATTAAATCATATTATTAAAAAATATTCATCTTTAGCCGGAATTAATTCGGAATTTACCGTACACACCTTAAGACACTGTTTTGCAAGTCATATGCTGGAAAATGGCGCTAATATCCTAGCTCTAAAACAGTTGCTAGGTCATGAATCTATCAATTCTACCCAAGTCTACCTTCAATGTTGTCCTTCGTACCTTGAAGGATTGCATCGAAAATATCACCCTCGGGCAGATTGGCCGACTGATAATACGCCAGATGATCAATAAATAAGCAGCAGCCTAATATTTCGCTGTACTAGTCACTTAGATTGATTATCCTAAGTCTTATCTACTTCTTTCGTGGATAACTATATTAGCGTCGCCTGTACTTCGGTATGATATGTACATGAAAACTCCTTGCCATCATTCCAACGCATTGCCAGAGGAACTTAATCATATAGGTGACGCAGTAGTAAATCCGCCGCGTTTGGCTTTGCCTTTATATGTGAGTCGTATAAAGGCAGGATTTCCTTCACCAGCAGATGACTACGTCGAACAAACACTCGATCTTAATGAATATTGCATTCGTAATGCACCGGCGACATTTTTCCTCCGCGTTAGTGCCGACGGAGACTCGATGGTAGATCTCGGTATTTTGCCTGGCGATTTGCTTTGTGTTGATCGCTCTCTGAGTCCGCGCAGTGGTGATATTGTCATTGCAGCCATCAACGGGGATTTTACAGTCAAAGAATTGTTGCTAGATCCATATCCTTTGTTACGACCGCATAATCAAGAGAAAGGATATATTGATATTCTTATTGAAGAGGGAGATGAGTTAGAGATATTCGGTGTGGTATCAAGCGTCATTCGTAAACTCCAACGTCGGTGAACTATGTACGCTCTTATTGATGCAAACAGTTTTTACGCCAGTTGCGAGCAAATTTTTCGGCCGGATTTGCGCGGCCGTGCGGTAGTGGTGCTTTCTAATAATGATGGATGCATTATTGCTCGCAATGCGGAAGCTAAAAAACTTGGTATTAGGATGGGAGAGCCTTATTTTAAATGCCGGGATTATCTGACTCATCATCAGGTGCAGATATTTTCTAACAATTATGCCCTTTATGCAGATTTATCCAATCGAATGATGCGCACCATTAAACAGTTTGCTCCAATGATAGAAGTGTACAGTATCGATGAGTGTTTTGCCTATTTAGGCGGGATGGATACTAAGAATTTAGAGAATCTGGGTAAAACGTGGCGCGCGACTATTCGTCAATGGACTGGATTAACCTGCGGGATCGGGTTTGGGCCGACCAAGACTTTAGCTAAATTAGCCAATCATGCAGCTAAAGAGTATCCAGCTACCGGAGGAGTGGTTGATCTTTCTGATCCGGCGCGGCAGCGGCGATTGATGTCTTTAGTGCCGATAGAAGAGGTTTGGGGGGTAGGGCATCGATTAGCTAAGCGTCTTCGGGATATGGGGATTCATCGGGCACTAGATTTAGCAGATGCTGATTCTGATTTGATCAGAAAGAAATTTTCAGTTGTTTTACAACGTACGGTATGGGAGCTAAATGGACGCAGTTGCTTAGGAATTGAAGAAGTTGCACCTCCGAAACAACAGATTATTTGTAGCCGTTCTTTTGGTCAAAAAATAACCTCCATTCAGGATCTTTCAGAAGCGGTGGCCGAGTATACAGCTCGAGCCGCAGAAAAGCTGCGTCACGAGCGGCAATACTGCCGCTTGCTTACAGTATTTGCCCAATCTAGCCGTTATATTGATCAACCATACTCGGCTCACCGCAGTATCGATCTGTACGATTATACCGCCGATACACGGGATCTTGTTGCCGCTGCTTTATCGTTGCTTCCGCAGATCTATCAAGAAGGCATGGCATTTGCCAAAGCTGGCGTGATTTTGCAGGATTTTTCCTGCGGACAACGTCAAGCATCCTTATTCAACAGTAGCCATATTCGTAATGATATGAATCTAATGCGCACTATTGACAGTATTAACCATAAACAACGCCACTCTATTTATTTGGCTGCCCAGGGTCTCAAACAACCATGGCGTATGCGACATAGTAATCTTAGCCCGGCATACACCACTCGCTGGAAAGATTTACCTGAATGTCGCTAAATCAATCATTGATAAGCTCAAGCTGACATTCTCCGCAAATAATTGATAAATTGGGTTTACCCCATAATTTAATACCACACTCCGGACATTGATAGCAGACCTTAGTTTTTTTTGCTGCCATTTGTTGCTGTGCTTGATTGAGTTCTTCATTGGCTGATAAATCAAACAGCTCGGTAAATGGAGTAGCAAGCGCTTGCTGTATTAAAGAAGCTACTTCGTTCAATTCATTAGTAGAGCTGTTTTCACTAAAAGCCTGGTTAAGTTCCAGTGATAAAGTTTCGGATATTTGACGAATTTGAGCATTATTGACTGCTTTAGCATAATAGGCATCAACAAAGGGAAGTTGATGCCCAGCAGCAGCGAATGAGACACATGCCTGATAGAAACGACCACCGGGAAGGGGATAATCAGACATTTGTTGACCGACGCGTTTTCCGCCTGGTTGCCCTGTACTACTTGGCATTAGACCAATCGCCTCCATTTTGTCGGCCCATTCCTTATTATGATAACCTGTTCTACTAGGGGTGCCAAATTCGTGTTGCCAGAGATGACACATTTCATGAACGATGGTTTGCATTAGCTCCAAAGGTTTGTGCGTAATGAAATACATCGGATTCAGAGCAATTTCATGTACCTTGCCCCCACTTCCGTCCAGCCAACGACTTTCAGCAAAATAGCCAAAAACTCTTTTTTCTCGTTGAAAACTGAGCATCAGCTGCGGTAATTGGCTGTTGAATAGTTCATTGTTGAAATGATCGAAAGCTGCCTGTACAAAAGCGTACATGTCTAAAGTTGGTTTTCCCATTTTGTTGATATTCTTAGTAACGATATTTATGTATCGTACGATACATTTAACAGCTAAACAACCAAAATTTTTCTGTCTCAAAAACGAAGGTTTTTGGAACACAATTATTCACCCCAAGCTCTCTATTAAAACTGCCAGCAAAACTGTTCAAAAACTCGTACAATAATCAAAATCTCAAAACCTAGAGAGGAAGATGAGTTTTGGAACAGATTATTATGGCGGAGGCAAAACATCATGCTGATAGGATATGCTAGGGTATCAACCAACGAACAAAACCTGCATTTGCAAATCGACGCTCTTGAGCACGCTGGTTGCAGTAAAATTTTTACTGACACTCTTTCGGGAGCCAACTTCAGCCGTGATGGTTTGGAACAGGCACTTGATTATGCCCGGGAAGGAGATACCTTGATAATTTGGCGTCTTGACCGACTAGGAAGATCGCTTAAAGACCTTATCGAACTGGTACAGAGTATAGAAGCTCGCGGTATTGCCCTGCGCAGTTTGCACGAGCAACTTGATACTTCCAGTGCGACTGGAAAATTGATTTATCATGTATTCGGAGCCTTAGCTGAATTTGAGCGTAACCTTATTTCTGAACGTACCTTGGCGGGATTAAGAGCTGCGCGAGCTCGCGGACGTCAGGGAGGTAGACCTACGAAACTTAATATTCAGCAAATTCGAGAGATTCGTATATTGCATAAAGACCCGGAAATTTCAGTCAATACCCTGGCTAAACGTTACGGTGTTTCGCGAGGTACGATTTATCGGGTGCTAGAAACTAAATAGATAGGGGACTTTCATACTATTCAAATAAAAGAAGCCTCCCATGGGGGAGGCTTGTTATGGGTGAGAGATTAAACAATCCGGCTAACGATAGCCAGTAACGCAATCATTCCCCCAATGAACCACTGGGTAATGTTTATTTTGTTGTTGAGCGCATCAAATTTAGCCTCGAACTTTTGGTCCATGGCATCGAATCTTGTCTCGAACTTTTGTTCCATAAGATCGAGTCTATCTAAGACTTTCTGCATATCTCCCTCCGTTTTGAGGTCAATGAGACCGGATATGGCCTCTCTCTGCTCTTCAGGCAATTTCCCGACGAGCGCCACTATCGTTGACAATTGTGTCATAAATACTCCTTGAATAATAGTTAAAAAACCAAGGAGCATCCCTCCCAAGGAGAAATTCTCCTTGGGAGGATAGGGCTAATGCCCTGTATAGCCAGTTTCCTGGTAAAACCGCAAAGCGGTACGATGCCGTCAAGCCTAAGGCTTCGCCGTTGTCTCAGACGACTGACCATTGCATGCACAATGCCTGCAAGACCCGACTTTTCGCGCTTAAAGTCCGCCGACTATCATTTTTGAGTATAGACAATGCTGGATAGTAGGACAAGTCCCGCTAATATTTATCAAAGTTATTGTTACCTGTACTAGAATTTATGATATTATAATTTTGTTTAAATAAAAGAAGGGTGGTTATGCTTAGCAGTTTGCAAAAAATTGGTGGTTCGCAGGCAATTATCTTGCCTAAACAGTTTTTACGCCAGATTGGGGCGCAAGACATGCTAGAAATTCGGCTTGTCGAGAATAAAATTGTACTCTCCTTGCCTGATAAAGTTCGTGAGAGTTGGGCAGATGCCGCTAAAGTGGTAGCTGCCGAAAATGATGATGCATTATTAGCTATATATGTGGAAAATCAATTTGATGAACAGGAATGGGTATGGTGAAACGGGGTGAAATCTGGTTGGTCAACCTCGATCCTGTTGAGGGACACGAAATCCGCAAAACTCGCCCTTGCGTGATTGTATCGCCAGACGAACTACATTATCTGCGAACTGTGTTGATAGCGCCGATGACGACTGGTAGTAAGCCTACACCCTTTCGGCAAGCGATCACATTTCAGGATAAATCAGGATTGATTCTACCAGAGCAGATCCGTTGCATCGATCAAAGCCGTCTAGTGCAGAAGTTAGGCGAGTGTCCAGCTGATGTGTTGTCAGCTTTGCTGGATATATTGAAGGAACTGTTTGCCCCATAATTTAGGAAACTTGGGTGCTTGACAGATAAGTGCTTAAGGCGTAAAGTGAAAATTGTAATAATCCTGCTAGGGAAATTGGAGGTGTGTATGCTTTACCTAATAAGTGCAGGGGTATTGTTGGTAGGTTTTGGTGTTCTAGTTATGCCTTTAATTAAATGCATAGCTAAGTTCGAAAATGAAGAAAAAACGTTTAAATCTATCGATTCTTATAAAAATTTTTCCGAACTAAAACAGTCCGCTTTAGAAGATGAACGTATCCTCCGTAGTTTCTCAGGGGGGAATATAAGTGGTGGTGAAACATTTAATAATACTTACAATAATTACGGTTTAAATGGCGATTAACCTCTAGTGATTTGTTAATCATGTTGCAAATATTTATAACAATTAGGGGGGCTTAGGTAGCCCCCTAATTATCTAATATTATTTAGAGTTTCCTCTTTTGTTTCTCCACCAATTACCTATACCTTTTCCTCCGAATTGTCCCATGACACCCGTTGTTCGAGCTACATTACCACTGGCGGTGTGTGAAGTACTTCGGCTTTCGCCATATGTACCTTTAATAGCTCCACTCGCATCTCCCATGCCAGCCATGCTGTAAAGATAGAAGACTACAAAAACAGAGAGCAGATAGAACATACCACTGCTCACATCAAGCAAAATGGCATTGAAAGGATTGCTGTTTATTATGCCGCCATACATAGCTTCTAGTAAGCGATCATCTAAATGGTCAATGATATGCCAAATACCAGGAATACTGGTCAAGGAAAAAATGAGCAGCAAGCCTTTAATCATGGTAGTGCCGCGTAATTCACCGATGACCATATATATGCCCCAGAACATATAGATGGTCATCATCACCATTGGTATGAGATAAGTCAGTATAATCTTCATAATCCAAATGGATGCATAAAATCCAACTACGCTACCAATAATTTGTCCGGCGCCAAGGTCTATTCCAAATATGCTTTGAATGACGGTTAGAGCACCTGTTCCGGCAGCTGCAAGACCCATTACGACACTTTCTCCGGCAGAAATAGGACTATCAGTGACTGTATTTCCCTGTAAGGATTCCAATAAAGCTGTGGTAAATTGGTCGTCTGAAGCACCCAAGGTGTTTTTGATTTCGGCTAAGCAGGCATTGCGATCAGGCATACGGCTGATATTGGGTCCCCCAGCACTACTCCCCATGGAACCTCCCACCATCTGTGGACGACAGGATTGTGGCCCGCTATGCGAAGCAACTCTGAGGAGGACATCATCGCTGAGCGCCTGTGTTAACCGTTCCCTCAGCGGCAATGTACTCCCATTGCCAGCTCGCCACCAAGTGCCACAGTCTGGTAGAGCCTCATCATTAAAACCAATGACAGCGCTAGTTGCCCTGAAACTTCCAGGAATCCCCCCTAATTCTGTGGATACAGTACTGTCGGTAATCATTGGAGAGTTTGGCGAAAAGAACATATCATAGACGAACGATGAGTCATCGAAGTAAAGCAGTTTGTACTGCTCATTCTGACTAGCCTCTTTGCCTAATAAACCTCTAGTATTTCTGGCTATTCCGCTTCTAAATTTGGCATCGACAGCGTCGTTGAATTTATCCTCAAACCAAGTTTTGACTTTACCATTTTGCATACCGTTATCGTAATACCCATTACGAATATTATTAACAGTACGCTCAACAGCAGCCATGCATTGTTGGCGGAATTGTCGATATTCCTGCATCAGCTGTACACCATTTTCGCTGCCACTAACGTTGGCATTAAGTACCTTATTGTTGGTGTCGCTAATATCCAATGCACAGGGTAATCTGCTGTAAATTACTTTGTTAAATCCTTGTCCTAGTCGCATAGCCATCCAAGGCATGATAGGAGCTCTGGCAGATGTGACGGCAAAATAGGTTCCATTACCTGATTTGTTAGCGTCATTAACCGACTGCGTTGCCTTATCACAGGTGGTACCCACGGTCATCCGATCAAATGATAAGGGGATCACTGGTACTACGGTAATTAAGAAAACTATCATCACTAGGACTAGAGTAATCAGCACCTGTTTGACGAAACCATATGGATTGCTCGTTGAGCTGAGAAATTCAATCAATAGGGCGAGAAAACCTTTGAGTAGTGGGTAGAGGAAAAAGCCAGTTACGGCAATCAGAAAATAGATAACTTGGAATACTGACCATCCGTAGACGGTTAAAAAGGCTTCCAAATAACTGGAAATATTCATGAAATCATCCCTTCAGAACAAAAGATAAGGTATTTGGGCAAACGTCAGCTCGACCAGCAATAAAAAACAAAATGCAGCCCAAGCTGGGATTGATAGCTGATTGATACGCTGTTCTTGGACATCCAGTTCGTTAATCTGGTGGAGATCGGCATAACCTAAGGCAAACAGTTGCTCTCTATGCCGACGTATTCTGGATTGAGCTTCTGCTCTAGCAAACTGTAGCAACTTAGGCAATACAAGCCACGAAAGTAAAAGGTAAATAAAGAGGCGTATAAAGGTCGCTGGCCACCAAATCATAGTAATCCACTGACGACTGGCTTGGACTCCTTCATCGCCCCAAATTAAAAGCATGAAGAATCCTAATATCCCGAGACAGATAGGTAAGATCAATGACAACCCAATCCCTTTAAATCGCCTTCTCCATTTACCCAGCGTAAGTGGCTGTTGTGGTAATTGTGAGCCTCTATCAGTGGAAGAGGATGCAGATGGTTCTACTGGCAAGGAATGCAAGCGCCATGCAAGTCGTTCATCGGCAACTTCCGTTAAGTTTCCCTCAGAATTTTTTTTGGGGAAATGATTGTCAGATTCTCTTGAGTCCATGCCCTTGTCCCCCTTAATTTAGAACTGATAGGCACGCTGGCCGATTTCTCTGATATCGTCAAGTATGCGGTAATAGAGCACTTTGTATGATTCTTCCATAGGTCCCTTCATACCTGAAAGCTGCAAGTCGGGTGCATACATCCCTGTTTTGATGGCTTGCTTGAGATAGATGAGATTGTTTCGCATACGGTTAATGGCATACTGTTGCGCACGTGATTCCAGTTCGACGGCTTTCTGATAGGGGGGCAGACGGCGTAGTTCATCCATCTCTACTGGAGGAATGATATGCCGAGTTTTACGCTCGAATTCTTCTCGCGTCAAAGTACGACTTTCATAGCTTTTGAGATCCTTTAGGAATTCATCGCGGTATTCCGTATATTTAACTTCGTAGCCACGTCCAGGAACGCTTTTAATAACTTCTTCTTGATTCGCTAGATCGCTGCCAATACGAGTTTCTAGGGCACCATAAATATCCTCAGCAAAGCGGTAAAGACTATCGGCATTAGGAAACTCTGTAAGAATAGGGTGTTGGCGCAATGTATTATCATTGATGGTGAAATCTTTGTTCCAAGCATCTTTATCGGTACGAGCTAAATTGAGATTCATACCAGCGACTACTAGGCTTTTGACCATGTTTATTGCTTCTTGACCATTACCACCGTAGGACTTTCCATCTGGCATGATAACCCCATTTTTCCTTGCTTCTTCCATAATCTCATCTTCGATTTCTTCTAATGAGGCTTTGCCTTCCATGTGCATGCCGATACCTAGCTTCCACTGTTCGCCTACCGCAATTTGGATGATCTCTCCTAAGGGGTTTTTGCCGTTGGCCACATCTTTTTCATAATCTCGACAACTGCGCACATTTATGTTGAACAGTTCAATATATTCATCCAGTTGCTTCGTGGTTAATTGACCTAGGGTAGGGTTAATTTTCATTAGCTGGTATTGCATAAATGAACTGATTGCACCCGATACCGAAGTCATAAGAGCTGCTTGTGCATTTTTGATTGTATTTTTCAGTTTATACTGGAGATTTTTAAGCTCTGCTTCGATGTTCTGATAAAAATTTAAATTCCCGCAACTATTCGATATGCCAACACGGGGACGGATCCCAACACTGAATCGCTGTGAGAAAGAACTAGGAGCGATATTGTCCAAATCTCCCGCCGCTCCACTTTGATAATATCGTCCAGCATCACCTCCAGGAACATCAACAGCGCGATAGTTTGGTGCAGATGATGAGGCTTGTTGAGCTGAGAGGTTTAAGGGCAAGGTAAAGCAAACAGATACAATAGCGATATAAAGAGGTTTACGGATGATCATAAAATTCTCCTGTGTTTATCGGTCAGAGGTGTTGGCAGATAAAATGGCGATGACCCGGTTTTCGCGTACATGTAAGGCACGGTTGAGATGATGTTCATCTTGTAGATAATGATGCTCTATTGGATCAAATCGCTTAAATTTTAATGGTGAGGGATTAATAGCGAGTTCCTCAAAAAAAGATATCCCTTCCAGTTCATTCAATTGTGCATATTTGAGTATGATTTCTACGGGAGACTTGTCGGCAAATTGTTTCAAAGTGGAAGAAAACTGCTTCAGGCAATCTTCATTAAGACACTTTTTATCTAAGTACAGTTGCAAAAGGTCGCCAGATTCCCAATTATCGGGATTATCTTTCAAAGCCTGTGGAAGATAATTGAGTGTGTCTATACCAGCTAGACGGTCGGTAAACTGCTGCATTTCGCTCGATAAATCATTTGCAGACATGGCTTGAGACACCATTAGGGCTGCCTCGATTTCGCGTTTTACCATATCTTGTTCGTATTCTGCTGCACGACGGGCATAGTATTCTTTGTCTTCAGGTGTCTCAGCTAACATTGACAATACTAGCAAAGGACTCAATTGTTGATGGCGGTATTTACCAGCAATTTCCATGTAATTCTGATATCGTTGGTGTTCTGTCTCATCAAGTTCCCAATATTGGCGGAAACCTTTATCACTATTGCCGATTTTTCCAAAATCAATTTTCGGAGCTGCTATTGACGGGCTAAGAAGGCTGATTGCACAGGCCATAAGTAAATATTGCTTAAAATTTATATACACAGATATTTCTCCATATTTTTCAATGAATTAGATTTTTTCCTTTTGAAAGCGGCGTCTGGAAAGCTCAATCTCTTCAGCAATCAACAAAGCGGCATCCAGTTCGCTAATATTTTTTTCTTTCATCAGTTGATATCGTTGCTGCTTTTCTTTTGAATCTGTCTGCCCAAGGGCTAACATAAGAGAGGGAGGGATATAGCGAATTAAGGTATCGGGGAAACGAGCAGAGAGTGAGATACCTTCCACAAATCGGCGTTCTTCCTTGCGAGGAAACTTGATGAGGTACTTGGTCTCAGAACTGAGATTTAGAATACTTTCGGCTTGATTGATCTCCTTTTCGTTCATTTTCATCAACCACCAAAATTCTGCATTACCCAATATTTTCTGCCCATCGCCACCAAAATCGCTGATATCTTGAGTGATGACCATCAGCCAACAGCCTAGTTTGCGAAAGACTTTGACTGCGACAACCAGTCCTGACATTAACAGCGGGATTTTAGCCCACAGGTGCGCCTCATCGATCTTAATTTCGATATCGCGGCCGCTACCCTGTAATTTTTCAGCCATGGCAGTGATGGTATAAATAGCGGATAAACCGGCTACAGCCAACATGTCTTGCTTGCCTTCCTTACCTAAGGCCCCAAGTTCTACGATAGTCAAATCATATTCTTCACCGAAACCGCTTGCATGGCGGTTAAACAACATACCGTGAAGCCCACCAGTCCATAGACTAATCGCATCAGCCATTTCTCGTAGTTCCAATGCGATTTTTTCGAGCCTTCCTTCTCGTTTAGCTTCTTCATCAGCCATGTCTCGCATTGCTTGTTCCATATGGACGGGACGAGCATGAGGTTCGCCTTGTTCGACCGATTTATTCAAACCCCTGATGAGCGCCTCACGTATCCAGGCAATTTGCGATTGTGATAAGTTGACATCATTTTTGCCACCAGTGACCATAATACGGAGAATATATTCCATTTCTGCTAAGTAATCCCTTTCTTCATCACCATCAGCATCTGAATCAGAATTTTTCATCCAAGTGCCTTCATTGATAGCCCGTGCTTTATTCACTTCTGCTAGAGCTTTCTGAGTTTCAAAAAATGGTGCCAAAACATCATTGGAATTGCCGTTTAAGACGAAGCGCTTAACTTTTTTTCCATGACGTTCCATGTAATCGCCTAATAATTTGAAGGAATTTCCGTAGTCAAATAAGAACATTCGTGGGTTGTTTACAGCCATGGACTGCATTGCCATATAACAAATCGAAGCTGATTTTCCCGATCCTGAAGGACCAAAAAAAAGCTCATGAGAGACTTTTTCTCGATCGGATGAATGGAAAGGGTTAAGGTAAAATGGTTCTCCTGTACGACTGTACATGATGTAACAAGGATTCTTACTACCACTTTTATTTCCGTAAAATGGGAGTAAAGATGCTAGGTGAGAGGTATAGCACTTCCGAGCCCGTAAAGCAGCATTACGGTCATGTGCAAAATCGTAGACTCCTGGTAGTGCCCGTATGAAGCTGTCTTGACTGATGAGATCAAAACGAGGGTTGATTACCTGGAAGCAGCCACCGGATTTAATTTTAGCAATTGCTGTTTCACCAACATCAATTAATTCTTGTAACGAATCTGCCCGCAGGTAAAGCCCCATTTGTACGTAAAATACCCGTTGACCATTACGCATCATTTCTTCGAGGGCTTCTGTAGCCTGCTCGGTAGCAAAGACAGCTTCTCTGGATGCGCCGTCTTCAGACATATATAAAACTTCTTTAATCTCATTTTGCATCAGATAGTCGGAGCGTGGTATTACTGTCCAGGTCATCATTGTTCCTACTGGCAACTCCTCGAAAATTGAAGCATCTATTGTTGGGTTATTGCCTTCGATATGCTGAACACCCAATGTTAATAGTCCATCTCGTGGAGGTTGATCAATACCTCCTATGGTTAAATAACGTAACCATTGATCACCAAAACGCCAAATACCACGTTCGCGTTCATCATTACTACGATGATATTGCGGTTGTTGATTAAACACTAACTGCCCCAGGTCGTAGGAAGCTGTTTTTTGCATTTGTTCCAGAGTATTAGCATCAATTCCTTCTCCCCCAAAGTATGGAGAAAGCCAATTGACCAGCTCATGGGGCAGGAGAGGTGTCAGTGATAACCCTGCATTACTAAGTGCACTGTAGAAGGCTGCTAAGTCGTAAGCTAATTGATCGGCAGGACTGCGTTTATTGTTCTTTTTCCAAAATTTTTGCGGAGCTTTACGGTAAATACATAAATAAACAGATTGTTCGCCAACACGCCAGCCTTGCACGTTACCAGCTAACCTGCTATCGGGGAAAATTCCTTTTGGATGGCTGATTAATTCGCTATGTACTCGGTTAGCTTCTAATATCGCACGACTATAAGGATCTTCAGATAAACCGCGTTCTGCCACTGCTCGGCTTAAATCATCCATAATAGAGTTTTTATCTTCTTTTAGAGCAAAAAATTGGGCAATATAGGGAAATTCTTCTTCAGCAGGTAGAGCATCCAGCGCCTGTGTAATCGCTATATTAAACCGCTCTAAACTTTCACTACTACCAGCATACATGTAACGAGTGTTGACACGCCAGATTTTGGCCACGTTTACACCGTCGTCTAAGAGATATGACTCATCTTCATCGCTATAATCGACTACTGGGAAATAGTCAGCAAATGCCGGTGCGCTGTCAAAAAGATGCCTGTATTGTTCTTCGGTAAGCTCGGGTGGACCGGAGAGTGGCCATTCGCCAGTAAGCCTCATCCAGAAATTTATCAAAGGATGGACTGTCGGTTTTTCCTTTTTGATAGGGGAGGTCCCTACTTGACCAACGTTACTGGCTTTCCTTTTAGCGGATTTCATAATATCCCTCGTTAGATAACGCATAATGATTACGCTCATAGAGATTGAAGATTGTGTAATAGCCGGGAATTGGTAATTCTCCATCATTGAGGTGCGGATAAACATATGCCACTATTTGTGGATTAGGTATCTGTTGAAAATCGCGCTGAAGTTCATTTACGTGCCTACTACTATGGCTGCTATTGGGAGAATATGCAGCTAAAATGGCTTGGCCATGGTGGTATTCATCATTTCCATAGTAGACTTTTGATAAGGTTTCACTATGCCCCTTTATTAATTCTGCAGTTGTTGGTCCGCTATCTGGGAGTAGCTTGTCCTTATCTGCTGATTTTAAAGTACAGCCGTTGAGTGCAGCAGCAGTTATGAGAGTGATTAGAAAATACGACTGTTTAGCAAATGGTTTCATATATATTCCTTTGTTTAGTCATAGTAGGAAGCACGATTGGGTTCACTGTAATAGTTAACCTTGCGGGCATTGGCATCGTAGTCGATAGGTACCATATCATTGAGCATAATTTGAACATTCTGTCCTTGTTCTACATATACCACATCGAAGGCATTTGCGGTCCGTTCTCGTACATAATCAGCAAATTCCGTAGCCGTTCCAGAAATGCCGCGACCAAACACAAAACGCCATACATTTCCATCAAGCATCGCGGTATAGTTACCATCGCTATTTTGTCTATAGCTAACTTGTCCTTGGGATAATCCCTCAGCTGCAGCTTCTAGGAAAGCTGCAGCACCACGAGATTTAAGATAACCGGAAGCATTGTCGATGTATTGTCCTTGAATGCAAGGTTTCCCCCATGCGTCTGAAAGATAGCCTAATGACTCACTGTGACTACTACCTTCTTCAGCGTTTTTGCCGAAATTTGCTATACGACCATCAACAAAAATGAAAGTGAGGCTATCAATATAACCACGAGCACATTGTTGTTCTCGTATACCTGTTGCATAGCCACTGGCGATCATGCCGCTGATACCGGGGATATGATGACCATTGGCAGCCAAATTTTCCGAGCCGATCTGTAATCTGAAAAAGAATGGGTCTTCGATGGTGTTATCACCGATCGGTACTCTCCCGATTACTGGTGTGATAAGTTTAGCTTGTAGTACGGTATTAGGCGGCAATGTATAGACTGGAAAAACAGTCGGCCATTCTTCTTTTTTCTGATTTACTTGGGCTTGTGGAAGCAACCGAGGGTTTGAGTTAGCATCACTAATGGTTGTTTCATTACCCCCTACTATTTTATTCATCCATTGTTCAATGGAGTTGCTTGCTTGTCGGTTGTTAAGTGCCGTGTTTGATGATCCATTGGTTTGGCTGACATAAGGTGTAATAGAGCCCTTTACAGCATAAAAATTTTTTTCAACAGGTTCTTCTTTAGTAGTGGGTGTGGGTTCTTGTAGAGGCACTGATACAGATGGGGATATTGTCGTCTGAAGAGCAACATTATTTTCTGTTGCAGTTGAACTTCTATTTTTTTCAAAACGATCCAGTAATTCTTGATAATGTGCTTCGCCTACTTTAATTTGCTCTTGAAGTTCGACGGTAAGATTGTTCAGTTCACTGATTTTTTCTTCAAGAGCTTGGCTTGCCTGCTCTACATTCTGACGGCTACTACCAGTAATTTCATTACGCAATTGACTCATCTGGCCAAGAAGGTTTTCAAGTTGTTGGTGCAAACGGGCATTCTCACTCTCGAGACGGCTTTTAGCATCTTCCAATTCTTGACGAATAACTTGTTGTTGACGCTGAGTTTCTAAGGTAAGAGCCGAACTCTTACGAACTTCTTCTGCATAAGTAGGATCATCTCCACGCCAAAAATTTTGCTGCTGCCCATTAATGGTTCTATTTTCTGGTATGTTATAAGTTTTACTTGGTCTTAAAACTAAGTAAATAATGAATCCGGCAGCAACAACAATTGCAAATAAGAGGAACTTGGCAAGTTTCATATGTCCTCCTAACGGTGGATAGCTTGTTCAAAAGGGAGCATGCTGATTAAAGCCCACAGGGTCTGATCGCGTTGACTACCAGAGGAATCTAATCTTGGATGCAAGGCGGCTGCAAAGACCCAGCGGCCACGGATAGCACGAGGATCAAATTCATAAGGTTTATGAGAACGGTTATTGACAAGAATTACTGTGAGATAGTGGCCTTGTATTTCCCATTGCTTAAGTGGTTTAAGAGATAATCTTGCTCCATCAATCCGTATGATACTGTTAAATTCCCCTTTACTAACGGTAACAAGGGAACCCAAATCAGGACCGATGAGCCGCGAAGGACCTACGAAATGGCGAAAACCAAATTGAACCATCTGATGATAGCCTGGAGTAGAAGGCGTAGGTGATGCTGTTAGTGTTTTAGGTTCCCCATCTTTGAGAAAATCTGGTTTATAAGGATTTTCTTTGGGTTTCTCAGGTGCTGCCATAGCTTTTGGTGCTGGCTTAGTGACTTCAGCTACTTTTTCGATAATAGTGGTATCGCCATCGAATGGTCCACGATCAGAAGCGGTAATATCGAGCATAATCAATTTTCCGTTTATCTGTTCAACTACCACTCTAGCTTTCTCAAAAGGGTTATCAGGCGTTAAATAAATTACTCCTTCAGGTGTAAGGAATGAATTTAGGGATTGGTCAGCTGCTTCACTTAAAACTGAGATATGTGCTACTGCCTGGGGAAATTTAATGATGGTTTCCTTACCTATTGGTAAGCGTAATGGCAAGGGTTTCTCATCAAAAACGACTTCTCTCGCTAGGCTTTGTAATGGCAACAAAGCAGCAAGTAGAAATAACTGTAATTTTTTCATCGTGCTTTCTCCGAAATATCATATTGTTCGAGAATAGTAGGACCATTACCGTAATAGCAGTCCACCTCAAGACCTAAGGGATTTAGATCCAAAGGGCGATTAGATCTGACTACCATCAAAGGATAAAGAATCCGGTTATACCGAGTTAACGAGCCACTGACTTCATCTTTTAGGTTGTATTCCAGTTTAACTAACCAACTATCAGCAGATAAGGCTTTAACACTACTCTCGTTAAATAAAGCATTTTCAGTAGGTAGCAAAACTCGGTTACGGTAACTATATAGACCACGATTGTTATCGAAATGTCGCTGTAAATCTGTCAGACAGCGACGAGTTAAATAGTGACTGTAGCTGCTAAGGCGCTGAGGATATTCATCTGCACAATCTTTCTCACAATAATTTAGTGATTCCCAAAAGGTACGAGCAAAACTGTAGACTGCATGAGAAGGAATTTCCGCTACTTTGTGCATGAAAGCCTTGCTGGTATCAGGAGGCGTATATACGGTAATAAACTTAGGAATTCGAACAAATGCAAATGAAAAAAGTCCAAGTAAAATAATTAATCCTATGATGCAACGATGCAAAAAACGAATGTAACGATTTGTCTCTGAAAATTTGTTTTTAATGGCCATCTGAGGTTCTCTCTCGTTGATAGCGCCTTGCCGGATGAATAAAACGGGCGCTTTTAGATGTCATAGCATGTCGGTGATAATAAAGCGGCTTGTCGGCACGTAGCCGAGTAAATTGTTTTACCTTGCGGAAAAACCACCATACCCCCGGAAGAATTGCTAAGGCCGTTGCTAGCGTCCAGTGAATAAGTAATATCAAGCATAACATTGCCATGATAAAAACAATAAGTCCGCTACGCATAGCCACCTTGAGCTCGGAAAAGGTACAGCCGAAGAACCCACTTTCAGGTTCTTCTTCAAGCCGTGTCAGAGTTTTATCTGGTTTATAAGTCATATTATTTTTGCCGCTTAAGCAAAAATTTTTGATAGTGGAGTTAACACAAAGGTGTTAATCACGTAAAACAGCATTAGGGCAAACACTAATACCATAATGATAATACCGATAATTTTAAATGTTGGACCCCATTCGCCGTCACGTCTAGCTTGATTGGCTGCAGAAAACATAGTGAATATGGTTTCCGCCATACCAATACCCACTCCAGCTAAAGCCATTAGGACAATAATTGCAGAAATAATCGTGGCAAAGGCTTTAAGGAAGTTGCCATCAGAAGTATCTACACCAGGGATTTTTAGATCTCCGGCGGGTAATGCAAATTGTGCATAGGCATCGGGGGATGTAAGCAAAAAGCCTATTAGACAAACCATAACGAATAGGCGACCAAGGTACTGACTGTCATATTGACGGAGCAGGGTAGTTTTCAACATAGTAATCTCCATTGTTGAGTTAAAAAATCAAGTAGTAACTGTTACTACACCTATAAATAGCAACAGAATAAATAGTGTCATCAGACCGATGCCGGCTACGCGCATGAAATTTATGCCGCGTTCTTCGTCTCTTTCTCCCATGCGTAGGCTAGATAGACTGGCAAATATTAGAAAGATCAAAAATACGCCAATAAGGACAGCAATAAACAAGACAGAATAGGCGCCGGCTTTAGCATCACTATTACCACCGGTTCCGGCAGCATCAAAAGATGCTCGTACTTCTGCAATAGTCTTTTCTGCCATTAATTTCTCCTAACACCGTAAAGGCTTGAGTCAACAGGTTTAGGTGGGGTTAGATGAATAGTATCGATCTGAGCATTGAGGTAAGCGCGGATACCATTTTCGGTCACCTGCATTTGTTCTAAAAGTGCGCGGTAATTGAAGCGGATCTTTGCCGTATTTTCACTATTTTTCTGTGCCATTGCTTCCACTCGCTCGCGTAGATACTCCAATTCTCGAAGTAAAGCGGCAATATCACTACGCTCGTCAGCAAAAGCTTGTGTCTGACTCAGGCAGCAAGCAATTAATAGCAAATTTTTCAATAGTATTCGCATGTTTCCTCCTAGAGATATTTTTTGAACGTCGCAAAGCTGATCAGCACGCTCATGAAAAACAGAGTCATGCCGGGCAGCAGGATGAAATTAGGATTAATTGCCCCAGGCCAGGCCAAATAAAGTACGGGAGCAAACCAAATGGTATAGGGTAAGAGAGCTTTAGCACGGTGGTAGATGCCGGCATGCTCTATTCCTCCCCCTAATTTGCGCAGCTCGCGCAAATGAAGACCATCCACGGCTGCGGCAACACCAACTAATACGAATAACAGGCTAGATAAGACTATAATGACGAAGCGGATACCGATAACCATCAGCACAAATACAAAGGCATTACGGTAATAAGGCCAATTGGCAAAGATGTCATTGACCCATCTTACAAAGAAATATTCTCCACCGGCAGCCAAAGGTTTGCTACTCGTGGGGACTAGAGATACTTTGAAAAAATCCACTACTCGAGTACCTAATTCTTCGGCAGAGAGTCCTGTGATAGTTGTGGGCAAATTATCGCCCAAATATCCTAGCTCGATGATCAAGACGCTTTCGGCATGTTGATGGTCAAAAATACCGGTAATCATTCCTCCCCACTCGATCAATACCGAGATTAATACGGCAGAAACGAGGTAAAACAGCATTTTTAGCCCTAGGGTCAGGGGAAGGAACATTAGTCCGAAAATCCCGATGTTCTGTTTGGTATGTTGGTTATTTTGTGTATTTTGCTTAGACATCAAAGATCCTCATCATGCAACAAATCTTCATGACGGCTGCCTAGGGTAAAATCCATATCCATATCATCGACCCAGACCTCACGGATGTTATCGGTCAGTTTGTTGTTGCTAGCTTGGGGGTCGTCATCGCCCGGGAATATATCCACAGGACTTAAAACTTCTTCATAACCATACCATTGAGGTACCTGGCTTTGATATTGCTCGCGCATTTTTTCCGCAGCAAGACGAATGTCGTCAGGAACTTTGTCATTGCGATCCGGCAAGAGCCAAGGTACGCGTCCTTTAAATAATTTGTTTCCGTCCATAAGCATAAAGAACTGCCCTTTGGGTAACTGCAGCAGGTCGGTAGCCGCCAACAACGGTACTTGGACTTCCTGCATACGAGATTGTGTTGAGGACGTGAAATCTACCGAAGAATTAGGGTCGGAGGAATCAGATGTGCCGGAGAAGACCAGTAAATCATTGACCTTTATTTGACGCTGCTTGCGTACAAACATGTTGCTGGTGTCCTCATCCTGTACGCGAAACATGATGACAGTATTAAAGTTACCGAACATTTGGTTGGCATAGGCTTTGCTTCCCAGGCGTGCCTCGAAATCCGAGGAGGTCTGTGTATAGGCAGTTACAGATACGCCGGCCCCCCCGGCTTTGTTCAGCGAGGGAATTAAGGTTTTATCAGCCGGCTCATTAGCTTCGTCGATATGGACCCGAATCGGTCGGATGCGCCGCGCTTTGCCAATATCGGGCAGACCTTGGTCGCGACCCTCTTTGTAAATGCGTCCGTACTGCGAGGTTAGATCAGAGAGCATGGAAGCACCGACAGTGCGAGCGACCTCCTGATCGGAGAGGGCATCGAGGCCTACATAGACAATTCCTCCGGACTGGATAATGCTCCCCCATTCAAACACCGGCTTTTGCGGATCGAGGTTGGCCGGGGAAATGAGATCAGCTACTGCACCGGTCGTCATTTTTTCTAAAAACGGATCAAGAGAAGCCACTAACTTACTTAAATATTGTTGGTCAGTGACAAAGGCTTTCGTTAGAGATTGGGCGGTATCGAGCTCATTTGCCGTGAACAGCAGCTTGCCCTGATTGTGTTTGTAAATCAGATAGCGAGCCAAAGCATCGCGGTCGCGGCTGATTTTGCTGATGTCGTCCATCAGGCCGGCGGCACGCCGGTCTTCGGCTTTCGGCAATGCGAGTATACGTTGGTATTCTTTGAGGGTATTTTCATAGCCGGTCATGCGCGAGCTCAAAAGTTGGTCCATAAACTCAATATACAGGGGCTCCAAGCTTTGGCTGTACTGCTTGATCAACGGATAGGTAGGAGTCTTGCCCACGGCTACAAGGCCCTTGGCGATCTGGTTGACATAGCCCCAGACAAATTCGCGGAAGGCGGCCGACTGGCCTTCGCCCGGCATCTGTGCGGCAATCCGTGTCGCCACTTCGGTGATACGCATAAACGAACCGACTGGGTTGTATTGCGCCGAAATAGAAGGATAGCCGAGGTGGAACAGATAGAACTTGTCTTCACGACCGGCACGCAGTGCCTCCGAGTAACAGCGCAGCATCAGATCGGCATCCCCTTTGGGGTCTATGACAATCACCACATCGCCACGGGCAATGTCTTGCGAGATAATCAGTTCGGCCAGGCGTGTTTTTCCGACCCGGGTTGTGCCCAACACCAAGGTATGGCCGACGCGGTTGTGCAGTTCTTGCAAGATCTGTTGCTCCGGCTCGTACATACCTACCGCATGCAGCCAGGGATAACCCTCCAATTTGGGTGCCGGCGGCCAAGGATTAAGGAAAAACAGCGGATGCTCCTCAGGAGCCGAAGATGATGTGAAATTAACCAGCCATTGCCAGCCTTTGCGATGCTCTAACTTATATTCCATACGCCGCACTAAGCGGTAGCTGTAAGGCATTTGTCGATATTTGGCGTTTTTGGATTGGTTCAGGTCATAGGCACGTTGAGTGTGGATGGCCGTCCACTCAAAGCCCATGCCTAAAAATTGTACCTTCTGCGAGTTAGGTACATCGCGTGAGTGCATGCGGTAGAGGGGCAAACGGGTAAGTTGACGCTGATAACGCTTGATTTTATGGCCACGCCAAAAGAGCGCGATGGCACGCAGCATAAATAATCCTGCCAAAGTGAAAGCCACTGTGGGAATCACAAATGCCAATTCAGATGCCAAAACTAACATGATTGCCAGGACTGTATAAGTCCAAGCAGGAATATATTCAACCACGTCGCGCAGGAGGACTTCTTTTTGGTAGCTCATTTGATAACCCCTCCGAGCAGACTGTATTTATAGGTAATAGAGGCTACATATTGACGCGTCTCTTGATAAGGTGGAATGCCACCATATTTTTGTACTGCACCGGGTCCGGCGTTGTAGGCAGCCAAAGCTAAGGGCAGAGACCCGAAATCCTGCAATTGCTGCTTAAGATAGCGAGCACCAGCATGTACATTATGATAAGGGTCGTAGTATTGGACTTCGCTGAGTCCTAGATTCTTGGCGGTTGCCGGCATTAACTGCATCAGACCCATAGCTCCCTTATGAGATTTTGCACGGGTATTAAATGCTGATTCTTGGTCGATTACTGCATGTAGCAGATTGAGATCAATGCCGACCTCAGCCGCTACACGTTCGATAATAGCTGCGGTATTGCCGGCAATCAGAATTTCGTCTGAAGTTGTGGTGGGTGAAAGCAGAGCAGGATGCGGTTCAGATCTGCTTCCACCCGGTGTTGTCAAAGTGCGCTCGACTGCAATATCTGCCGCCGGTGTAGCAATGACTGCCGCGCTGCGTGCTAGCATGGCCTCGGGTTCCAGTTCAGCCCACAGAGCCTCGCGGCTCTGAAAACTCAAGGCGCGGTTGTCAAAACCGAAGCGTAGGCTGGTATTGCTGCGGTTTTTGACCAAGAAATTGAACATCTCGATACGGGAAGGGAATTGATATCGACGTCCGTCAACGCGAACAGTCCATGGCCATGGTACTTCCAAGCTATGGCTTTTACGGCTGCTCTGACCTAGAGCGAATCGATAGAGGGATTCGTCGCTGACGCCATAACGGATAGCAACCTGACGATAGAGCTCAGGCAACTCGGCAGTGGCTGTTGTAGGCATTAATAGCAAAACGGTGATCAGTTGAAGGACTTTCACATTAGTCCCCTAGCATCTACATTACTGCCAGCTGTGGCATAATCATCAAAATCTTCCGTAAATCTAATAGGCTGATGGGGATTAAGTCGGCGACCGTTATATCGAACACTTTTAATACAATCTAAAAGCAATTTTCTATAGCCGGAATCGGTTGCATATCCTGCTCTTGCTAAAGCATCAATAGCGTCTGCCGGAGTTCGTGCAGAAAAATAACCATGCTTTCTATAACGCCCATTCCTGACGACAAAATCAACTCTGTCACGAATACTCTCATCAATGGTATTGAGGTTTTTAAATGGCGCCATGATCCAGACACTTTTTCCTTTGACTTCCTCACGTGTCCGACACATAGTATAACTTTCTCCTTTCACAGCTTTTATTCCGAAAAGGTTGTTTTTTGCACAAACTTTAGCACCCCAATTAGATTCACCACACCATTGAGCAGCCAACACTGTTGGATGCGGTTCGCCAAATTTCTGTGCAATCTTTGCAATAGTGATAAAATTTTGATGTCTACTTTTGGCATCACGACCTGGTAATAGATGTGATGCATTTCCAATAACTCCGATTGTTGGATTTTCATCTCCACTCATGCCACTATTGCCGTACCCCATTTCTGCCTCTTCGAAGTTTTCTGAATAATCAGACTCTGTTTCCTGACGGTCGCAACCCCATAAGGCAATTACAACCAGGAACAGAAAACATAGTGATAGGACAGAGATTTTCATTATTTGAGATAGCCTGATTCAGCATCATTTTTTGGCTTCATAAGTTACACGAGGCTTAGTTTTCACAGTATCAGGTATGCACCAATAGGTGCGGTTGTTCCAACTAACGGTAAGATCACGCTCTCGCCAGTTACAGTCGCGGGAAGGATTACCTGGCTGATTCAAAACGGTGCAAGCGTTAAGCAGTATCAGGCTGCCCAACAGGCATAGGCTGCGTTTCATCGGCTGCCTCCTTTAGATTGGACGTTGCGTAAAAAAATCCCCATATCAAAGCTCTCCTGGGCGGAAGTCTGATCAGTAATGGTTTCTGCCTGAACGGAATGAACAGAATGCTTGTTACTGCTGCTTTGACCTGGGGAAAAAGATGATACTTGGCTTAATGAAGAGTCCAAACGGCGCTCTTTGAGGCTGCGAGTGTCCTTGGATGTGGCGTTACTGATTTCGCCAGCTAGTGAAAAAACTGTTGCAGGAAATTCTGTTTCTGTTGCAGTTGGATACAGGGATGGGGTATTAAGTGTTGGAGCCAGTACCGTGTGATAGCGTTGGTTGACCTCATACGAGATAAGGCGGTTAACCGGATCGACGACCAAATCCCAAGCATCTCCCGATAGATATTCCAAAGCTTTTCCTAGAGGGATAGGATTGAGAGTACGTTTATACTCCGGATAGGGTTGGTTATATAGTCTCCAGATAGCCGGATCGGCATTGGATTCTGCGGCTAATGTCCAGCCGCTGCCGTCTAATAGCTGCGTTAGACCACTACCGATACTTGTTGCTGTAATGGTCTTATAAACAGGGGTGTTCAGATCCATGCTGTTGCCATCCAAACCCTCGACTATGGTGTAGCCGTTGCCGTAATACGTCTGTGCTTGTAGACCGACAGCGGACAGCAAAATCGGAAGAAATACTAAGCGCCGCATAATCTCTCCTCTCAGAACAAATGAAGTTATTGTGGTGAGTTGATTTTACTGTTTCAGAGAATATGGGATATTTTAACTTTATAAAATGCACCATATTTATGGATGAAAAATCCAATAAAGGCTAGTGTAAGAGCAAGGGCTCCTATCCTAAAGGGTGCTCTGCACGGCCTTCACGGCCGTACAGAGCACTAAAGTTCAAAGGAAAGGGCACGAAGGGCTGAAAGGTTGTTAAGGGCTTAAAGGTCTAAAGGTTTAAAGTATGCACATAATTCCAATTCCTTTCAGTGTCAGTATGGACATAATTAACAACACTCGTTATGTCAATAACATATTCCCCCTTCATATCAAGAGCCAAAGAAATGAAACGATTTGAGACAGGGCATCTAGCTCCCATCTACATTAATGCCGTTAACAGAATGGCGCCGGTTATTGAGCAACTGCTAAAGCAATACGAGGGGTGGTTCAAAAGAGATTATTTTGAAGATCTAGACAATCCCGAAACAGCATTGCGTAAATTTATACGCGAATTTGACGAATATTATCCGGCCAATCTTGAGCCCATGCGCTATCGGCTCGCGTTACGGACTATCATTGTCGAGCTTGATTGCTGGTATTACCGCACTAATGCGGTTGACGTGCAAAATCGGATCATAGAAGTCTGGCAGCCATTACGGGAAACCTACCGTGAATTTGTACATCGTCATACTACGGCAGGTTATATCGTTGAAAATGGCGGCAGTTATGACGAAAAATATCCTTCCGGCGATATTATTGTGTCCTGGATCCATAATATTCTTAATACTAGGGGTATCCCCTTTAATCTGGAATAACTAAGATGTTCAAATTGCCCTTATTTCGTAAGAAGCAACAACTGCACCGGGATGGACAGGTTGATATGCGCAAACTTCCGGTAATGCACGCTCAGGAATTAATTGATTTTACACTGCAACATAACCGCCTACGCAACATCAAGCGAATTGTTCAGATTGATGACGATACATGGGATATCCTGTATCAGGAAACCATCGAAAAATTTGCCGAAATGGTACAGATGATACCGGCTTCACAAGCCCATCATCATGCCGTGCCGGGAGGATTGCTTATTCACACCTTGGAAGTGATAGAACACGCGTTGACTCTGCGCCAGCAATACAAACTCCCTTTATTCGCCGACCAGGACAAGCAGGAAGCAGAGCGCCATGTCTGGACCTTCGCCATTTTCGTGGCAGCTCTGCTGCATGATGCCGGAAAGCGGATCACCATGTGTCGTCTGATATTCCCAGACAACACCATCCTGCAACCCTTCGATGCTATCAGTAAACACAGCGGACGCAATTACCGTATCGCGTTTATAGATACAAAATACTACGCTTTGCACGAGACGCTCGGCGCTACGCTGATGGGGTGGTTGCTCAATCCGATTGCGCTGAATTATTTGCTGCCGCGTTTGCACATTGTGCAGGAGGTGCTTGATTACATCCACGAGAGTGAGGAGCAGGGCATCATCGGAAAAATCCTCAAAACCGCCGATAGGCATTCTACCGGAGGTAGTCTGGCACATAGCAAAACGAGACGCTTTGCGGGTGCCGAGCTACTTAATATAGGCGAGCGTCTGATGACTCAGCTGCGCCAGTTACTGGCATCCAATCATTTTGTAATTAATCGCAGCAACGGCAACGTATATACCACTGGGCAAGGCTATACCTATATTCTCAGTAAGATCCTTGCTGATGATTTACGAGAAAGTCTGCGAGAGCAGGGGCAAACTGACATTCCTTCAGATAATCTGCGGATTTTCGATATTCTTCAGGAGTCAGGTTTTGCTGAAACAAATACTGATGGGCAGATCATGCACCATATTGAACGAATATATCAGGGAAAAAAAGATGTGTTTAGCGTGATCAAATTCCGCACAGCCAAATTATTCCGGACTCAGCCTCCCGAATTTGGCGGCACTATCCGTGAAGTAGAAGGTAAAGTAACTAAATCTCCATCTGAAGCAGTTAACCACCAAAAGCCTCAACTGAAACAGGAGGCTGCAAAATCCCTGCCTAATGCAGAGGATAAACAGACTATCTATGATGAAACAGGTGATGAACTCTTTGGAGCTGCAACAGAGAAAAACACATGGGAATCTGCAATAGATGTGGGCGACAACATAAATACTGGGACAGTTAATCAGGTCATACCATTGTCTGCAACAGAAGAAAGAATTCAGATAAGAATGGGCGAGATGATAAGCTCAGACGAGTCTAATACCAGTACAGAAACAACATACCAATCTGCAACAGACGAGCAAAAGTACACCGATCCTATGGCAGAAATGGATATTGCAAAAGCATTTTTAGATTGGTTCTGCGATCAGATCCGAACCAGAAACATTATTATCAATGCTACCGGCACCTTGGCTAATAAAGTAGTTCATCAAGATAGTTACGCTGTGGCGTTGGTAACACCTCGGATTTTTTCGCAGTTTGCATGTGATGTTTTGGGACTTTCAGAGGCTCAAAGCAAAGATAAGAGTATTATTTCCAAAATACAGGCACCTATACATGCTAAAAAGCTCAATATTCCAGCTAAAAAAGGCCAGATACATTACTATCAACTTAAACATAGTGAGACTGCTGCGTTTAATCAACGTGCCAAACTATTCTTTTACTTATTCGATATTGACAAAATCGCTGGTGATAATAAGGATGTTAAACAGATCTTTGATGAAACTGAAATAAACAAAAACTTGGCAAAAGTTTAATATGGTGTTACTCTTTATTGCGAGCATTTCATATGTACTCACCTAGGGTGTTATTAACTTTACTCTTTCATTAGGAATTGACGTTTGCCCAGTTGGTCGAACCATTGATCGAGTTCGGCGGCGTTTAAACCGGCTTCGCCTGCGCTGAGCAGACCTTCGCGCAGACGCTTGCGGTCTTGCGCGGTTTGCAGGCGTCCGATAAACCATGTGCCGGCATTGGAAAGGGCTTTGTAGTCCAAATCAATCGGGTTTTGCGTGGACAGAACGAGTCCGAGACCAAAGGCGCGCGCCTGTTTGAGCAGGGTCAGGAAAGCGGCTTTGCTGGCGGGATTGCTGTTAGGCGGCAGATAGCCGGCGATTTCGTCCATATAGAGAATGGCGCGCAGGGTGGAAGTGCCTTGTTGGCGGCGCATCCAGGCAATTAGTTTCGTCAGTAGCAGGCTGACAAAATACATTCTTTCGCTGTCGCTTAAATGCGCGATGTTCAAAATGCTGGTTTGGGCGCGTTTTTCAGGGCTGTAAAACAGGTTTTCGCAATCCAGCGCTTTGCCGCTGCGCCATTGGGCGAAGCCCGGTGCGGCAAGAAGATTGTTCAGTCCTAAGGCAAGGGATTGGCGTGATTTTTCCGGAAAGACTTGCGAAAGCGGCAAGATGCCGATTTTTTCAAAAGGCGGTCGGCTGATGGCGGCAATTAAGCCGCCTAAGTCTATGCTTTGCTGCTGCGTCCAGAAATGATTGAATATGTGCGTGAGGAAGACATGCGCCGGCGACAGGCTGTCATTGTCTTGCTTGAGCAAGGCAAGCAGACTTGCCGCGCTGCTGTCAAGATAGTCGGCATAGGCTTCGCGATTGGTTTGAATTTCGGCGGGCGGCGGCGGGAAATCGCCGATTAGTGCCAGCGGCAGACCAAGGCTGCTGCCCGGCGTGTAGAGATGTACGGGATTGCCGGCTTTGAGCATTTGCATGCGTTCGCTGCTTTGCCCTGATTGTTCAATGCCTTGCCGCCATTGCTCGGCGGTGTTTTCCGCCCATGTCGGCGCATCGATGCCTTGCTGGGCTAAGACGTCGGCATCGGCATAAGGCAGAAAATCTTCTGCCTGCAAACGGGGAAAATTGAGCAAGAGATTGCCTAAATCGCCTTTGGGGTCAATGGCGATGACGGGGATATTGTCTAATGCCGCTTCTTCCAAGAGGCTGATGCCCAATCCGGTTTTGCCTGAACCGGTCATGCCGATAATCACGGCATGAGTGCATAAATCCGCGGCATCGTAGAGCAGGGGGCGTTGCTCCGGCTGAATTTCATTGCCCAGATAAAATTGTCCGATGTTTTCAGGAATTTGATTCATGCGTCCTCCCATAAGGCGAGCAATGCGAGCAAATCCGCCTGCTCGATAAAAATGCTGGCTTGTTCGCGTACGGCAGGGCGGGCAATGACGCCGCCGTAGCCGATAACTACATCTGCCGCCGCTTTTCCGAGTGCGGCAACATCGCTCATACCGTCGCCGACCAAATACAGGCTTTTGAATTGATGACGAGCTTTCCATTGCGCCACGATCTCGAATTTGCCGACGGCGGTCGTTAAGGGACTGGGCAGCACGCCGCGATAATTGCCCTGCACATCATAATCCAAGGCAACAGCGAAAATATCTTCCTCGGCAATGCCCAGCGATTGTCCGAAGGGCAGCACCGCGTCCAGTAAACCGCCGCTAACAATGCCGACCCGTACTCCTTTGTCCTGCAAATGGCGCACAATTTCTTGCGCATGCAGACAGGGATTGGCGGCATATAAATCCGCAATTGCCCGCACGTCGCTGCGGCTCGGGCGGATAATCTCCAGCCTTTTGGCGTAAACGGCTTCTAGCGGCACTTCGCCGTTCATGGCGCGGTCGGTAAGGACGGCGATTTCGACACGACAATTTTTTGCCGCCGCCAGTTCGTCAATGCCTTCAATCGTGCTTAGGGTGGAATCGCAATCAAAAATAAGGGCTTGCGGCAGGGAAAAAAAGGGCATGGTCAATCCTGTGTGAGAAAAGCGGACAATAAAAAAGCCGGTTTTATCCGGCTTTTTTATGATGGCATTAAAGTGCGTTAATGCCTGAAGTAACGCCTTTTAAGGAAAATTCTACGGTTTGCTGCTGACCGCCGGCGAAGGTGGCGATTTGCAATTTATTACCTGCTTTGATTTTATTTAATATATCGCTTTCTAAAGGAATGGCAACATGGCAGCCGCCCGGCGAGCAGTAATCCAAGGGAACACTTTTCACTTCTTTCGTATCAACGGCAATGCCGATGCCGGCATGTAGGACTACGCCTAAAGGTACAGTAATGAATAAAACCGCCTGATTATTGGCTTCAGGCACTTTTCTAATCGCTAATAAGCCGACAACGGTACCGGCTTGGTTTTTCGCTTCTTGCATGATGCCGCACATGCCTTCTTGGCAAACGCCTTGCCAGTCGCCGTATTTTTGTCCGTTAGTAACGGCGGCTTGGGCGGCAAGACCGGTGCCTAAAACGGCGGCAATCAAGAGTTGTTTGAATTTCATGGTTCCTCTCCATATAAATGAAAATTTGTATCAGTGTATCAATTATATCGTCTTAGGCAAGCAGATTTTCATTTCGCAATGCTTGGCGCAGCCGAGCGGGATGCGATGCCTATGCTATGATGCCTTATTTTCAGGAACCTTTATGCGGATAAAAATTTGCGGTTTAAGCTGCGCGGAAGATGTGGCAGGCGGCGGGCGGCGGCGGGGCGGATGCTTTGGGTTTTGTCTTTTATCCGCCTTCAAAACGCGCGGTTTCGATTGAACAGGCGGCGGCATTGTTATCGGCGGTGCCGCCTTTTGTGCAAAGCGTAGGGCTGTTTGTGAATCCTGAAGCGGCATTTGTGCGGGCGGTATTAGAGAAAGTGCCGCTGGAGGTCTTTGCAATTTCACGGTCAGGAAGAAGCGGCATTTTGCGCCCGGTTTCGGGCGGCGTTG
>NZ_UHIA01000003.1:627500-743783 GCF_900460215.1 Suttonella indologenes
CACGACCACAAAATACCCGCACAAACTATCTTATTTCTTTGTTAAAGATCTGAAACCAAACTCTTTTTAACTAACCAGTCTTTCAACTCATCAGCTCGTCTGCGTCTCGAGAGGTGCGCATTATACATTCAACATCCTCCTTTGCAAGCGTCAAATACTTTTATTCCGAACTTTCTTCGTATCAAACTGTTTTTTAATAACTTTATTTTTTGATTTTTTGCTTCAAGCGCCCTAAAAAATTAAGCGGCTTTTGTCTGATACGTCAAAAAACCGCTTAATTTGCGCTAAACAACACGCTCCGAACCCTATTTATCCGGGGCGACCATCGATTCTAGGCGTTGACCAAATAGAAAAATAGCTTATGACCAGCATCAAAAAGGCAATTACCCATAGCACTTGGGCATGCACAATCCACACCGGCATTTGCTGCGGTGCGATTAATGGAAGCAAAACGCGGAAAATAGTTGCAGCCACCAATAATCCCAATGCCCAAGGAACGGTTTTAGGCGGCTGATGAATATTGCGCCCTGAATGACCAAGGCTAACGCGTGCCATCATAGAAAGCGTCAGCAAACCGATACCGCCTACCGCCATCATGTGCATGGCAAGTGAATCTGTAATTCGCGGCACAAATAAACGGAGGAAATACAGGAATTGCCCGAGCACGATTAATCCCATCGAAATAAACATACTCCACAATAAAGGGCGCTTCCAGATGCCTTGCGTATGCCAGCCTTGTAAGCGCCATGTTTGCGCCAAAGCGGAAATCAATGCGCATACGCTTGCCGCTGTTTTCCACGGCGTACAGATTTCAAAAATAAAGAAGGCAACAAAGCCCGCCAAGCTGATGCGGTCTATCCATGCACTATTACGCGGCTCAAAAGGATAGCCCGCGCCATTTTTAATGAAGAAGGGCGTAACGCGGCGCCCAATCGTCAGCACCAAACCGATAATAACGAAAACGCCCAAATACAAGCCGTAATACCAGCCGATATGCCAACCGAAGGCTGCCGCCAGACACAACATATTTGCCAGAATCATCAAGACGATTTTCGACAAAATTCCCATTTGCCGCCACTGTTTTACTTCAAGAATCGGCTTACCGATACCCCAGAGCAACATCAGCGTAAAGAGCGTATCTAATAATACCGCCAACCATAGAAATTGCGGCAGAACAATAAAAATCACGCGCGCCGCCAACCACGGCATCCACATCAGACACAATGATTTTCCTGAAGGCATTGCCAGTCCTGTCCAATTGCCGACCGCCGTTAAGAGAAAACCCGCCACAATCGCCATGGCGTAGCCGAAAACCATTTCATGCCCGTGCCAATATTGCGGCAAAATGCGCACATAGGCGCTTAGATCAGCGCTGCGGTAGATAAAAATCCACAGCGCCATACATAATGCCGCATAAAATGCGCCGCTGGCAAAAAAAATCCGGAAACCGAGATTAAAAATCGCTCTATTTGACAATTCATTCAGAAACTTATTCATGATTCATTCCCCTAAGATAATGTCGGCAGCATAGCGCATTTGTTCAATATGCTCATTGATGCGCATCAAGCGAATTTATATGCAGGATTTTTCTTATTTAAACCAATAGTAAACGAGCGCCGACAGGATAAGTGCAGACACAAAAAACAGCGCATACAAAATATAAGGCGGCGATTTCTTTTCGACAATCGCTTGCTCGGGATCGCGCAACCACTGCGCCTGCCACTGTTCTTGTTGTTTTTCTGCTTTAATTAATACGCGCTGATTCAAACGCGGAGCAGATGCAGATTGCCAAGCCTCGCGATCAAATACCACTTCGGTTTGACAGGAATCCACCCACACTGTTCCGCTGCGGCTTTTCGGATCCCATGCGATGATTTCGCCAAAAACACCCAAGCGCTCCGTCAGCATATCTTCCGCCCGCAAACTCAAATCGCCGGCTCTGTAGGGGCGCACATGCACCGCAGCAACAACAGCACCCACCATTTCCACTTCAAAACTCAGCAACATCCCCTGCTGAATCTCACTAAGCGGCGGAGTAAAGTTTTCCTGCTTAACCAGAACTTTGCGTCCATCGGGCAAATCCACATAACCGCGACGGCTGCTGTCCAACCATTGCGTCAATTTTCCATTGATACGGCTCTTCATCAGACTAAGACCAAATTATCACGATGAATCAAGGTTTCGCCATGCACTAATAAGCGCGCGACTTCCTGACTGTGTTTACCGCACAGAATACGGCAATCTTCGCTATTGTAATTAGACAATCCGCGCGCCAATTCTTCGCCTGCCATATTACAGCAGCGCAGCAATTCCCCGCGCGCAAATTCGCCCTCCACGCGCCGTACGCCAATCGGCAGCAAACTCTTATGCGACTGAGTCAATGCCTGCACCGCACCGTCATCCAAATACAAAGTTCCTTGCACCTGCAATTGGCTGCCCAGCCATTGCTTGCGTGCTTGCTGACTATCTGCCGGCGCCAGAAACAGCGTGCCGATATTTTCCGCGCCAACCGCTTGGCGAATCACTTCCGGCTCGCGCCCATAAGCCAAGACCGTATGCGTGCCGCTGCGTGCCGCTTTCTGTGCCGCCAAGACTTTCGTGTACATGCCGCCGGAACCCAAAACACCGCCGGTTTTACCCGCCATTACCGGCAAAGTCGGATCATTAGCATCCACTTGCTCAAGAAATTGCGCATCTGCATGTTCGCGCGGATTTTTGTTATACATACCGCGTTGATCGGTCAGAATCAGATAAGCGCCGGCGGTCGTAATATTTGCCACCATCGCGCCCAAATTATCATTATCGCCGAAACGGATTTCCTCAAACGACACCGTATCGTTTTCATTGATAATCGGCACAATTCCTAAGCGGCACATCGTCTGCAAAGCCGAACGGATATTCAGATAACGGCGGCGATCGGCGGCATCGTCATGCGTAAGCAAGACCTGCGCCACGCGAATATTATGCGCCGCAAAAGCCTCTTGCCAAGCCCCTGCCAAACGCATCTGCCCCACCGCTGCCGCAGTTTGCAATTCAGACAATTCCGTCGGACGCTTCTGCCAGCCTAAAATCTGCATACCTACCGCAATCGCCCCCGAACTGACCACCACAAACTGCTTGCCGTCTTTGTGCAAAGCCGCCATTTGCGCCACCCAGTCCGCCAAAGCCTCCGTATCCAAAGCTTCTCCGCCGCGCGTAATCATCGCGCTACCCATTTTGACCACCCAGCGATTGACATGCGCCAAGTATTGACTACGACTCATGAGGCGCATCCCAATGTTCAGCGGAAGATAAAAATTCTTCATCCGCCTTCATCTGCTCAAGTTTTTGCATCACATCGGCGCATAATTGCTGCGTGCCCTCGCCTGTCGCCGCCGAAATACGATACACGGGACCTTGCCAGCCGATTGCCGCCACAATCTCCGCCTCGCGCGCCGCCTGTTCCTCGGCAGGCAAAGTATCCATCTTATTCAAAACCAGCCAACGCGGAATCTCGACAAACACCTCGTCATATTTCCCCAATTCCGCATCCACCTGCTGAAAATCCCGCACTGGATCTTGTGAATCGCTCAAAGGCGAACAATCCAAAACATGCAATAACAAACGGTTACGCGACAAATGACGCAAAAATTGATGTCCCAAGCCCGCGCCTTCCGCCGCGCCCTCAATCAAACCCGGAATATCCGCCATCACAAAACTTTGCAACATTCCCACGCGCACCACACCCAAATTCGGGTGCAAAGTCGTGAAAGGATAATCGGCAATCTTAGGTTTTGCGGAAGAGACAGCGGAAATCAAAGTAGATTTTCCTGCATTCGGCATACCGAGCAAGCCCACATCGGCAAGCAATTTCAGTTCCAAACGCAACTCGCGCCCCTCGCCCGCCGAGCCCGGCTTGGATTGGCGCGGCGCGCGATTAACAGAACTTTTATAACGCGTATTGCCCAAGCCGTGAAAACCGCCCTGCGCCACCAACAGCGCCTGCCCATGCTCGGTAATATCGCCGATCAACTCATCTGTTTCCGCCACATAGACCTGTGTACCGACCGGCACATCAATCACCAAATCCTCGCCGCTTTTGCCGCTCTTATTGCGCCCCTCGCCGGGCTGACCGTTTTTCGCCTCAAAGCGGCGGTTAAAACGGAAATCCGCCAAAGTATTCACACCCTCATTGCCGCGCAAAAACACACTGCCGCCATCGCCGCCGTCGCCGCCGTCAGGTCCGCCGAACTCAATAAATTTCTCGCGCCGAAAGCTCACAATCCCATTGCCACCCTTGCCCGCTTGCACGAAAATCAAAGCCTCATCTACAAATCTCATTTTTCCCTCATTACCGCCGCAGACGGCATATCAATAAGCCCGCCATTATGCCACAAGCTCAAATACCTATAAAAAAAGCCCCGCAATGCGAGGCTTATGCAGATTGTTGCGAATTAGGCTTCAACCGCTTCGATGCTGACAAACTGACGTTTGTGCGGACCGCGCTTGCTAAATACCACGCGACCGTCTGCTTTAGCGAATAAAGTGTGGTCTTTGCCCACGCCTACATTCTCGCCAGCATTAAAAGGTGTGCCGCGTTGGCGAACCAAAATGCTGCCTGCCGATACCAATTCGCCGCCAAAACGTTTTACGCCAAGACGTTTCGCTTTGGAATCGCGTCCGTTACGGCTGGAGCCGCCCGCTTTCTTATGTGCCATTGTTCACTACTCCTATAAATTATTCGGTTTTGCCGTCAATTGCGCCAATCAATACTTCCGTATAGTTTTGACGATGACCTTGTTGCTTCATAGAATGCTTACGGCGACGGAATTTGATGATTTTAATTTTCTTGTGGCGGCCGTGCTCAACAATCGTTGCGCTCACCGCTTTACCTGCCAAATAAGGCGCGCCGACTGCTACATCGCTTTCGCCCGCCGCAATCAATAAGACCTTGTCAAAGGAAATACTGTCGCCGGCTTCGCCTGCCAGTGTTTCCACGCGTAATCGTTGCCCAGGCTTGACTTTATATTGTTTACCGCCGGTTTCGATAACTGCAAACATAGTTTTTCTCCAAATAAATGCGCTTAGCGCCCAAAAAGTAAAGGCGGCAAATTATACACAAAATCTGCCGCTTGGCAAGCAGTCACTGCGCTAATCCCCTGTCTTGCGCGCAGCACCCAAACGTCGTTCGGCATTTGTCTCGCTAGCAGAAGCGGCAGCGGAAAACTCGCTTAGCCGCGGATCACGGTATTCATTCCCATGCGTTGCTCTTTGCCCTGCCACACGGGCAACCGTCGTACCTTGTACCAAAATCGAAAATACGACCACTGCATAAGTCATCCATAAAATCATGTTTTTCGCCTCACTGTCGGGCAAAGTCAGCGCCATTGCCATCGACAAACCGCCGCGCAAGCCGCCCCAAGTCATGATGCGAACCGAACGCGGTGAAAAGTAATACCATTTTTTCAAAACCGCCACCGGCACAATCACACTGATCCAACGTCCGAACAAAACGATCGCTACCGAGATCACGCCCAAAAAGAAAATATGCGTCGTCAGCGGCACAATCAACAGCAGCAATCCCACCATTACAAACAGCAAGGTATTGAAAATTTCATCTACTACGCCCCAGAAATGGTACAAAGCTGTGCGCCCTTCCTCGCTCATTTTACGATTGCACAATCTGCCGAAAAACAGTCCGACACAAACAATGCTGATGGCAGGCGATACATGCAAAGTCTCCGCCAATTCGAAACTGCCGAACACCAAAGCTAAGCTGATCATAATTTCCACATGCGAATCGCGCGCCTGTTGCAGCAGATAAAAAGCCGCATAACTACACAAGGCCGCCAAAACAAAAGCTCCGCCCACGCTCTTAATAAAAAACATCGAGACTTCGCCGGCGCCCATACTCTCGGAATGCACCGCCATTTCAAAGAAAAAGGCAAAGACGACAAAACCAATGCCGTCATTAAATAAAGACTCGCCCGTAATATCCATGTCCAAGCCTTTCGACACGCCAATCGAACGTAAAATCGCCAATACGGCAATCGGATCGGTCGGTGAAATCAAAGCGCCGAAAGTCAGGCAATACACCATCGACAGCAGTATTCCCAAGAGATAATTCACAAACACATACGCCAAAATGCCGACCGTAAAAGTCGAAATCAAGACGCCCGCCACCGCCAGCACCGTAATCACGACCAAGCGCGGCTGCAACTCATCAAAATTGATATTGATGCCGCCGGCGAACAGCAAAGCCCCCAACATACCGTGAATTAGCGTGTGGCTGAAATTCAGACTCGCCACCGACTGCGTAATCTGCTCGATCTGAAAAATACCGAAATGCTTTGCCAACAATAATAACAAAGACACGCTCAAGGCCAAAAGCATTACGCCGATAGAGCGGTGCATCCGCAAAATGCGATCATTAAAAACAGAAAAAACAGCGCTGGCGACTAAGACCAGCGCAAAGATAAAAGGCAATGACATGAAACAACATCCCGCAGGAAAATTATTCCGCCGCTTCCAAAGCCGCCAAACGCGCTTCCAATGCCGCAATCTGGCGGTTTAACTGCGCGATTTGACGCTGCTGCGCCTCGAATTGCGCGCGCGGCACCAGATCGAAACGGCTGAATTGCGCCTGTGCCGCCTGCTTGATTGTGGATTTAACCTGTGCCTGCACAGGTCGCAGAGGCGCAGGCGTGTGCATTTCCAACTGATTGATAAAAAAGGCTAAAGGATTGGTTTTCATCGCAACACTCCAAGTAAAGAAATGCCGCATAGTGTATCATGGCATCATTCGACCAAAGATAATTCTTTTGCGGCACAGTGCGGATGCTAAGGCATTTATCTCGAGAGTATCGATATGATATAAAAAGATTTCTTTTTAAGCTCTCAAGCTCTGATTAGCTCAGCGCAAACCTTTCTCGACCAATTCCTCATAGCCGCCATGATTAGTAACATTGGTATAGCCTTTCTCTAAGAGCAGCTGTCTTGCCATTTCCGCGCGGCGTCCAACACGGCAATACACATGCAAAGGCGCGTCTTTATCAGGGCTCAAGGCTTCGATGGCTTGTGCAATCTGATCGACGGGAATGTTCACGGCATCTTCCAAATGTCCTTGGGCAAACTCTTCTGCGGTGCGCACGTCAATCCATATCCCTTCGGCTTTGACCGCCGCTTTATCAGCCGATTCGGCAGCCGCTGTTTCGCTAACCGCCGCCGCAGGCTGTTCGACCGCCGCCTGCGCCCAAGCGCCGAGCGACAATAAGGGCAATGCCGCTGCGATTAAGATATTTCTTAATAAATGTTTCATCATATTTCCCGAATAATTGAAATATAGTCGGAGAAGTGGAAAAGTAGTACAAGGCGGCGAGCCGTAGACAGTACAGATAGTACGGCAAGGCCAGCCAACGCCGTAATACTTTTTCAATTCTTCGACTATAGCGATTATTTTTGCGCTTCAACAGCTTCTAAAGCACGCAAAGCATAGGTATAAGCCGCTCCCGCATTCAAAGCAATTGCGGTTGCCAAAGCACCGGCAATTTCGCTTTCCGTGGCGCCCAATTTCGCCGCTTTCTCGGCATGGACGCTGATGCAGCTTTCGCAGCGCGTAGTAATCGCCACCGCAATGGCAATCAATTCCCGCGTTTTTTCATCCAAAGCCTCTGCCGCTGCCGCTTGGTCTAATGACAGATAAGCCTGCAACATTTTGGGATGATTTTTGCCTAATTCGCCAAAAGATTTTTTGACATGTGCGGTATGGGCGTTCCAATCGTTAAACATCATATGCTCCTAAGTTTCTCATTGAAGAGCGGGCATTATGCGACTTTTTTCGCTATCATACCTATCAAATCCTCTCATATTGTAGGCAAAAAAGATGGATATTCTCGATCAACTAATTCAGCTGGCACAGATTCGCGGTCAAGCGGATATTCATTGCCGTCTGCAAGGGGACTGGTCGATTCCGCATGAGCAAAAGCAGGGGCAGGCCAATATGCACATCATCAGCCGCGGCAGCGGCTGGCTGAATATCGCAGGAGAAAAAGAAGCCCGTGCGATTAAGCAGGGCGATATTCTGTTCTTTCCGCAAGCGCATACGCACCGCTTGAGCAGCAGCGATAAATCCCTGCATCGACAGGAAAAAATACACAGCCGCAAGCAAGGCGTATTTACCCTGAACTACTGCGGCGATTATGCACAAGCCGATATGGAGTTTTTCTGCGCCGTTTTTCATTATGAAGCGAATGCGGCGCTTTTCCGCGCTCTGCCGCAGATGATTGCCATCAATGTCGAGCATCCCGCCCTGCAAACCTTAAGCCGACTGTTGAAAAATGAAGCCGATAAGTATGACGAGGGCGCCGCATCGCTGATTCACGCCTTATCTTCGGCATTATTCATCATGATTATCCGCGCCTATCTTGCCGACTCGCCCGCATTGCCCGAGGGTATTATCAAAGCCGGACGGGAACCGCGCCTACAGCCTTTAATCCACGCGATTATGCACAATCCCGAACAAGATTGGACGATTGAAAAACTCTGCGAATTAGGGCATCTCTCCAGAGCGCAATTGATGCGCCTGTTCAAGCAGCATCTCAATATCAGCCCCTATGCCTTTATCTTGCAAACCCGTTTGCAAAAAGCCGCTCATTTGCTCAAAAACAGCCAAGACAGCATTTTAAACATCGCCCTGCTTTCAGGCTTTAACAGCGAAACCAATTTCGGCAAAGCCTTTAAAAATTACTACGGCATCAGCGCCGGCGATTACCGCAAACAATAAAAGCTTCAGGCATTATCATGCGCCACGCATTGCGCGATAAAGCCCTTGATGTAATCAATCTCGGCGTCATTTTCGCGAATGCCCAAATAGATATGCTTATGAATGCCGGCGCCGATGGATTTGCTGACCAGCGGCAAATGCGCAAACTGGTTTTCCAAAAGCCAACCCGGCAAGGCGGTAATGCCGCGGTTTGCCGCCACCATTTCCAGCAGAATTTCCGTGGTTTCCACGCGCTTATGCAGGGCGACGTTTTGCTTGGCGGGCAGAAGAAACTGCTGAAAAATATCCAGTCTTTCCGTCGGCACGGGATAAGTGAATAAGGTTTCATTGCTCAAATCCGTCGCTTCAATCGCCGTTTTTGCCGCCAAAGGATGCGAGGCGTGCATGGCGAGCTTGAGTTCGTAAGGAAAAGCCGGCGTGAAAATCAATCCTTCGCGGAACACGGGATCAGGGGTAATCAGCACGTCAACCTCATAAGCAAACAGCGCGGCAATGCCTTTGAATTGAAATTGCTGATGCACATCTAAATCCACATCCGGCCATTGTTCAAGATAGGGACGCACATTGCGCAACAGCCATTGATAACAAGGATGGCATTCCATGCCGATGCGCAGACTGCCGCGCAGCCCTTGGGCAAAGCGGCGTAATTCCGTCTCGCCGCGCTCGAATTGCGGCAAGAGCCGCAGCGCCATTTGATAGAGATAGTCCCCTGCACGGGTCAGACGCACCCGTCTGCCGTCTTTTTCCCAAATCGGCGTACCTAATATATCTTCCAGTTTTTTGATGGTATGGCTTAGGGCAGGTTGCGTAAGATGCAGGGCATCGGCGGCATTGGTCAGGGTGCCGGTTTCCATGACGGCGGCGATAATGGCAAGATGATGACGGTCGAGCATCAAAACTCCTCATAAAAAAGCCTGTTTAGGCAGGCAATGCTTTGCATTATAATGCCTTCCTTTTTACGGCGAGAGAAAAACCATGTGTGCGATTGTTGGTATTGTTGGAAAAAACCCTGTCAATCAGGTCTTATATGATGCGCTGATTATGCTGCAGCATCGCGGTCAAGACGCAGCGGGCATTGTCACAAGCGACAATGGCCGCTTTTTTATGCGCAAGTCTAACGGTTTGGTGGCGGATGTTTTCGGCGAAAAACATATGCGCCGCCTTATCGGCAATATCGGCATCGCCCATGTGCGTTACCCCACCGCCGGCAGTGCCAGCAGCGCCGAAGCCCAGCCGATGTACGCCAATTCCCCCTACGGCATCGCCCTCGCCCATAACGGCAATCTGACCAATACCTCCGATCTCATCGCCGATATTTTCCGCAGTGATTTGCGCCATATCAATACGCGCTCGGATACGGAAGTCCTGCTCAACATCTTTGCCCACGAACTCGCCCATGAAGCACATATTCCGCCCACGCCCGAGCAAATCTTTGCCGCTGTTGCCCGCACGCACCGCCGCGTACGCGGTGCTTATGCGGTGGTCGCCCTGATTAGCGGCTACGGTTTGGTAGCCTTTCGCGACCCCTTCGCCATTCGTCCGCTGATTTACGGCAAACGCGAAAGCGAGGGCGGTACGGAATACATGGTCGCCAGCGAATCGGTGGCAATGGAAGCGCAAGGCTTTGAAATTATCCGCGACGTCGAACCCGGCGAAGCTTTAATCATCAGCGAAAACGGCGAACTGTTCAGCCGCCAATGCGCGGACAATCCCGAGCGCGTGCCCTGCATTTTCGAATATGTCTATTTCGCCCGTCCCGATTCCACCATCGACGGCATCAACGTCTATAAAGCGCGGCTGCGCATGGGCGAAAAACTCGCCGAACGCATCAAAAGCGAATGGCCGGATCACGATATCGACGTCGTCATCCCCATTCCCGACACCAGCCGCGCCTCCGCCATCGAACTCGCCAATCAATTGGGCGTGAAATTCCGCGAAGGCTTTATGAAAAACCGCTACATCGGGCGCACCTTCATCATGCCCGGACAAACCCTGCGCAAAAAATCCGTGCGACAGAAACTCAATGCCCTGCCGTTGGAATTCCGCCGTAAAAACGTGCTCTTGGTGGATGACTCCATCGTACGCGGCACCACCAGCGAACAAATCGTGCAAATGGCGCGCGAAGCCGGTGCCAACAAAGTCTATTTCGCCAGCGCCGCGCCGCCTGTGCGCTATCCGAATGTGTACGGCATCGACATGCCCACCCATGAAGAACTGATCGCCCATCAACGCGAGCCTGAAGAAATCGCCGAACTCATCGGCGCGGACAAAGTCATCTACCAAAGCCTGCCCGATTTGATAGACGCCTGCTTATCCACCAAACACCGCCTTGCCGAACGCTTCGACTGCTCCGTCTTTGACGGCAAATACATCACCGGCGACATTGACGAGCGCTACTTCGCCCGTCTTGCCGCCGAACGCGCCGACAGCCGCAGCGCCCGCCACAGCCCCATCGGACAAACACCGATCGATTTAATGAATGCCAATGACTAAAGCCCTTGCCCTCGACTCCTATCCGCCCGCTGCCGAAGAAAAGGCATGGCAAATCCTCGAGCAGATGCCGGCACAAGACTTCTATCTGGCGCAAAATCCGCAAGGACTCTGGCAACTCTGCCGCGAGGGCATCAAGCCCCTGCATATCGACTTTTCCGGCGCACATTACCGTCATCGCGGCGGCACGGAATACCTGCCCAAAGCCTTTAAAGGCATGGCGGGCGGCAGCATCATCGACGCCACCGCCGGTTGGGGGCGCGATGCTTGGCTGCTCGCCTATCGCGGCTTTCGGCTTACTCTCTGCGAACGCAACCCCTATCTCTATATACTGTTAAAACAAGCCGTCGAACAAGCCCGAGAACTGCCGCTGACCGCCGCTGTCGCCGCCAGAATAGAAATTGTTCACCACGACAGCCGCGATTTTCTCACCGCCAGCGGCGCACAGGCCGACGCCATCTACCTCGATCCCATGTATCCGCAGCGGCAAAAATCCGCCAAAGTCAAAAAAGACATGCAAATCCTGCACGCCCTCTTAGGCGCGGATGCCGGGGAACAAAGCGATAACGCGCAATTATTAGATAGCGCACTCAATAGCGGCTGCCCGCGCATTGTCGTCAAACGTCCGCACAGCGCCGAACATTTGGGCGGCATCGCACCGCATCACAGCATTGCAGCACCCAATACGCGCTTTGATATTTATCTAAGCCGAATATAGGCTTAAATTGTTAATACTTGCTTGTCAAAATAAGGCAAAACCCCTATAGTCAGCAGTTCATTCAATCATGGGAATTATCATGCCGCATATTATCCAAGCCTTTGATACTTTTACGGATCAGCGACCCGGTACTTCAGGGCTGCGCAAGCCCGTCAGTCATTTTCGTCAGCCGCATTACACCCAAAGTTTCATCCAAGCCATTTTCACGACGCTTGGCGCAAACGGCAAAACCATCGTCATCGGCGGCGACGGACGTTTTTATAATCAGGAAGCGATTGAAATTCTAATTAAAATGGCGGTAGCGCAAAACGTTAAACGCCTGATTATCGGCGAAAACGGATTGCTTTCTACGCCTGCGGCATCGCATGTCATCCGTCATTATCAAGCCGATTACGGCATCATTCTTTCCGCCAGCCATAATCCGGGCGGCGAAAACGGCGATTTCGGAATTAAATTCAATCTGCAGGCGGGGCAGCCGGCACCTGAAAGCGTGACCGAGCGTGTATTTGAAAACAGCAAAATCCTCAAAGAATATGTGATTGCCGATATTGCCGTGCCGGCTTTGCAGCAGGGCAGCTATGTTTTAGGCGAGACGCAAATAGATGTGATCAGCAGTACGGCGGATTATGCCGATTTGATGGAAAGTCTTTTCGATTTTCCCAAAATCAAAGTCTATTTGGCGGCAAAACCGTTGGTTTTTGATGCCATGCATGCCGCCACAGGTCCGTATGCGCAGGAGATTTTCGCCAAGCGTTTAGGTTTGCCGGAAAAATATCTGATTAATACGACACCCAGTCCCGATTTCGGCGGCGGACACCCTGACCCGCAGCCCTCGCATGCACAGAATTTGCAGGCGGCGATGGCGCAGTTTCCCGAAGCAGTCATGGGCGCGGCGAGTGACGGCGACGGCGACCGCAATTTAATCATGGGGCGCAAGCAGATAGTCAATCCCTGCGACAGTCTGGCAATTATTGCCGCCCTGCATGAACATATTCCCTGCTTAGAAAAATTAAATGGTATCGGTCGAACCATGCCGACCAGTCGCGCGGCAAATGCGGTGGCTCAAGCCAAAGGCATGCGTTGCTTTGAAACCCCTACCGGCTGGAAATTCTTTGCCAATTTGCTCGATGCCGACAAAATCCAATTATGCGGCGAAGAGAGTTTCGGCACCGGCGGCAATCATGTGCGCGAGAAAGACGGCTTATGGACGGTCTTATGTTGGCTGAGTCTATTGGCGGCTACCGAACAAAGTCCCGATGAAATTCTGCAAGCCCATTGGCAGATTTACGGACGCCATCATTTCAACCGCTTTGACTACAGCGAATTGGATAAAGAAGCCGCCGAAGCGATGCTGGCGGACTTTGCTGCTGCGCTGAAAAAACGCATTGGCGAGAGTTTGCAAGGCTTGGTGCTGACCCATGTCGGACAATTTGATTATACCGACCCGACCAATGGCGAAATCAGCAAAAACCAAGGTTTGCAGATTCAATGCGGCGACCGCGCTCGCATTATCTGCCGCCTCTCTGGCACCGACACCCGCGGCGCTACTCTGCGCATCTACTGCGAATATTGGCAGATGCCGGGCGAAAGTCAGGCGGCATTAGCCGGCACGACACACAGCCTTGCCGCAATGGCACAGAATTTAATGGATTTGCAAGGCCGCTTCGGCCGCAGCCAACCCAATAACATAGCTTAGGAGCACATATGAGCCATATTGATGAAAAATTACGCGACCATGCCGCGCAAATTAGTCAAAAAACCTTAGTCGAACTCTTTGCCGAGGAGCCGCAGCGCGTGCAAGCCGCTACTTTTCAAGTGGCGGGCATCTATGCAGATTTATCGAAAAACCACATCAATACGCAAACCGGCGAATTGTGGACGCAATGGGCGGCGCAAGCCGGCGTGGCGGAAGGCATTGCGGCGGTCGTGCGCGGCGACAACGTCAATAAGGGCGAACACCGTCCCGCCCTGCATCATGCCCTGCGCGCGCCGGCGGAAGGAGAATTTGTCGTCAATGGTATTGATGTGAACATTGAAATCCGCGCCGCACGCCGCCGCATGCAAGACTTTGCCGAACGCATTCGCGGCGGCACATGGAAGGGTTATCGTGATGAAGCGATTAGCGATGTGGTGCATATCGGCATCGGCGGCTCGGAGCTTGGCCCGCGTCTCTTATGCGAAGCCTTTGCCCATGAAGCGGACGGCCCGAAAATTCATTTCCTTGCCACGCCGGATCCCGTGCAATTGCAACATCTGATGCACACGCTCAATCCTGCCACTACTTTGCTGATTGTCGCTTCAAAAAGTTTCGGCACGGAAGAAACTCTTGCCAATGCCGATATTTTGCGCACATGGCTGCGTCAGCACGGCGGCGAGGCGGCGGATAATCAAATGCTCGCCATCTCCGCCAATGTAGATAAAGCCGCCGCCTTCGGTATTGCCGAAGAACGCGTCTTGCCTTTCTGGGATTGGGTCGGCGGGCGTTTCTCTCTATGGTCTGCCATTGCGCTGCCCTTTATCCTGCAAAACGGCTATGCCGCCTATGAAAAACTCTTGGCGGGCGCGCATGAAATGGACAAGCATTTCCAAACGGCGGCGATTGCGCAAAACCTACCGGCGCAACTCGCGCTCTTGGACGCTTGGTATAACCACTATTTCGGCATTAACAACCGCGCCTTGATTTTATACGCGCACAGCCTCGCCGCCTTTCCGCAATATTTGCAGCAATTGGATATGGAAAGCCTCGGCAAACGCGCTAACCGCGCCGGCAAACCTTTGGACAAACCCAGCGGCTTAATTATTTGGGGCGGCACCGGCACCGAATCGCAACACGCCTTCTTTCAATTGATTCATCAGGGACAGCGCCGCATTCCGCTAGATTTCATTACCGTGAAAAAAGCACCGCAGGGCTTGGAAAAAGCCGCGCACATTGTGCACGGACATTGCTTGGCACAAGCCGAAGCACTGATGCGCGGACGCGATGAAAGCGATTTACAAGAGATTCCCGAAGCCGAACGCTATCAACGCACTTCTCCGGGCAACCGTCCGAGCTCGACATTGATTCTTGATGAATTAAGTCCGCAATGTTTGGGCGCGCTGATTGCCTTGTACGAACACAAAACCACCGTTTTGGGCATTTTGTATGATGTGAATGCCTACGACCAATGGGGCGTGGAATTGGGCAAAATTCTGGCAAAAGGCACCGAAGCCAGCTTGGCGGGCGAAATCGGCGCGCATCATGATGCTTCCACCGCCGCATTGCTCAAGCATCTTAAATCTTCCTAATTTTTTATGGATTCCTAAACAAAACGGCGAACACTCAGCGGTCGCCGTTTTGTTAATCGAAGCATTGCACAAACCGTCAACCGAATTTGCCGGTGATGTAGTCTTCTTACTGGTGCCGGGTCCGGCTTTCCAATCCGCCGAAACCGCCGACAAATAATAAGTGAAATTATACTCACCAAACCCCAAAATAACACTTCAAACCTTCTTCGATTGTATCAAACTCTGACAAATGACTTCTAAGCCATCTTTTAATCGTTGCCCAAGTTTGCTCTATTGGGTTCAGCTCAGGTGAGTAAGGTGGTAATGGTAAGATGATATGTTCATATGGTGTATTATTGATAAGCTCTTGCAAGTGTTTCATTCTGTGAAATCTTGCATTGTCTAAGATGATTATACAAGGCTTGCCTGTTTGTTTGGTGTGATTGTTAAGACAAGGCAGTAGCATTTGTTCAAACCACGTTTCAAACAAAGCACTTGTCATTGTATTGTTGTAGATGAGTGGAGCAATCAAGTTTTTGGCTTTGTTGCCTATTTGTCCTGCCACTAAGGAGACTCGTTGATAACGTCTGCCACTGACTTTATCATAGGCTCTTTGACCTTTTAGGCTTCTTGCATGAGTACGGTGCAAGTAAGTGTCAATGCCTGTCTCATCTATATAGACAAGCTCGTAACCTTGTTTGGACGTAGCTTGTAGTTGTGTTAATTTATCTTGGAAGTCTTTGACTTTGTTTGGGTCTTGCTCGAAGTAAGTTGTGGTCTTTTTTTAAGAGTAATATTCATTGCTTTGAGTGCTTTATGGATTGCCATATCACTACACCCAAATACTTCACCAATTTCACGTAGATATTTGTCAGGATTTGCTTCTACGTAAGCAAGAAGCTCTTTTCTGTCAAACTTTCTGGGTCTGTTGGTGGGTTTTTTACAAGACAGATTTCCTGTTTCTTTAAGTTGTCGTCTCCAACGAAACACGGTGTGTCTTGATACACCAAAAGCTTCTATAACAAGGTCAATGTTCTTGCATTTGTCATAATAAGCCAAGGCTTTTTGTCTGATTTCTAGTGAATAAGCCATTTGAAGTAGTGATTAGTGAATGGTGATGGAGATATGGAGATGGTTGGTGTTGTTTCAAGGTTTGTTAGTTATATTTAGGGTTTATGTTGTAGTTTGCTGGTGTTTAAAAATATAACGCTAAGCTGATAATTAAAAATAACAATAAAAGTTAATTGGATGGGGCGCAACAGCGCCCAGATTAGAGCATTTGCGCTGACTTTTTAGCCAGATTAAAGGCGCTAGCTGGGCAATGCCGCGTGTTAGGCAAAACTGATATTAAGCGCGTGATTGTGGCGTATGGTTATAAAAAAGCGTCAGAATATTTTTCTGGGGTTTATTGGTTGTTTTTTAAAAAATGAGGCGGAGGCTTTATTTTATAAATAAGAATAATTTTTATTTGACTCTTGTTTACTTTTGTCTATACTGTGCGCCAGTTTTTGCGTCGCTGGATTTTCTTTGCTTAAGATAAGGCTGTGTGATATAGTCAAGGAAATCAAAAAGAGTTACAAATCCACAAGAAGTAAAAGAATAGTTTATCGATGCAATTTAATCGCCAATCCTTGCGTTTACGTTTAAGCCAAGCCCACATTTTCTCGATTGGGTTCAGATCCGGACTGTATGGCGGCAGCCATAAAATATGATGTCCCGCATCTGCAATAAGCTCTTGGGTATCCTGTCTTTTGTGAAAGCTGGCATTGTCCATAATAATGACGCTGTTTTCAGGCAATTGTGTTAACAGCAATTCTTCTACCCAACAATGAAATACATCACTATTAATACTGCAATCGTAAAGCCCTACCGCAAACAACTTGTTCTTATGTATTGCCCCAATAGCATTGCTTTGATTCTTGAGTTGCCAGTTGTACTTTCCTAAACAAGGACAGCCTTTGTGGGAATAGCCGTAAGCTCTGTTGTCATGAGATTTAAAGCCGCTTTCATCTAAGTAAATGAGGGTTCTGCCTTCAGCTTCAAATGCCGCTAACTGCTTAAGAAATAATAGGCGCTGTTGTTTGTCTGCTTTCGGATGAATTAAGGTCTTTTTTTTCGAGTAATGCCGACACGTTTTAATGCTATGGCAATAGCTCTGTCGCTACAGTTAAAGCGTCTTGCCCGTTCATAGCAATAGTCATCAGGATAAGCTTGGACGTCAGCCATTAAAGCTTCATTATCGATTTTTGCCGGTTTGCGTTCGTACTTCTTGCGTTCTATGCTTTTCTTCCAACGTTGAATAGTTGTTGCGCTGAGTCGATATTCTTCAACAAGCTTTCTGTAGCTATGACCTGATGCCAGCTTGTTCAATATCATTTGTCTGTAATCTTTTGAGTATGCCATAAGTTTTAGTGTAACTGTTTTTTGATTCCTTGACTATAGGCGGGGATACTGGCGTGCTGTCGTTGCAATCGCCGCCAAGAATGCGAGGTTGTGCTGGGCATCATTACATTACGGCGATGACTTCAGACTGTATTCAACAACGTGAAAAATTAAACTGAGTAGTAACTGAACTGTAACTCGTTGATGGTAAAGGGTTAGACCCCCGTGAGAAGTATCTGCATATCCTACTGGATATCACTATCCGATTAACGAAGGAGGATCTCACGAGCGTCTTTCATCAGGGTCCGAATCAATAGCGATTCAGCGTGACCGTTTATAGTAGTGCAGTCTCATCCCTTGCCTTTCATTGATGAACAGCCAGAAATTAAAAACCGGCGTTGACTGTTTGGGGAAGCCCTTATAGTAGGATAATTTCCTTTTTCCAAGCGGACCCGAAATAGACGTCCGCCTTGCTTGCTTTCACCGGTAGTTAACTCAAAACCACTTTCTAGCTGTACGACTGCTGCCGTGCCATTACCCAATGACTCAGTGACTTTTAAGCCCCATCGATTTCCGGATTGGCCACCGCTGAGTAGCCCAGTGGATTTGGATGAGTAAGGAGAACCGTCCCACATGCCACTAATACGTTGATGAGTAATTCCAGCATCCAACACACCATACAGTGTGACTGAGGTATCGGCATGAACGAAGTTTAGGCAACCTACACTCAACGCAGATCCCAATAAAATTTTTTCATTATGAGTACTTTTCCAGGTTAAATTAAATGTAGACGGTTTAACCGTCTAAAGAGATTGACTGATCCACCCAACTGGCACTCGTATGACTGGTGTAAATAACCAGTTTCTGAGCGGCTTTAGCCTGTAATAAAAGCGTGCTCACCTGATGACTACGCTCTGGATCCAATCCTGTACAGGGCTCATCTAAAAGTAAGATTGGAGGAGAAGAAAAATAAGCGTGAAGCAACATAAAACGCTGTAGTTCACCACCAGAGACATCACAGGCATAGCGAGAGAGTAAGCTAGGAGAGAGGTCCAGCAGTCTTAGTCCGTCGAGTACTGTCTTTGTGGGGACTAGAGCAAACCAATCCACAAGTTTTTCGCGAGGTAGTACGGTAGGATGTTGCCCTACGTACGACATTAATCGTGAGCGTAGAAATGCAAAGTGGGCGGGTGTCATTGTGCTTGGTGTGAACTGCTGATCGTGGGTTCGTATGCACAAGTGTGCCGTTCCTAAGCTTCGACTTCCCCAAATTCGTGAGAGCAAAGTCGATTTTCCTGAGCCTGACGCTCCCCAGATCTGTACGATCTGCCCTGTTTGTGCCGTTATGCGAAGTGGCCCATGATGTATGCCATTGCCTTCATACTGCAAAATCACAGTTGGTTTATTCATTAAATCATTGCCTTAACAAGAGCTTGGGCGATGAGATGCTCAGGCTCAGTAAGCAAACGATCCATAATGGATTCGCTGACGATGCGGCCTTGATCCATCACGATGGCCCGATCAGCAATGAGTCGAGCTAGACGTAAGTCATGAGTCACAAACACCATGGCAGTCTGTGTTTGGTTTCTCAAATTAGAGAGCACATCTAAAAAATCTGCTTGAGCGACTGAGTCGAGACCAGCAGTGGGTTCATCTAAAAATAAAATGCTCGGCTGATGGATCATGGCCGCAGCGATTTGTACGCGTTGGCGCATCCCTCCCGAAAAGTTCTTCACTGGCTCATGTAATCGTTCTGGACATAAACCAAGTCGCTGGCCCCATTTTTGTGCTTGTTTGAGTGCATCAACCGCACGGTTGTCACCTAAATCAAAAAGACGACGTACGATATTAGTGGCGGCACTTTGTCTCAGGTTTAGGGTTGTGCTGGCATCCTGAGCCACATAGCCACACGCCCGCCGACGTAAAAGGTTAGTTTGATAAAGACTGGTACGTAGTAAATCCTGGCCTAAAAGGGAAAGAGCCTGACAGTTGTTAGATAGCTGTCGTCCAGCAAGTATATTCAGAAGACTTGATTTTCCAGCACCTGAGGGGCCGACTAAAGCGAGAACCTCGGAAGGATAAAGCTTGAGGTGACAATCCGACAAAATACGGTGCCCAGCTATTTCAAGTGAGATAGCCTGTGCTGTCAGCACGGGATCTGGCAAGCTAAACATGAGCGCGCTCCTTGCATGCTTCGGAGTCGGAACATACCCAATGGGGGGTGTTTGACGTACCAATATTATCCAAATAATGAATAGATGAGCCGCAGATACAACATGCTGTATCGACTTTTTTCAGGCTAGCAGGCAGGTCAACAAAAGCTAAGTTTGCTAAGGGTGTATAGGCAGGCAATGCATAAATTCGTCGCTCGCGTGCGGCGCCAAAAATCTGAATAGCAGGCATCATCGCCATGCGGGGGTTATCCATAGCAGGAATAGGCGACGGTGACATTAAGACCCCATCATTAACAATCACAGGGTGGTCGTATCCTAAGCACGCATCATCTTGTTGCAACCATGTTTCAAATAGAGCGCTTAACACGACACCGTAATCATGATGTGCGTGCCGTGTCAGTGCTTCGGCCGCATCATTAATAAATCCACGTAGAGGGTCAGGTCGAGGAACTTGGTACACCACAATTTGCTCTTCCCGCAACGGGCTTTCAGGGACTCGCTGACGCGTTTGAATGAGAGTAGCCTTTGAGCTTGTTGTCGTAATTGATATGTTTGCCGTTTTAGTAAAAAAATCCGCGATATTCAGGGCATTAACGGTATCATCCGAACCATGATCGACTACCTTTAACGTGTCATTCGGTTCTAATAAGGCAGCGGTAATAGCCATGCCTCCTACCCCCCAACCATAGGCAATGGGTAGCTCAGGAGCTGAGAAAGGTATTTGACGTCCAGGTAGACAGAGTGCTTTTAGGGTTTTACGACGTATTTCTTGTTTGGACGGTAGATCAAGGTAGGCATAATTCATATTTCCTCCTTAGCCTGAACTCGGCGTAAACGCGCTAAATCAGCATCAAAGTCAGAGTAATGAGGTAATTTCAAATGGCTGACATAGCCGGATGCAGCGACTCCGTCGGTATGCATGAGTGCATCACTGGTAGCACCCTCAATTTTAAAGTGCTGATCTACGATTGCCATGGCGACGGCTTTACGCTCGTTAGCTCCAAAAGCAATACCAAAACCCGCTTCTAAATGTGGAGATGAGCTAAAATTTGGAGCCACAGTAGTGCAGGCAGTTAACTCAACCTCACCAATGGATACGGTTAAATTGAGGTCTTCCAGCTCTACGAATATTTCAACGCTCCCTCTCATTAATTGCGCTACATAGGGATGACTCGTTGAGGCTTTACGCAAACTCTCGTAAGCTAATCCAGTTAAGTAGCCTTCTTCGCCACGAGCGAGATGAGCGAGACGCTCGCAAGGATCAGGTAAAGAAGGCAAAACAGTTCGCGTAATGTCTATCGGAGCTTTAGATATTTCGGTGCGGATAAGATCTGCGTACAGTGGCTCAGAGCTAGAGGGCGATGAGGGAGCTGTTATCACTGATTTAGGTAACTCGCACTGAGGGCGAGAGTGTTCTAAATCCATATTCAGTAAGCGGTGGGTGTAGTCGTAAGTGGCGCCTAAAATTTGCCCTCCAGCCAACTCTTTTTGCGTGGCGGAAATGTGGCGACTGTAATGCATTGTTTTTAGATCTATGTTTTGGCTTGAGCCAAAATTGGCTAATTGCGCGCGATGAGCACGTACGAGAAATACCGCTTCGGCAATGTCTCCCTGAGCTTGCTTAAAGGCAATAGCAGCAAAACGTCGATCGTATAAGCCCCCCTCACTCATGATCCGATCAAGAGCTAACGACATTTGTGCCATGATTTGATTAATTTCAATCTCGGGGATTGTGTCGTCGCCTCGGCGACTCCGTTCTACGGCTATACGGGAAGCAGCAATTGCTTGTTCACCACCCTTTACTGGTACGTACATTAAATGATCTCCAAAGTTAAGTGACGTGGTAATACAACCAGCTGCGTGTCAGCGCATAGTAGTAGGTCCACTCCACGCGGGTAATCGGCACGAAAAGCAATATGATCAATGACTACATTTTGATGTAACCCTGAAAAATATAAAGTGTGTGGTTTGTTGAGTCCTGCACCGGTGGCTCGTATAGCAAGCCCCCCGTTTGTAGGTGATATGGCGGCTATTTCCATGACAAGGGTTGCCCCACTTTCAGGCGACTCACGGCTTCCTGCTGGAATATGTTGTAAGTGATGCCGTTGAGAACCTGCAAAAACCCATTCGGGAGTTTGGCTCAAGGTTGCGCCTGTATTCAAAATACGGCTTGTTAATTCCTTATTTTCCACCTCAATAGCTACCGTCGTTTGGCTGTCTAGAAGGCAGTCAACGATGCAATGAATAGCACGCTCTTCTAGTTGCTGTATGCGCATTGGGTAACCAAAGGCATGCAGTAGTCGCCGATAAGTACGCGTCTGCCGATGTAACTCATCGTCATGTCTGTGCTCAGATCGTAAAGGTATTTTCATGATTCTAAGTTTTTTGTGTGGTGTAGAAACGTACAGAAGTAGCAGCCGTCAGCTGCTCCCTCTCAGCCTTTTTTAGCTCTAACTGTTGGCGTATAGGGTGCAGCACCAGCTCACGTTGGTGGGAGGGGGCCGTTTGTAGAAAGGCGTCTAGATAGGCCGCTAACTCCGCTTTGCGTAGATCGGAGCCCAAATGTACTGCGTAACCTTGAATTTTCCCAATAGCGATTACGCAGCGAGTACAAGAAGCCTCACCAAACTGAAATGACACTGAGGCCTTACAAGCTTGTGTATTGAGCTGCACCAACCCCGTTTCAGGGCCAGCGAGTTTTTGTATAGGCACACCCGGATTGTAAGTAGCCCAGATATTTTCCAGATAATCTCGGTTAGCTCGGGCAAGTAGCCCGAGCCAAGTTTGACGTTCTTGATTCATGGCTATGACTTATTACGATAATACGGTAGCGTTGTAAATATCTTCTGCGGGCTGGACTAACAAGCGTTCTACCATTTCGAGCTTCATTTCAGCCAAAATGATCTCTTCTTCTGGTGAGCGGTCTTTCTTGCGTGCTAACTGAATGAACTCGGGGCGTACGTGTCCGGGACGGATGGTGATTTCAACAGCGGTGCCACGGTACTCGAAACGGAAGTAATAACGACCACCGGGGGACTCTTCTTCTTCGAGCCCTACTGAGTTATCAACAATGTAGCGACCCTCAGTAAGACCGCGGGTAACAAACTCAATCGCATCTCTACCCCCTGGGCCTCCAAAGGCTGTGACACAGCGAATTTCACGTCGTTCAGGCAAACGACCATTATCTAGCAAGGGCCAGGCTCGCTGCATAACTTTTAGCCCGTGGGCTACACCACCCGGATAACCGGCACCGTGGTATTTTAATAACTCATCAAAGTGGACTGTAAATTCATGTCCATTTTCCAGATAGGAGATTGTATCGTTACTCATTGTATTTACCTTTGTTTAGAGGATTAAGAAATGGGCATATCTTGATCCGGTTCACGTATTCCAAAAACCGGGCAGATTGTGCTTTGAAAATGTTCTCCCGTTTGCACCATTAGACGGCGTAGTCTGACGTTGTATAAACGGGATAACTCAGACTCGGTTAACAGCTCATCAGCTGGACCAAATTTAATCTGATCGTTGGTGTGCATCAGCAGTACTTTGTCTGCGAGATGCAGAGCGTGTTGCGGATGGTGAGTGGTAAAAACGACCGAATGGCTACGTACTCGGCGTAACTCGAATAAGACGTTAAGCAATAAGTCCTGATTAGCTAAATCTAAAGCTGAAGCCGGCTCATCAAGTATGAGTACCTCAGCACCAGTAGCTAAAGCACGAGCAAGCAACACTAATTGGCGCTCGCCGCCGGATAGAGAGCCATATAAACGATAAGCAAAATGCCCTCCGCCTACTTTTTCCAATGCTTCAAGAGCTAGCTTACGATCCCGCTGTGAAGGAAGGCTGAACATGGGAAGCAAGGCGGCTCGTGCCATAAGTACCACATCGAGGCAACAATGGTTTTCACTACCGTATTGGTATTGAGGTACATAGCCGATGAGGTGGGGTACCTGCCGTTGTCCTTGATCTAAACGTTGTGAGCCTAATAGAGCTTTTAGCAACGTAGTCTTACCGCGTCCGTTTGGGCCCAAAATGGCCAACGTTTCGCCCTTTTGTACGTTAAAACTTAAATCCTGAAAAATCACACGTTCACTAAAACGTACGCACGCTCCAGTTAAACTGAGATGAGAGGTAAAGACGGTTTGCATGATTAAGCCCTTTCACGTCGACGAGTGCATAGTAAGTACACAAAGACGGGGGCGCCAACTAGAGCTGTGAGTACGCCTAAAGGAATCTCTGCAGCAGTTAAACTACGAGCCAACGTATCAGTCAAAATCATGAAAGTGGCACCCAGCATAAGACTCGTGAAATAGAGCCGGCGGTGATCTTCGCCTACTAACATACGAGCAAAGTGTGGGATTACGAGTCCTACCCACCCCACTACGCCCGATGCGGTTACGCAGGCGCCGATAATGATAGAAATCAACGCGAAGACGACCATCCGGGAGCGTGCAACATGGATGCCAAACGACTTAGCTTCGTCGTCACCCATAGCGAGTACAGCAATGCGATAGCGCATTCTATTCAGTAGGTAAATGCTGGCAATGAGTATAGGAGCAGTTTGTGCAAATTTTTCCCAACTCGCCGTTGCAAAGCTTCCCATCAGCCAAAAGACGATGGCAGGTAAACTCGTTTCTGGATCCGCGGCATATTGAACTAACGAAATACCTGCTGCAAATAAAGCATCAATAACAATTCCAGCAAGCACAATAGTCATCAAAGTACGACCCGCCATATTTGAAATCAGCACTACTAAAAACAGAGCAGCAAATGCTGATACAAACGTAGCCCCCATCAGTAGCGGCCCCCCTACTCCAGCCAAAATTGCCAGTGATCCTCCTAATGCTGAACCTGAGGATAAACCTAGCACTTTAGGTGAAACGAGAGGGTTACGAAATAAGGTTTGTAAGGCTACCCCGCAGATGGCAAGCCCAGCCCCACATACTCCTGCCAATAATATGCGCGGCAAGCGTACATTCAAGATCACCAACGCATCCATATGCTGTGAGTTATCACCTCGTAAGGCTGCATATAGGATGGCTACAATCTCATCTAGCGCTACGCTGTATCGACCTACTGATAGCCCGATTAGCACAGTCGCTATAAGCAGTAGGGACAAAAGAGGCCAATGACTAGCACGCCAAGTGCTCAGGGTAACTGGCTCAACCATTTCTGAGGACGAGTGAATCGATCGCGTATATTTGTTCATTGTTTACGAAACACTTGATAACCGTGACTGTCGCCGTTCATATCAATACGCAGAATTCGATCTATCTGCTCATCCGATAGGTCAAAGTTATAAAGTAATTTGAAGCCTTCTTTTAATTCGTGACGTAGGTCAAAAGAGAAAATATCGGGATGAGTAAGATTGGCCAGCCACATCCATGTGTAGGGGCTTTCATGGGAAGCACTATCCCAGATATATCCACCTTGAGGTGTCTTATAAACGCGTTTTTGTACGGCGGCATTTAAGCGAGAAAGTAATGGGTCGTCGTATATCGCTTCTAATCCAGCATCCGTCTCTGCTGCGGAAAGTAAGATAATATCTGGGTTCCATTCAAGAATCTGTTCCACGCTAACAGTGCTTTGTACGCCAGCTCCTTGAGCTACATTTTTAGCGCCAACCAGCTCGATGAAGGTTTGTTGATAACTTTTCTCACCAGTAGCAGTCAACTTGGATTTGGCAGAGCGCAAATGCAAAATGCTTGGTGTTGCATGAAAGCCTACTTGTTTTAAACCAGTAGTAATTTCACTTTGTACACGGTCACGCCAATCAATAAGCTTTGACAGTTTTTCAGTATTACCCGTGATATCAGCCACCATTTTCATATTGGCTCGGGCCAGCTCTTCTGTACCCGCATTGCCACCGCCTACCATTAGAGCAACGGGCAAACCTGCATTGCGAAGTGGAGCTACGATATCATCGCCGCGCTCACCCCACTGGATGACTAAATCCGGTTTAAGTTCTGCGATGGCCTCTACGTTGGGCATCCAACCACCGTTTTCCGACAAAATGTCACTGGAGATATCAACAGCTTCAGGAAACATAACGCTCATCATACCGCTCTCAAAGGCTCGTTTAGAGCCCTCATTCATACCCACTAACAGCTCGGTAGAACCATCTATTGCGATGAAGGTAGCTGCAGCTGGATTGGGCAGAGTAATGATACGTCTAGGAGGGGCTTCTAACTTAATTTCCTGTCCGGTTACATCAGTAAAGTTAAATTCTTGCGCTGACAAGTTACCTGATAACAAAGTTGTCGCTACTAGCACGGCAAAGCAACGGGGTATTGAGGTCATAATCCCTCCAATTGAATATAATTTTGATTAAAAATATTATAGCCAGTTTTTCATCAATTGGAATCGAATATTTATGACGGTGCGTGAAGTAATTTCGAACAAGCTAGCAGCAGTGTCTGTGCGTGACTTGCTTTTAGTTGAGGCCGTCGCAATGAAACGTAGTTTTCGTTATGCGGCCATAGACATGGGTATTTCGACCTCGGGCTTGTCTTATCAAGTAAAAAAAGTAGAGGAAATTCTCGGACAGCCCATTTTTGAAAGGGGGAGTAAAATAACACCCACTGCCTTTGGAAAGGAAGTTTTAGACTTAATCGCCGTAATTTTAGAAGGCGTGGCTCGGCTTGAGGGGTTACGTGATGATGGCTTAGCTCTTCCCTTTGGGCAAACCTTACGTATTGGAGTGATTTCCTCACTGGCACCGGATAACTTGTTACGGATTATCCAGATTTGTGCTCACCGTTCAGGTAAAACTAAAGTCGAGTTGGTTAGTGGCAAGCATCAAGGTCTGTTACGGCGTTTACAGAACCGTGAAATTGATTTGCTAATTAGTGCAGCACAGTCGGTTCCTGAGGGGATAGCATATACAAGCTTATTCAAGGAACACTTTGTCTTACTAGTGCGAGCCGATAAACTTCAGCCTGAACTCCATCCTCTTATGCTCTGTGAGCCTGGATTACTACCACTTAGCGAGGATGATTTTGTTCCATCGCTAATTACTGAAGGCTTAAGTAAATTATTAAGCTCCGGCTTGACTCGTACATATGGCCTTGGTGTTGAGCATCGAATGGCTTTAGTTGCCGCAGGTTATGGTCATGCATTATTGCCGTATGGCTGGGTAAGAGATGTACATTTACCGGATCATTTAGCAGTGATGGAGCTTCCTCCCGCTTTATCGGCAGAGCGTGAATTAGGTTGCTTTTGGCGTCACTCATACATGATGGGGAGTCAAATTTCTCAGGCTTTTAGTGAAGCATGGTAATGCATGTTTCTGATGCGGGAGTATTTAAGATTTTACTGAAAAAAGGCATTGTGCATCAAGGTGCGCTTACGCATTGATTTTGTGGTCTGCAAACATTCGGATCAGCCTTCGAGCGTCATCATGCTTGACGCTCGTTGTAACAGATAAGCAAGGAAAGGCAATTCCTGTCGCTTTGAAAGTACTCTTGATTTTTTTTCCAGTTGCGCTCGTCGGGAGGAATTCGACATAGCGCAAGTGCCGGTAATGGTGCCAACTTACTGATTTAGTGTATGATGGTGTTTTTGAGGTGCTCCAGTGGCTTCTGTTTCTATCAGCTGTCCCTCCTGTTCAGCTACTGAAGGCGTGGTGCGTAACGGTAAAAGTACTGCCGGACATCAGCGCTATCTCTGCCGAAAGGTTTGTTCACGCCAATGGAACCCGGACGGATGAAATAGCAATGAACCCCGCCTATTTTGCCGTATGCCCGCCAGAAGAAATTATGCAAACGCTTGTCCATGAAATGGCCCATCTCTGGCAATACCATTTTGGTAAACCCGGACGCCGTGGATACCACAATAAAGAGTGGGCTGATAAAATGGAGTCTATCGGTTTAATGCCATCTTCTACGGGGAAACCCGGCGGTGCCAGAACAGGTGATAGCATGGCCGACTATGCCATTGAAGGTGGCCAGTTCATGGATGAATACAACAAGCTTATGAAGGATGATTTTCGTATTTCATGGATGGATAGATTTCCAGCAAGGGATCGCCTTCTTGAGGCCATTGCATCTGGCAATGCTGACCAGTTCGCGGGTGACTTAGAAGCTATGGGGATTGAAGTTGGTGAAGATGGCGAGTTGACGATAAAGAATGAGAATAAATCAAACAGGATTAAATACACCTGCTCTATGTGCGAAACAAATATTTGGGGGAAGCCTGACCTGAATGTGATGTGTGGAGACTGTAACGTAGCCTTTGAAGTCGCTAACTGACGCGCTTCGCTTGTCGGCTATTGATGGAACCGTAACAGACTCGCTACGGAGGGCGTTCAGAAATCTGTGTCAGTTCAATCAAAGGCTCATCACCTTATCTAAGCGCCCGGGGAAATGGATAGACAACTGCATCATAGTTTGTCCCCAATTGTTGATAGGTCTTGTCCATTTCTCACCGGCATTTAACATAGCCACATATAGTAATTTAAGCAAGCTGTTTTCATTGGGGAAAGCACCTTTAGTTTTAGTCAACTTACGAAACTGGCGATGTAGCGCTTCAACCGTATTGGTGGTATAAATGGGCTTCCTGACTGCCTCAGGGTACTTAAAATAAGCCGATAGTAAATGCCATTTCTCTCGCCAAGAAGCTATCACCGCAGGATATTTACTGCCCCAGAGTCTGTCGAGTTCATCAAGGGCCAATTCGGCAGATTCTTTATTAACCGCCTTATACACAGGCTTTAAATCACACATAAAGGCTTTTTGCTCCTTGCTGGCTATGTAACGAATACTGTTACGGATTTGATCAATCACGCACAACTGTACCTCGGTATTAGGAAATATCGCCTCAATGGCTTCAGGGAAGCCTTTTAAACCATCAACACAGGCAATAAGAATATCTTCTACGCCACGATTGTGTAAATCCATCAGCACAAACAGCCAATAATTGGCGCCCTCACTTTCAGAGCAGTAAAGTCCAATAAGCTCTTTATGCCCCTCAGTATTGAGGGCTAACAGTGTATAGACTGCTTTATTGACATAGCGTCCCTCATCTTTGACCTTATAGTGAATAGCATCAAGCCATACGATAGGATAAACGCTATCCAGTGCTCTGGATTGCCAGACTTTAAGTTGTGGGATAAGTTGGTCGGTGATACTGCTGATGGCAGCTTCTGAAACCTCAAGCTGATAAATCTCGCTAATGTGCTCTTTGATAGCGCTATAGCTCATCCCGTGCGAGAACAGCGATAAGATACGATTGTCTATTTCAGGGCTGAGCTTAGTTTGGTGTTTCTTGACTAAGACAGGCTCAAATTCTCCATTGCGGTCACGAGGAGTTTCAAGTTCGAAGCTGCCAAGTGTCGATTTGACCGTCTTTTTACTGTAACCGTTACGGCGGTTATTACTATTGAGATTCTGCCCAAGATAACTTTCTATTTCAGCTGATAAAGCTGCTTCAGTAAGTTGTTTAATAAGCGGGGCTAGGACCCCATCACTGCCTGTGATGGGCTTACCTGCTTGGATGGCTTTTAAAGCTTCGTTAAAGTCAAAGTGTTGCATAATGTCATTCCTTGTTTTCTGGATAGTTTATGGGAGTGACACAGTTTTTTGAACACTACCCAGCCGGATCATTTCGTACATCCCTTACGGTCAGGGGTTCGCGCTCAATGGAACGAAATCACCCGTTAGCTTAAAACGCTTAACGAATGGAAGGGACTTCCCCTGGATATGCGCCTGGTTAACTTTCATGCAATCATGGGATAAACATTGACCCAGAGGGATTCGTTATGACCATCACCACTGTCGGTATCGATCTTGCTAAAAATGTGTTTGCTGTTCACTGCGTTGACCAAAATGGTAAAGCAGTTCTGGTTAAACCCAAGGTGTCGCGTGCAGCACTTTCTGAACTCATCGCTGGTTTACCTCCCTGTGTCATTGGAATGGAAGCCTGCTCGGGTGCCCACTATTGGGCAAGATTATTCAGGCAGTATGGCCATGATGTCCGGTTGATGGCACCGAAATTTGTCTCACCCTATCGCATGGCGGGTAAGACCGGGAAAAATGATGCAGCTGATGCAATAGCTATTTGTGAGGCTGTGCAGCGGCCGCACATGCGCTTTGTACCCGTCAAAGACGAAAGCCAGCAGGCAATGCAATGCTTACATAGGACAAGACAGGGATTTATTCAGGAAAGAACAGCGACGTATAACCGTCTTCGGGGGTTGGTATCTGAATTCGGGGTTATTGCCCCACAAAGCACTGATGCTCTGCGTCATGCTGTTTCTGACCAGAAGGAAACTCTGCCAGTACAGGTCAGGCTGTGCATTGATGATCTATTAGCACATGTCACTAATATTGAAGAGAAAATCGCCGAATATGACAGGGTGTTATCTCGTGTTGCCAAAACAGATCATCGCAGCCAGCAGTTAATGGAACTGAAAGGTATTGGGCCCACAACGGCGAGTGCGCTGGTCGCCAGTATTGGCAATGCCCATGATTTTAAGAACGGGCGCCAACTGGCAGCCTGGTTGGGGCTAACGCCATCACAATACAGTAGTGGCGGAAAATCAAAGCTTGGCAGGATAACAAAAGCGGGTGATGCCTACCTGCGAACCCTGCTGGTCCAGGGAGCCCGTTCTGTTATGGTAGGGGCAGAGAATAGAACGGACTCGTTTAGCCGTTGGGTCTGCTCGTTGATTGGTATAGTCAAGGAAATCAAAAAGAGTTACAAATCCACAGGAAGTAAAAGAATAGTTTATCGATGCAATTTAATCGCCAATCCTTGCGTTTACGTTTAAGCCAAGCCCACATTTTCTCGATTGGGTTCAGATCCGGACTGTATGGCGGCAGCCATAAAATATGATGTCCCGCATCTGCGATAAGCTGTTGGGTATCCTGTCTTTTGTGAAAGCTGGCATTGTCCATAATAATGACGCTGTTTTCAGGCAATTGTGTTAACAGCAATTCTTCTACCCAACAATGAAATACATCACTATTAATACTGCAATCGTAAAGTCCTACCGCAAACAACTTGTTCTTATGTATTGCCCCAATAGCATTGCTTTGATTTTTGAGTTGCCAGTTGTACTTTTCTAAACAAGGGCAGCCTTTATGGGAATAGCCGTAAGCTCTGTTGTCATGAGATTTAAAGCCGCTTTCATCTAAGTAAATGAGGGTTCTGCCTTCAGCTTCAAATGCCGCTAACTGCTTAAGAAATAATAGGCGCTGTTGTTTGTCTGCTTTCGGATGAATTAAGGTCTTTTTTTTCGAGTAATGCCGACACGTTTTAATGCTATGGCAATAGCTCTGTCGCTACAGTTAAAGCGTCTTGCCCGTTCATAGCAATAGTCATCAGGATAAGCTTGGACGTCAGCCATTAAAGCTTCATTATCGATTTTTGCCGGTTTGCGTTCGTACTTCTTGCGTTCTATGCTTTTCTTCCAACGTTGAATAGTTGTTGCGCTGAGTCGATATTCTTCAACAAGCTTTCTGTAGCTATGACCTGATGCCAGCTTGTTCAATATCATTTGTCTGTAATCTTTTGAGTATGCCATAAGTTTTAGTGTAACTGTTTTTTGATTCCTTGACTATAAGCCATTGGTGGCATGGATTGAACTGTAGATGTAAGGCTTTTTAAGCTTGTGCAAGTGTTTTGTACAAGCTGCTGGGTTGTTTTTTGTTATTTTTTTAAGGGAGGTTGATATGTCAAAAGCTTTGGGTTCTCGTCTACCTTTGGTTGGCGCGATGCAAAAGGCATTGCTATTTGGAGTGTTGGCATCGGGCGCTTTGGGTTCTGTAGCGGTGGCTGCTGAAGGGACTTTTTTGGTTCAGCTTAATGATTATGAAGGTGAAAATGCTTATTTTGCGATGTATTTGGTTGATGAGCAGGGGCGCTATGTTCGCACGCTTTGGGTCTCTGGTGAGGAGGAGCGTTGGTATAGAGACCAGCCGCGTTGGTGGAAGTATTTAGGGCGCGCGCCACAGGATTTGGATGCGATTACAGGCGCGTCAACCGCACCTGGAGATAGAGCATTGATTCGCATTGAGTTAGAAGATGAGATTTTGGATAAGGGGTATCAGGTGCGGGTGGATAGTTCGGTTGAAGATCAAAACAACTTCCCAACCGATGTAGAAGCGCCTTTATCTAGTGAGAAGATGAAAGAGAAAATTCCTGGGACGGGTTATGTGCGCTATTTGCGCTTTAAGTGGGAATAAGTTTGTTAATTGGCACGTTGTTTTGTAATGGGGTGATGTTCTGATGTGGCGTCGTATTCATTCATGGCTGGGATTGGCTTTGGCGGTGTTGGTATTAGTATTGGCGGTTTCAGGCGCTTTGTTGGCGACAAAACCCCTTTATGATGCCTATCGTTTACCTGCTGGGGCTAAAGAGATGAGTGTGGCGGCGGTCATTGAGCAGATTGCTAAGGCGCAGCCACGCATTACACCCCAGCGGTTATCTGTTTCTGTTTCGGGTGAAGCTAAATTGTCTTATAGCAAGAATAACCGTTTACAAGAGCAGGGATTGTCGTTGCAAACGGGCGCTTTGTTGCGTGAGCAAAAAGAGCCAGAGGGCTATGTATGGTTGCGCAAATTGCATCGTTCATTGCTACTTGGAGAAAATGGGCGGATTTTTCCTGCCTTAGGTGCGTTGGTGATGTTGGTTTTAGCGGTGAGTGGGGTGGCGTTGCTTTTACGGCGTTTAGGTGGGGTGAGGCAATTATTTGCGCCAATGTCTTGGCAGGGCGCTGGGCAATCGCATTCAGCGCTTGGGCGCTTGGCATTGTTGCCATTGCTGATAACGACTATAACGGCGATTTGGTTATCTGCGGTAACGTTTGATTTGGTCTCTGCTGGGGCGGATAAACCACCTGCTTATCCTGAAAGCTTGCAGGAGTTGGAGGCGGTTGAGCCTTGGACTTTGCACGGACTGCAAGAGATTCAGATGGCGTCTGTGCGTGAGGTGATTTATCCGATTGCTGAGGATTGGTTTGATGTGTGGACGGTGCAGACTGACCGTGAATATGTGTTTATTGACCAATTTACAGGCGATGTTTTATCGCGTGAGGCTTTGCCATTTCTAGCGCGTGTGATGGATTGGGTGTTATTGCTACATACGGGCGAAGGTTCGCCTTGGTGGGCGGTGGTGCTGTTGCTGGTGGCGTTGAGTGTGCCTTATTTTGTGGTAACGGGTGTGATGGTTTGGTGGCGTGGGCGAAAATTGGGGGGTGGACGTTTACCGCATCAGGCTTCTGCAGCTGAAGCGACGGTGTTATTGCTGGTTGGTTCTGAGGGGGGGAGTACTTGGGGATTTGCCAAGGCGTTGCATGAGGCATTGCATGTGGCGGGTGAACAGGTGCGCACCATTGAGATGAATGCGTTGGGGGGGCATTATCCAAAACTTGAGACGCTGTTGTTGTTAACTTCTACTTATGGGGATGGGGATGCGCCACAGTCAGCGACGCGATTTTTAACGCGTTTGGCGGCGTTTGAACCTACTGAGGGTTTACGCCATGCAACATTGGCTTTTGGAGACCGCGCCTTTGTGAAGTTCTGTGCTTTTGGTGAACAGGTGGCTTTGGCGGTGACTGAGCGTTGTGGGGAGGCAATGTTGCCGCTTGGATATATTGATAAGCAGTCCTCGCAGGCGTTTACGTCGTGGTGTGCTGAAGTGGGGCGGTGTTTGGGGCATTCGTTGGTGGTGGACTATGTGCCTAAACGTCCGAAAACGCAGACTTTTTATCTTAAGGAGAAAACGCTTTATGGGGAGGCGCTTAATGTGCCGTTGGCGGTGTTGCGTTTGGGCGCTGGGCGTATGCCTAAGCATGAACCAGGGGATTGGTTGGCGGTTTATGTGCCTGATTGTGCGGTGCCAAGGTTGTATTCCTTAGGCTCGCATTCTAAATATGATGATGCGGTGGAGATTTGTGTGCGTTATCAGCAAGGTGGATTGTGTTCGCCTTGGTTGTGTCATCTCTCTTTGGGGGAGGCGGTTGAAGGGGTGGTGGTGCGCAATCCGCGGTTTCATTTGCCTAAAAAAGGGGCGGTGGTGATGATTGGTGCGGGGACGGGGATTGCGCCTTTTGTGGGAATGATTCGGCATAACCATTCTGGACGCGCCTTGGATTTATTTTGGGGTGGGCGGCAGCCTGAGGTGGATGGGCTGTATGGCGATGAGATTGTAAGCTGGCTTGCTGATGGGCGTTTATCTGGATTTTATCCAGCATGGTCGCGTGTGAAGGCAAAAGAGTATGTGCAGGCGGTGGTGGCGCGTGAGCGTTCGCATTTGATAGAGCGTTTGCGTGCAGGGGCTGTGGTGATGATTTGTGGTGGTCGTGAGATGGCGGCTGCGGTGTGTGTGGAATTAGCGGTTTGTGCGCAGGCTGTTGGGCTAACGCTTGATGAGCTAAGGCGGCAAAATCGTTTGTTAGAAGATATTTATTGATAAAAATTGTTAGGAGTAACTATGCGTAAGTTAAATATTTTGGCGTTATCAGTGGCTTTGGCTGCTATGCAAGGTGTTTGGGCAGCTTCAGAAAATCCTTTATTGAAAAAAGATTTTTGGAAGGATGTGAATACCGCGAAGGTGGAAGAGGTGGTAAAGGCAGGAAGCGATGTGAAGGAAATGGATAGCAGACAATTTACGCCTTTGATAAATGCGTTGCGTTATGGAGCGCCGTTGGAGGTGGTGAATTATTTGCTTGAGCAGGGGGCGGATATTCATCGGATTGGGCATGATGGGCGCCCTGCGATTTTTTATGCGGCGTATGGGAGTTCGCTGGATGTGGTGAAACATTTGGTTGAATTGGGGGCGGATTTGACGGTGTTAGATGATAGCGAGCGTAATGCGTTTGCGTTTGCGGCATTTAATCAAAATGACCCTGCGGTGTTTGAGTATTTGATAGCACAGGGGCTTGACCCGAATGAGCTGGATGAACTTGGGATGAATGCGGCTTTAGCAGCAGCTAATCTCAATCCTAATCTTGAGGCGGTAAAAACGGTGGCGAAGCTTTCTGATTTAAAAGTAGTTGCCGATAAGGGGAAAAATGCCTTGCTTTTGGCAGCAGCGCGAAATAAAAATCCTGAGGTGATTGCATGGTTAATCAGTGAGGGGTTTGCAAAAGATTCTGTTGATGAGGCAGGTAATAATTTGCTTTTGCAGGCGGCGTTGCGTAATGATGTGGCGGTTGTTGAGTATTTATTAGGACAAGGTTTTGACGTAAAAGTTAAAAATAAAGAAGGGCGCGATGGATTGTCGATTGCCTCTTATCGCAATAGCAAGGAGGCGGTTGCACGTTTTATTGAAGCAGGTTTGGATGTCAATGCTAAGGACGTGCAAGGGAGAACGCCGTTGATGTACGCTGCCTCGCGTAATACACCTGATGTGGTGGCGTTGTTGTTAGAGCAGGGTGCTGAGATTAATGTTGCAGATGAAAAGGGGATGACGCCTTTGATTGAAGCGGCTCAACGGGATTATAAGGATGCGGATAAGGTTGTGGCGCTATTACTCGATAAAGGCGCGGATGTTAAGGCGGCGAATAAAAAAGGTTTGACTGCTTTGGTTGGCGCGGCGAGTCAAAATATGGGCATAGAAACTTTGCAGGCGTTAATAGAAAAAGGCGCGGATGTGAATGCGGTAGATGGCGATAAGATGTCGGCATTGATGCATTTGGCGCTTAAAAGTGAAAATCCTGAATCGCTAGCATTGTTGTTAGACCATGGCGCAAGAACTGATTTTGCAGATGATTTTGAGGATAGAGCTGCAGATATTATTAAAGATAATAAGGCGTTGGCAGATAGTGAGATAGCCAAGCGCTTAAGTCAGTAAGTTATGCGCATTCATCAAGCCCGTGGCATTGCCATGGGCGGTCCTTGGCAGGTGCGCTATCGAGAGCAGGCAGGGGTTGAGCATGAGGTGGTTCATGCAACTGTTTTGTCAGCTTTGGCTGAGGTGGAAGCGCAGATGTCGCATTTTCGTGAGCATTCGGCGTTGATGCGCTTAAACCGAACGCCTGTAGGGCAGTGGTTTACTGTCCCTGCACAGCTTTATGAGGTGTTGGCGGCGGCTTTGGCAATGTATGATTATACGCAAGGGGCGGTGGATGTGGCGCTGGGGCGTTCGATTGAGGCTTGGGGCTTTGGTCGAAGTGTAGCGGATGCATCGGTGCCGTCTTCTCTCTCTTCTCTACCAGCTTCATCAGAGGCTGGTTTTTTATTGGGTGAGGCGTATGCTGTGCAGAGAACGCGGGATGTGGCGCTTAATTTGTCTTGTATTGCAAAGGGGTATGCGGTGGATTATGCAGCGCGGGCATTGCGTCGTTTGGGGGTTGCGCATTTTATGGTGGAGGCGGCAGGTGAGGTGGTGTGTCAGGGTTGGCGTGCACCTAAATTGCCGTGGCAGATTGGCTTGGAATTGCCGTTAGCGGAAAAAACGTTGGTTTATGATTATGTGGCGCTACAAGATGGCGCTTTGGCAGGTTCGGGGGGGTATCGTAAATATCGTCGGATTGGGGAAAAGGTTTATGGGCATACGCTTGACCCTGTAACGCACAAGCCACTAGAGGGAGCGTTGCTGTCGGTGATGGTGGCGGATGAATTTTGTATGTCGGCGGATGCGTTGGCGACGGGGTTGTATGTGATGGGGGCGGTGCATGGGAGCGCTTTTGCGGATAAGGAAGAAATTGCGGCATTGTTTTTATTGCAAGACGAGGAGGGGATTTGTGAAATTCGTTCTAAGGCATGGGTGGCGCGTTTTGCAAGATGAGCTTTGATAGAGGATAGGTGGCGTTAGTCGGGTTAAATAGGTTGTATGCTTGACCGTCTTGGAGGCGGTTTTTTTATCTCCGTTGGAGTGTGATTTTTCGGGCTTTCGCCTTGGGGGATTTGATGGGTAGATACCGCGCCAATGACCGTCGGGAATTGCACCAAAGCTTTTTCCGCCAAGACTTCCGGTTTTAAAGCCTCGTCGGAAGCGCCGAAATCCACCGTGCCGGCGCTAATCTGCTTCACGCCGCCCGAAGAACCGATGCCTTGATAATTCACCTCGTTTCCTATCGTCGCCTTATAAGCCTCCGCCCAAGCCGCATAAATAGGCTGCGGGAAAGTCGCACCGGCGCCGGTCACATTCGCGGCATAAGCACTGCCGGCAAGCGCAACAGCAGTCGATACAAGCAAATTTGATAAACGGATTTTCATAATCGTCTCCATGGTTGAATATTTCTGAGCACTTTATACCGCCGCTTTGTTACGAAAATATGTCGGTGTTTTTCCGGCAGACGGTGCGGGCGTAAATTTTTGCGCAACTGCGCCGAATTATCGTTATAGTGTGTGATAGTTAAAACATGGAAGCATTATGTGGCAGAGCTTATTTGAAACGGGCGAATGGCAGAAATGGTTTGTGTTGTGCAGCATTCCGATTTTGCTCGCTTTACTGATTTTGAACATTGTGCCGGCGGCTTTGGCCTTTACAGTCTTGGCGGCGGTTTACGTACTGTTGGATATTGTCAGCATTCCCCAATTTCTCGGCGGTTTTACCAATACCGCTTTAATGACGCTGATTTTATTATTGATTTGCTCCATGGCGGTGGAGCGTTCGCAGCTGATTCAGTATTTTTCCCGCCAAATGATTCAACAGGACGAAAAACGCAGTTTCATACGCTTGATTTCGGTGAGCGCGCTGCTCTCGGCTTTTATCAATAATACTGCCGTTGTCGCCGCCTTTTTAGGGCAAATCATGCGCCAAAGACATATTGCCGCTTCGCGTTTGCTGATTCCTTTGTCTTACGCCACCATTTTAGGCGGCATTACCACTCTTGTCGGCACCTCCACCAATATGGTCGTCAATTCTTTTGTGGTCAATGCCGGCTATGAGCCTTTGAAAATGTTTAGCTTTGCTTTAGTCGGCGTACCGATTATGTTGGTCTGCTTAGGCATTGTCTATTGGCGGCGCAATCATTTGCCCAATCATCAGCCAAGCGCCACAGACGAAACCGCCGCCTATTTTCTCACCGCCGCTGTGGGAGCTGAGTCCGATTTAATCGGCAAAACGATTAAAAGCGGCGGCATCGGGCAATTAGACGGTTTATTTTTGTTAGAAATTATTCGCGACGGCCGCCTGATTTCCCCTGTCAGTCAATTTGAAATCATCATGCAGGGTGATCATCTTATTTTTGCCGGCTCATTGGAAAACGTGCAACTTTTGCAAAAATTCAAGCATTTGCAGTTGCTCGGCGGTGCGGCAAACGAGGTACTGAAATCGAATTTGGTGGAAGTCATCATTACCAATGAATCCGAATTACTGTATAGCACCTTGGAAAAAGTCGATTTTAATAACCGCTTTCATGCCGCCGTAGTCGGTATTCGTCGCGGCAACAAACGTCTGACAGGACGACTTGACCGCATTCCGCTGCGTGTCGGCGATGCTTTATTATTGGCGATTGCCGATACTTTCTACCGCCAGCGCACCAATGAGCGCAATTTCCATATCCTGAACCAAAACGACAAACACAGCCACACGCTCTCCAAAGGCAAAAGCATTCTGGTCGCGCTGAGTTTTGTGCTTGTGATTCTGGCTTCCGCCTTAGAAATTTTTTCTTTATTTAAAGGCTTGCTGATGTTGCTGGGATTGTATCTGCTCACCGGCTGCCTAAGCCTTGACCAAATGCGCCGCCGTTTTCCCTTTGATTTATTATTGGTTATCGGCTCGGCATTAGTAGTTTCCAAAGGTTTGGAGACCACCGGCGCCGCCGCTATGTTAGGACAGGCGGTCATGCTCTTATCGCCCGATAACAATGCCTATCTTTCCCTGCTGATTATCTTTGTATTGACGGTTTTGTTGACTGAGATTATCACCAATAATGCCGCCGCCGCTCTTGCCATTCCGCTGGCTTTGCAGACCGCCGCCGCTTTGGAAGTCAGTTATCTGCCTTTTGTGATGGCAGTGACTTATGGCGCAAGCGCCTGCTTTTTATTGCCTTTCGGCTATCAAACCCATTTGATGATTTACACCCCCGGCAATTACCGCGTTAAAGATTTTCTCCGCTTCGGTTGGGCAATTCTCTTTACCTATGCAGCAGCGGCTTTGTTGCTTATTCCGCTGATTTTTCCTTTCCGCCCCACATCGTTTTAAACTCAAAACGAGAGCGCAAAAAAGCCGGCTTGCAGCCGGCTTTTTTAAAATGGTGATAATTAATCGTCACGCTCTACGCTATGACGTCTAATCTTGCCTGATTTGGCATCAATTACAATGTCATGCTCCATACCGTTATGATGTACTTCCACTTCAAAACGCGCGCCGCGATATTGGCTGTATTCAAAATCCACATCAGTCACTACACCGCCGCCCGCTGCTTGAATGGCGATTTCCGCCGCCTTGTCATGAGAGATATATTCTCCTTGATGTTGCTGGTAATAGCGTGCGTCGTCATCATAACGATCAGCATATTGAGCAAAGACCGGAGCAGTCAAAACGGCTAAAGCGGCAATCGAAATAAATTTTTTCATCATTTGTCCTTTATTACAGTTTAAGTTTAAGAGTCTGAATCAAGATTCATTACGCGAGATTATAAATCCACCATAAATAAGCAACATTACGCTTTGCTTATAATTACACAATGTTTATTTATCCTTAATTACTTTATTATCGGCAGCGGCTTTATCGCTCTTTTTCCACAAAAACCCGCCATGCGACGGGCTTCTTATCAGCTGATGGGCAATCTTAACCCGTGTTACGCAGCCCTGCCGCGATGGCATTGATGGTACGCAGGAGCGGATTGTTGATGTCGGCGCGACTTTGCTCGTCCAAATCTTGGACACGGCTGCGTTGCAGAAGCTCGATTTGGATATGGTGCATGGGATCAAGATAGGCATTGCGCCATTGCAGGGAGGTGGCGAGTTCGCTTTGCTGCGCCAAGAGCTGCGGCTGTCCGATCATGCGGTTCAGTCCGTCTGCGGTGCGTGCGGCTTCGGCGCGGATGTCGTTCATGATGCGTTCGCGCAAGGCTTCGTCGCGGCAGAGTTCGCTGTAATGGGCGGCGATGTTCATGTCGGATTTGGCAAAGGCCATTTCGGTATTGCTTATAAAGGCGTTAAAGAAGGGCCATTGGCGATACATTTCATCGACTAGGGTTTGTTCTTCGGCGCTTAAATCGCTGAGCGCGCTGCCGACGCCGTACCATGCCGGCAGGGTAAAGCGCGCCATCGACCATGAGAAGACCCAAGGAATGGCGCGGATGGTTTGCTTGGTCGGCGTGCCTTTTTTGCGGTGCGCCGGACGCGAGCCGATGTTGAGCAGGCTGATTTCGGCAATCGGCGTGGCTTGGGAGAAGAATTCGTAGAATTGTTCGCTGTGGTCGGTCAGAGCGCGATAGCGTTGTTCGCAGCGATCCGCCAGTTTGGCAATCATGCCTTCGTAGTCGTCGAGCTGTTCGGGGGCACGCGAGAATTGTGTGGCGGTGGCTTTCAGCGCGCCGGTGATGGCAAGGGTGAGTTCATAGACGGCGGTTTCGGTATTGGCGTATTTGGCGTATAAGACTTCGCCTTGCTCGGTAAATTTGATTTCGCCTTGCAGGGTGCCGGCAGGTTGGGCGGCAATGGCGTGGTGGGTGCTGCCGCCGCCGCGGCTGACGGAGCCGCCGCGTCCATGGAAGAGGCGGGTTTGCAGTCCGTAGGAATGCGCGATTTGCGTGATGGTTTGCTGAGCGCGATAGAGTTGCCAAGCGGAGGTCAGGATGCCGCCGTCTTTGCTGCTGTCGGAGTAGCCGAGCATGATTTCTTGGCGGCGGTCTTGTCCTTCCAGCAGTTTACGGTATTGCGTATCGGCGAAGAGTTGCGGCAGGACTTCTTCGATTGCTTTCAAATCTTCAATGGTTTCAAAGAGCGGCGCGACTGGCAGGGCGGCAAAGGGTTTACCGTCTTCGTCAATACCCGAGAGTCCGGCAAAGCGCATGAGCAGCAGCACTTCCAAGACGTGGCAGCCGTGGCTTGCCATTGAGATGATGTAGCTACCGAAGGTGTCTTCGCCGCAAAGGGCGCGGAGTTCGGCAAGGGTGCGCATCAGAGCGAGCTGTTCTTGGCTTTGGGCGCTGAGGTTGTCGGTGTAAATCAGCGGTGCGCCTTTATGCGCCAGCAGTTGCTGCAAAACGGCAAAGCGCTGGTCATTGTCCAAGCTGCGGTAATCCGGCAGGTTGGGCGCTTGGTCGAAGAGGTTGCAGATGACTTCGTAATGCCAGCCCGATTCTTGGCGGATATCAAGAGAAGCAAGGTGGAAACCGCAGGTTTCAATCAGGCGGATGAGGTCGAAAATGCTGCCGTTGGCGGCGTTTTGGTCGTAGGTGTAGAGCGCATCGCGGATAAGATGCAGATCCGCCAGCAATTCGTTCGGGTTTTGATAGGCATGGGTTTTCGCCGCCGCATCCGTACCTAGGGCGGCGATGTGTTTGCGCGTGCAGGCTAATTTGCGCCGCATGATGGCGATGAGGCGGCGGTAGGGTTCGTTGAGGTAGTCGTCAAGGTTGTATTCAAAGACTTGGGCATCCAGCGCGCTGTCGCTTTGAATGCGAGCGCGGATGCTAGCGGGAACCGCCACGATGGTGTCGCTATGCACGAGTTGTCCGCCGAGGGCTTTGAGCAATTGGTCGTAATGCGCCAAAATGGTTTCCGCGTGCATCAGCACGGCTTGGCGCGTGGTTTCATGGGTCACGAAGGGATTGCCGTCCCGATCGCCGCCAATCCACGAGCCGAAGCGCAAAAAGCTCGGCACACTTTCTTCGGCGAGTTCGGGGTAAATTTTGGCGACCGCGCGGTCGAAATTGCGGTAAATGCGCGGTATGGCGGCAAATAAACTGGTGCGGAAATAGTGCAGACCGTTGTTAATTTCATCAAATACGATCGGCTTGCGCGTACGGACTTCGTCAGATGCCCAAAGCATGTCCAAAATGTCGCGGATTTCTGCTTCCGCTGCCGCCTGCTCGCTTTCATTGAGGTTGTCGCCGAAGCGCTCGATGCAGGCTTGGTAAATCCGCTGCAAGAGGGTCATGGTGGTACGGCGGCGCGCTTCGGTGGGGTGGGCGGTAAAGACGGGTATCACGCGCAATTGCTTGAGCATGCTGTGAATGTCCTGCGGGCTGATGTTGTTTTCGCGGCATTCGCGCAGGCTGCGGCGGAAGGAGCCGTACCATTCGATATTGTCTTGGTCACGCATCAGGCGGCGGCGGTCGGCGAGCAGACTTTCTTCGGCAAGGTTGGCAAGGGAGAAATAAAGACTGAAAGCGCGGGTAACGACTTTCAGGGTCTGCGTGTCGCTGTCGGCGATTTGCTGAAACAATGCTTCAAGCGCTTCTTGACTGGGATTGAGGCGTTGCTCGATAAATCCGGTGCGCAGGCTCTCTACGGCAGCCAAGGCTTTTTCCCCATTATGTGTGCTGATGCAATCGCCCAGCAATTGTCCGAGCAAACGGATGCGTTCGCGCAAATCCGAATAATTAGAAGTCATGTTCTATCCCCAAAAATGATGAAAAGCGCATATTAGGACGCAGTTTGCGACTTTGCAATGTTTGCGCCGCACAAAGCAATTATCCGCAGTCAAGACGCATAAATCTGTTAGAATGGCGCACATTTTCATTTCATGGCGAGATTATTATGAGCAATTCCTTTAAAGAAGAGGCGCTACGCTTCCACCGCTATCCGACTCCGGGCAAAATTTCTGTTGTACCGACAAAAACCTTAGCCAATCAACGCGATTTGTCTTTGGCATATTCGCCGGGCGTCGCCTATGCCTGCGAAGCGATTCAGGAAGACCCTCTGCAAGCCGATTATCTGACCTCGCGCGCCAATTTGGTGGCGGTAATTTCCAACGGCACGGCGGTGCTGGGTTTGGGTAATATCGGCGCTTTGGCGGGCAAACCCGTGATGGAAGGCAAGGGTGTCTTGTTTAAAAAATTCGCCGGCATTGATGTTTTTGATATTGAAGTCAATGAAACCGATATCGATAAATTCGTCGATATCGTCGCCAGCCTCGAGCCGACTTTCGGCGGCATCAATCTGGAAGACATCAAAGCCCCCGAATGCTTTGAAATCGAACGCCGCCTGCGCGAGCGTATGCAAATTCCCGTTTTTCATGATGATCAACACGGCACGGCGATTATCTCCGCCGCTGCCTTAATCAATGCTCTGCGTTTGCAGGGCAAGAAAATCGATGAAGTGAAAGTCGTGGCTTCGGGCGCCGGCGCGGCGGGCATGGCCTGCTTGGATATGTTCTGCGTCTTGGGTGTGAAGCGCGAAAACGTCATCGTCTGCGATTCTAAAGGCCCGATTTATGCCGAACGCGGCGACAAGCTCGATGCGCGCAAGGCGCAATATACCGCCAGCAATACCAGCGCCCGCAGCTTGGCGGAAGCCATGGTCGGCGCGGATGTCTTTTTAGGCGTTTCAAAAGCCGGCGTAGTCAATGCCGAGATGGTCAAATCGATGGCGGCAAAACCGCTGATTCTTGCCCTTGCCAATCCGGTGCCGGAAATCATGCCGCATGAAGTGCATGCGGTGCGCGATGATGCCATCGTCGCCACAGGGCGTTCCGACTTCCCTAATCAAGTCAATAATGTGCTTTGCTTCCCTTATCTGTTCCGCGGCGCATTGGATGTGGGCGCGACCACGATTAACGATGAGATGCAGATGGCGGCGGTCTATGCTTTGGCGGATTTGGCGAAAGAGCCGACCGGCGAAGAAGTGGCGGCGGCTTACGGCGGCGCGAATATGGTCTTCGGCGCGGATTATGTGATTCCCAAACCTTTCGATCCGCGTTTGATTACGCGCATTCCGGTCGCTGTTGCCGAAGCGGCGATGAAATCCGGCGTGGCGCGCCGTCCGATTGAAGATTTGGCCGCCTATGCCGAGCAATTGGGCGCATTATTCAACCGCAGCGGTTTTGTAATGAAGCCGGTATTGGAGCGCGCCAAAGCCAATCCTTTGAAAGTCGCCTTTGCCGAAGGCGAAGAATTGCGCGTCTTGCGCGCGGTGGAAGCGGCGGTGCAAGAAGGCATCTGCCGTCCGATTGTTATTGGGCGGCGCAGCACGATTCTCAAGAAAATCGAGGAAAACAATCTCTCGATTAAAGCTGATGGCGATTTTGAGCTGATCGAGCCGATGAACAACCCTTATTATGAAGCCTGCCACCGTGCTTATCACGAATTGCGCGGCCGCGACGGGGTCGATCCGCAGGAAGCGAAAATCCATTTGAACACGCGTCCGACGGTATTGGCGGCGATGCTAGTCAAACTAGGCTATGCCGACACCATGGTTTGCGGCACGGTCGGACGTTACGACCGCCACCTGCGCCGCGTGCGCAGCATCTTGGGCATGCAGGAAGGCTTGAGTCGTCCGGCGGCGGTCAGCATGGTCATCTCGCCCAAAGGCACGGTCTTCATCGCCGATACCCATGTGCATAACAATCCCAATGCGCAGGAATTGGCGGAAATCACCTTAGCCAGCGTAGATATGATGCAGCGCTTGGGCATTAAGCCGAAAGTCGCGCTGCTGTCGCAGTCGAATTTCGGCGATCACGGCGAATTAGACAGCTCGCAGAAAATGCGCGCGGCATTGGAATTAATCCGCCAAGCAAAACCCGATTTGGAAATCGAAGGCGAAATGCAGGCAGACGCGGCTTTGGCGGAAGAAGTGCGCCGAGGCGTCTATCCGAACAACCGCCTCAGCGGCAGCGCGAATTTGCTCGTGATGCCGAATCTCGACGCCGCCAATATCGGCTACAACCTGATGAAAGTGCTGACGGACGGCAACGTCGTCGGTCCAATTTTAGTCGGCTTGGCGCGTCCCGCCATGGTGCTGACCAAAGTCGCCACTAGCCGCCGCATTTTAAACCTTGCCGCCATCGCGGTAACAGAAACCCAAGCTTATTACGAGCGTTTAGGAATTCAAGCGAAATAGTAAAGATTATGAGTGAGTTGAATATCGTACGACTGGCTGACTACAGCAAACCCGCTTTCGGCATTGACCATCACGAACTGCAGTTTTATCTGCAAGAAGACAGCGTGCGCGTGGCGCATCAGCAGAAAATCCGCCGCGTGCAGGAAAAAACCGACGCCAACGGCTGGACAATCGAACGCGAAAAACACCTTGTCCTCAACGGCGAAGGATTGGAACTGCTGTCGATTGCCGTCAACGGCAAAGCCTTGGAAAGCGGGCAATACCGCTATGAAAACGATTTGCTGACCCTCTTCGACGTGGCGGACGAATTTGTCTTAGAAACGGAAGTACGCATACATCCTGATGAAAACAAAGAATTATCGGGACTATACCGCTCAAACGGCATTTACTGCACCCAATGCGAGGCGCAGGGCTTTCGCCGCATCTCCTTCACCTTAGACCGTCCGGACGTATTGGCGACCTACCGCGTACGGATTGAAGGCAATAAGCAGCAAAACCCCGTGATGCTCTCCAACGGCGATTTGGAACAGCACGGTGATTTAGGCGAAGACAATTACTACAGCGTCTGGCACGACCCGCATCCTAAGCCCAGCTACCTTTTTGCATTGGTCGCGGGCGATTTGGCGCAAGTCAGCCGCCGCATCACCACCGCCAAAGGCAAAAAAATCGAACTGCGGATTTACACCGAAGCCAAATTCATCTCGCAAACCGATTACGCCATGCAAGCCTTGGTCGATTCGATCAACTGGGACGAAAAACGCTTCAATCTCTCCTATGATTTAAACCGCTTTAACATCGTGGCGGTCAGCGACTTCAACATGGGCGCGATGGAAAACAAATCCCTCAATATTTTCAACACCAAATACGTTTTCGCCGACATCGAAACCGCTACCGACGCCGATTTTCACGGCATTCAGGCAGTCATCGGACACGAATACTTCCACAACTGGACGGGCAACCGCATCACCTGCCGCGACTGGTTCCAGCTCTCTTTAAAAGAAGGCCTGACCGTTTTCCGCGATCAGGAATTCTCTTGCGACATGAACGAGCGCGACATCGAGCGGATTAACAACGTCAGCCTGCTGCGGCGCGTGCAATTCGCCGAAGACGCCGGTCCGATGCGCCACCCCGTGCAGCCGCAAGAATACGCCGCCATTGATAATTTCTACACCGCCACCGTCTATGAAAAAGGGGCGGAAATCATCCGCATGTACCACACCATTATCGGCGAAGAAGCCTTCCAAAAAGGCATGGCACTATACGTCAAGCGCCATGACGGACAGGCGGTGCGGATTGAAGACTTTGCACAATGTATGGAAGATGCCGGCGGCTATCCTTTCACCAAACAATTCTTTGATTGGTACACCACTGCCGGCACGCCGAAAGTCAATTTCACCTCCGCTTACAACCAACACAACCGCCATTTCACAATCTCCGCGCATCAGGACACCTCTGCGGTCAGCCCTGCGCGTCCGTTAGTCATTCCCATCCGCTTGGCGCTGATTTCCCCCAATGGACGGCAATACCGCTTCAGCGACGGTAGCTACAGCAAATTGCTGATGCTTGACCAAACACGCGGCAGTTGGTCCTTTGAACGCGGCGAAGAAGATTTAATCCCCGTCCTGATGATGGGCTTTTCCGCACCGGTTTATTACGAACACCATTACAGCAATGAAGAACTGGCGGTTATCGTCCGCCATGCGCCGGACGGCTTCGCCCGCTACGAAGCGATGCAAATTTCCTATCGCCGTCTGTTTATGACCGCCCTGCAAAAACCGCTGAAAACCAAAGACCATGCCAAAGACGTGGCGGAAATGATGATGCACGTCTTGGCAAACGACAAATTCAGCGCCGGCGAAAAAGCTCTGCTCTTGGCATTGCCGAGCCTCGACAGTCTCCTGCCCTATCTGGAAGCCCCGATAGACATGGACAAAGCAGTCGGTGCCTATGAACGCATCGTGCGCATCATTGCGCTGAAAATGCGCCGTGCTTGGTCGGATTATTTGGAAAACGACAAAGAAGAAACCCAAGCCAAATTCAGCGTCCGCGATGCCGGCATACGCGCCCTGCGTGCCGTGGCTTGGCGCGCATTGGCGGTCTTTGAAGACGACAGCGTCGGCGAACGCCTAATCAAATATTATCAGGAAGCCCAATGTATGACCGAGCGTGTCAATGCCCTTGATGCCTTAATGATGCGCGCCGACAAATGCCGTGAGCAAGCCTTAGCGGACTTCCGCCAAGGCTTCGCCGAGCAACCCCTAGTCATCGACAAATGGTTCGCTTTGCAAGCCAAAGACAACTGTCCCGAAGCATTAGAGCGCATCAGTGCCTTAGCCGCGCGCGAGGATTACCACATCGGCAATCCGAACCGCTTCCGCGCCCTCATCGCGCCGCTTACGCAAATGAACCCTGCCATCTTCCACCAAGGCGACGGCGCCGGCTACCGCTTCGTCTGCACGCAAATCCGCCGCATCATCCTGCAAAATCCGCAATTGGCAGCGCGTTTATTAGGGGCATTCAGCAGCGTCAGCAAACTGGACGAGCAAAGAAAAACCCTCGCCCGTCAAGAACTCGGCGCATTGGCAGACATTGAAGGCTTGAGCGTGGACGTGCGCGAAGTACTCGAACGCCTCTTGAACGGACTCAAATCATGAGCACAGCGCGTGCTGCTTGGCTGCCGGGACAGGCCGTCTATCCCGATACCGCAGCGCGCGAACTCATTGAAGCCGCGGCGCAGCTTGCCTTCGGCGACGCGCAGGAAGAGGGCGACGAACGCACAAAAATCCTCACCCAACTGCTCGTCGAACTGCGCGGCGACGCCACCCTTGTCAGCGCCGGCATCTTAGTTACCGCTTGGCGCGCCAAACGCATCACAGCCGAACAAGTGCAGGAAAGCTGCGGCGACATCGTTCTAATCCTCTTGCGCGGTCTTGACGACTTGGCACTAATCGACCATCTGCACGACCGTGACCAAAGCGATTTGGAACAACTGCGCAAAATGCTGCTGGCAATGGCAAGCGACATGCGGGCGGCGATATTAAAACTCTCCCTGCAAGTCGTCGCCATGCGCCTTATCCATCAATACGACAATGCCGGCAAACAGCGCCTAGCCCTGCAAACCCGCGATTTATTCGCCCCGCTGGCAAACCGCCTCGGCATCGCCCAACTCAAATGGGAGCTGGAAGACAGCGCATTGCGCATCCTCGAGCCCGATATCTATCAAGAAATATCCACCGCCCTAGAACAAAAACGCGTGGATCGCGAACGCTATATCCAGCGCGTCATCGCCGAACTGACCTTCCAATTAGAACGGGCGGAAATCCCCGTCCAACGCATCTACGGACGCGTAAAACACATCAATTCCATCTATCAGAAAATGAAGCGCAAAGGCTTGCGCTTCGAGCAAGTCAACGATATCCGCGCCGTGCGCGTGGAAGTGGGAAGTGAAAGCGAATGCTATCAAGTCCTGTCGGTCGTCAATGAAATGTGGCAGCCGGTAGCGGAAGAATTTGACGACTACATCGCCAACCCCAAAGCCAACGGCTATCAATCCCTGCACAGCACCCTCATCGGGCCCGACAAACGCACGCTGGAAGTGCAAATCCGCACCCGCAAAATGCACGAACGCGCCGAATTGGGCGTAGCGGCGCATTGGAAATACAAAGAAAAAGGCGTGCGCCACAGCAAACAATTCGAACAGCAAATCGAATGGCTGCGCCGCCTGCTCGAAGGCAAAGGCGACGAAGGACGCGGCGATCTCGTCTTCGACCAATTCCGCAACGAAGCCTTCCGCGAACGCGTCTATGCCGTTACCCCGCAAGGACGCGTCGTCGACCTACCCGAAGGCGCCACGCCTTTGGACTTCGCCTACCACGTACATACCCAGCTCGGACACCGCTGCCGCGGCGCAAAAATCAACGGCAGCATCGTAGCGCTGACCACCGCGCTTAAAAACGGCGACAGCGTCGAAATTCTCACACAAAAAGAACCCAATCCCAGCTGGGACTGGCTTTCAGACCATTTAGGCTATCTGCAAAGCGGGCGCGCCAAAGCCAAAGTGCGCAGCTACTTCAAAAAGCAGGCCAAAGAAAAAAGCATCGAACTCGGCAAAGAAATGCTGCTGCGCGAATTGCGCCGCCTAAGCATCGACAACCACGGCGACCTCACCGAAATCGCCAAAAAATTCAACGTCCACAGCGAAAACGACTTATTTGCCGGCATCGGCTTCGGCGATTTGAACCTGCTCACCGTCGCCCATGAAATCGCCGCCCGCCAACAGGCGCACCAACCGCAGAAACACCTCAGCCTCAACGAACGCCTTGCGCGCATCCCGCTCAAAACCGCACGCAAAGCGCGCAGCGGCAATGTGGAAATCGACGGCGTGGAAGACCTCATGGTCAACTTCGCCACCTGCTGCCAACCCGTGCCGCCTAGCGCCATCATCGGCTTCATCACCCAAGGCCGCGGCATCAACATTCACCGCCGCGACTGCCAAAACATCGAACATCTGGGCAAAGTCCACCCCGAGCGGATAATCGACGTACGCTGGAGAGACAATGAAAGCGGCAGCTATGCCATTGATTTGGCAATACTTGCCTTTGACCGTCCGCACATCCTGCGCGACATTTCGCAAGTCGTGGCAAACGAACGCATCCCCATTTTGCACGTGGACATGAAACACAATCAGCGCCACCAATTAGAAGGACGCTTTACACTGGAAATCGCCGATATGGCGCAACTCTCGCGCCTCATCGACCGCCTTTTGCAAACCAAAGACGTCGCCGAAGTCCGCCGCCTGCAAAAATAGTAGTAGGATACTTGTGTCCGACATCACTTAAAAATAGAAAATTATCGAATTCAAGAAACCGACCTAACGCTAATCTCGATATGTATAGTCAATTCAGCTCAAATAAAAACACAGTTTTTATATGTTAGCCCGCACAATAGTAAAGCTTGATATTTTTTAGGTGTGCAACTTTGTCATGAATCGACTATAAGAACAACAAGCCCTGTCTACACATTTATTGATTGCAAAAAATAAGGTCAGCACAGAAGTGAGAAATTTGGGGTTCAATTCCCCTCTGTGGTAACTCACCCGGCTGACCTATCGGGAAACGATTCTACTTAGAACCTTTGCAAAATATCGTACAAGCGCAAGCCGTGATGCTGACCCGTCGCCAAACGACGGAAGTCAACGGCAAGCAAGAAAAAGTGGACGACATCATGCTGAAAAACTGCGAGATTGATGTAGAAGCGACCAAAAGCCTGCATCAAGCACCTGCGCAATAATTGCAAAGCAAAGGCTAAACAACAGAAAGAGCTCTCGAGAGCCCTTTTTAAAAGTATGTTATTTAAAATCCATAGCAATATATAGAATATTTTTCTTCTTTTTAATTCATACAAGAATTAAAATTTTCTATTTTATTTCCATTAATAGAAAAAATATTTTCTCCTGATTGATTCAATATAGCTTTCTGCCATTTATTTGAAGAACAAGTAAAAGGCTTATGATTTGTTATTATTTCCCCATTAATATTCTCAACAGGACCATAAATAGTCAAATCTGCGGTTTGTGCTTCATTAATTTGTACATTATTTAAATTCAAATTACGTACCGGTCCGCCCATGAAATCATAAGGGCTGCCGTAAAGAAAGAAACCGCTGCGCACAGGATTGTCAATTTTCACATTTTGCAGACTAATTCCATTAGCAGGATTAATAAATACACCTGAATTACTATTATTTTTAATATTCAAATTTTCAATATGAATATTATTTTTTTCCGGGATTGGTAAATTTGGCGAATTCACAATCATCAATCCATTAATACCACCGATGAGGTCCACGTCTTTCATATTCACATTTTGTGCTGCCTGCAAAACAATTAAGTCCATATCATTTAAATTTTCAGATATTTTCTTGCTATTATCAATTTTCAGATGTTCAACTTGCATACCATCTGTTCCTACAAATAACAAACCTTCACGGCGAACATTATTAATCTCAATATTTCTTAAATGATTATTTTTTGAAATTTTAGTAAATTCCATTGTATTATCATCATATTCACTAGCAATAAATATGCCGTAAGTAGAATTATCTACTTTAAAACCATCAATATTGATATTATTTGAAGCCAAAGCAGTCAATGCGGCATTTGGTACTTGATTTGGGTTTCTATATACCGAAAACTCACAATTGGCATTGTTCTCACAAATAGGTAAATTTTCTACTTTTATTTCTGAAAGGTTTGCGCCATTTACTTGATTTAGCTCTATTCCATGATTGGCAGTATCATGAATATGAAGATGTTCAATAGTGATATTTTTCGTATTTGGCATTGAAGTTGTAATAGCATTTTTACCGCCACTTAGCTCGGCATAAGATAAATAAGTATTTGAACCCATTTCAATTATATTACTATCTTGATTGCTATTATGAACATGAAATGCCTCTCCCTTATGCTCATAATAAGCTGTTTTACCGGAAGCCGTTGTAAATTTCAGGGTATCACCGCTGCCTTTAATATGTATATTATCCGGAATAAGGATAGCAGAATCCGTATTTATCTTACCGCTCATCAAAGCTAAGCCATTGTGACCCAAATCTTTTAAATGTACATTTAACTCATTAGCTGAAACAGGATTTTCTTTTAAATTAAATATATTAACTTTTCCATATTCCAAAGCAGGTTCAAAATTTCCTTTAACTGTATAAAATGAAGGAGTAAAAATACTTTCACGCAAAGGTAAACTTAAAAAATCTTCGTGATAATCTTTATTTGAATTTGATTTACCAAAGTGCAGGGCAAATTGAAGCCCCCCTTTCCAATCGTTTTCTCGGTCATATTGAGCATAAGTTCCCACTTCCAAATCACCTATGCCTATAATGCTTTTTCCTTCCCATTGCAATCCTAATTTAATTCCTTGATTATCTTTTTTATCTTTTCTTTCTTGCCAGTAAGCACCTAAAGAGGCTTGCAAACGGTGATAATCTTTATGTAAAAAGTCATAACTAAGATTTATATCAGCTGATTTTTCTAAAGCAGCATAATCGGTATAAGTACGCAGACCTAAATAATTATTTTCAATAGTGCTTTGATGAATTTGTGATTTTTGTTTGGTATTTGTTCCTAGCGGCAGATATAAATTACTGCTGATATTAAATTTATCATAACCGTATTCTATACCTAATGACATTTGTTGATAACGATCTTTTTGTTTAGAGCGGATAGCATCAAAATAAGTATTTGCACCTATGTATGAAGAAGGAGACAAAGCATAGCGATAACCTAAACCCAAACTGGCAGTATCCGATTTTTGATTGTTTTTAGCATATCCCAACCCAATAAAACCTAAGTGTTGATTTAAAAAATAAGGTAAAAACATATCAGCAGAAATGATTTTTTCATTGCCTGCCAATTTACTTTTTATAACAGCTTGTGGTTTTATTTCTCCTGCATTTGTATATTGCATCCCTAAAATAGAAAACAGAATTAAAGACGATAGTTTTTTCAATTTCATAAGACAATCCTTTACTTAAATTAATAAACAATCAAATTGCCATGTTTTTATCGTACTTTTTGCCTCATTATTTTAAAATTCAATGTAATTTAAATTCCCCGCGCGGTTTTCGCCTGCATTTCCAGTTGTTTTACTGCGGCGCGCATGTCGTCGATATTGGCATCAGGCGGCAAGGCTTCACCGACATAGACGCTAATCAAAGCGCGAAATTTGCGCGGTTTGCCTTTAAACAGTCCGCCGTGGCGGCTGAAAAAGCTGCCCCAAAGGTTGTCGATATACAGGGGAATCACAGGTACGGGATCGCGTTTGAGGATGAATTCCGCACCGCGTTGGAAAACGCCGATTTCGCCGTCGGTAGTGAGTTTACCTTCCGGAAAAATCAGCACTTGTTCGCCGTTTTTTAAGGATTCGCTGACGATATCGAAGGCTTGATTGAATATTTGCGCATTTTCGCGTTTGCCGGCAATTGGGATGGTACCGGCGGATTTAAACAGCCATGTTAAGGGTTTAAAGCGGTAAATGAGGTAGTAAATCATAAAGCGCACGCGACGGCGACTAGCGGCAATGATGATTTGCGAGTCCATATAGCTGACGTGATTGCAGATGAGCAATGCTGCGCCTTGCTGCGGCAGGCGTTCTTTGCCGACGATGCGCAGGCGATAGAAACCGTAGCTCATCAGAATGGCAATCAGACGCAGGCTATATTGCGGTTCGCGGCGGAACAGCCATACCGCCACTGCGATATGTGCGGCACTGACGATTAGGAAGAGGCTGCGCATGGATAGACCGAGAATGCTTAAGATGAGAACGGAAAAGAGGCTGATAAAAACGATGGCTAAGGAGTTGATGATGTTATTGGCGGCGATAATCCGCGATTTATTGCCTTCTTCGCTTTGATGCTGCAATTTGGCATACAACGGCACGATGTACAGTCCGCCTGTGAATGCCATGCCGAAGAATAAGATGCTGACCGTCCAAAAATCGCCTTGGCGGTAGAATTGGGCGAAGTTCAGGCTGCTTTGTACATTGACGCTATTGCCTGCCGAGAGCGCGATACCCAAGAGAAAGGGCAGCATCAGCCATGCGGCAAGAACAGATAAGCCGGTTTCAATGCGTCCTGCGGTGAGTTTGGCGGCGGCAATCGAGCCGATGCCGATGCCGATGGAAAATAGCGCCAGCAGATAGGTGGTGATTTGCGGATTCGCGCCTAACACGTCTTTGCTGAATTGCGGGATTTGTGTGAGCAAGACCGCGCCTAGGAGCCAAAACCATGAATTGGCGAGTATGGCTTGAAAGAGCGATTTTTGTCCGTAGGTGTAGCTTAACAGGGCTTTGGTTTGCGTCCACGGTTTGAAAGGCGGCAATTGTTCTTGCTTACCTAATGACTGTTTGGGTACAAAGCAGGCGGCAACAAACCCGATACCGGCGGCAGAGAGCATGGCGGCGTAAAGGTATTTGAAGCCGATAATCTGCAGCTCTTGCCCGAAACCGCGCGCGACCAAATCCGCGCCTAAAATCGTGCCCGTCAAGATGGCGAGAAAGGTGCCGGCTTCAACCAAGCCATTGCCCAGCATCAATTCCTGCGCTTTTAATCTTTCCGGCAGAATGCCGTATTTGACCGGCCCGAAAAAGGCGGATTGTATGCCCAATAAGCATAAAACGCCCATCATCAGCCAAGGCTGCTGCCAGAGGAAGGCGAAAACGCCTGCGCTCATTATCAGAATTTCCATGATTTTCAGCAGAACAATCAGGCGTTTTTTCTCGATGCTTTCCGCCACCAAGCCCGACCATGCCGAAAAGATGAACATCGGCAAAATGAATAATGCCATGGCAAGATTGGTGTATAGGCTTAGGGTTTGCGCGCTGAACATGAGGCTGAAATAAATCAGCATGGCGTTTTTAAAGAGGTTGTCATTAAATGCGCCGAAAAATTGCACGATAAAGAAGGGGAAAAAGCGGCGACTGAAAAAAAGCATGGATTATCCTTATATTTGCGCCGCTATAAGAGCGGCGGTCAAAAACCTGTATTTATTGTCGATTAGATCGACTATACAAATCTGCGGCAAATTTTCCTTTAATTAAGAAAAATATCTGCCGCAGCGTTTAGAAATGCAGGTTCTCAATAATTAGATGCGCATCGGCATGATGACGTACTTCAGCGCCGGCTCTTCTTCGCAAGTAATCAGCACAGGACCGTCGGCGCTTTGGATATGCAACTGCAAGCGCTCACCTTCCACAGCATCGGCGACTTCTATCAAATAGGCGACGTTTAAACCGATGCGCACTTCGAGATCGGCAGGATTGAGGATGTCGATATGTTCTTCGGCAAGTTCGTTTTCATTATTGCGCGCCGTAATGGTCAGACTGTGCCCTTTGAATTCCAAAATCACGCCATTTTCATTGGTGCGCGTCAGCACCACGCTGTTGCGCTTTAGGGCTTCATGCAGGGTTTTGCGCTCGATTTGAATCGGATTGTCTTGGATAGAGGGAATGATTTTATGATAATCGGGATATTTGCCGTCTATTAAGCGCGTAGTGAGGCGATAAATGCCGTCGTCAAGGGAAAGTTCGCGTTCGCCGAGATTAAGCGTTACGGCGCAAAATTGCGCTTCTGCTTGCTTAAAGCTCGGTAGTTTTTTCAGTTCTTTAAGCCGCTCGATGCGGTCTTTGATTTCGTTTAGCTCATCAACATTGCTTGAAGCCAATTTGCTTTGTTCCAAATGGCTGTGCCATTTGTCGATATTCAATTGGTTTTCCAATAAAGATTTCACCGCTTTAGACGGCAGAATCAGGGCATTGGGCACATTATCCGCGGCGTTTAATTCGCTGCTTGCCAAAGAAAGGCGATGTCCGTCGGTGGCGACGGCTTCGATGTTTTTACCTTCTACGGCTAACTGCAGCCCGTTGAGATAATGGCGCATATCGTTTTTTGCCATGGAAAAACGCACTTTATCCAATAAGCGTGCGAAATTCAGAGCGTCAATGGCGAACTCGCCCGTTTTATCCGTGCGTTGCGCAATAGGGTAATCTTCCGCCGGCAGGGTTTGCAGCTGAAATTGGCTTTTGCCGCTGCTGACAAAAAGCTGTTCGTTTTCCAAATGAAAATGAATGTTCGCCTGATCGGGCAATTGGGAAATCAGTTGGGTCAAGGTTTCGGATGAAATGGTTGTTTTGCCGGCTTCTTCCACCTTAGCAGGTAATTCTGTGGCAAGCGTGATTTCCGTATCGGTACCGAGCAAATGCAGTTTGTCTTCTTTTGCCTCCAGCAAAATATGCTGCAATATCGGTTGGGGACTTTTTTTCTCGATAATGCCGTTCACTTCCGTTAAAGGAGAGATCAGAATGTTTTTCACAACTTCAAATTTCATATAACCTCTTTTTTATAAAGACGACGTCGTCGTCAGGTCTGTGGAATAGTGGATAAAAGCGCAAGCGGTTTATTTTACTCAATAAAGATTAATTTTTCTGCCCAGGAAAGCTGTGAATAAATCAAGGCCTCATTGTGGAAAAACCGGCAAACGATTTTTGCTGACTATTATGCACAAGAAATACACACTTAATACAAAAATTATTAGCCCGTGATGGTCATTTCCAAACCGCGGTACAACTCATTGAAAGCAGAATCATTATCCAGCTTTTCATTGATTTTGTTGCAGGCATGCAAAACCGTGGTGTGGTCTTTGACATTAAAATATTGGGCGATTTCGGTGGTGGAATGCTGAGTGAGCTTGCGCGCCAAATGAATGCCGATTTGCCGCGGCAAAACGATATTGGCTTTGCGGCTTTTGGAAATCATTTCTTCCGGCGTGATTTTGTAATGTCGGGCGACGACGTTGTGAATGTTTTCCAGCGAGATTTGGCGGCTGCGCGCTTTGATTAAATCGCCGAGAGCTTCGCGCGCCAAACGGATGTCGGGGGCGCTTAATTGGCGGATTTGGCAGCGCATATAGACGTTTTTCAGCGCGCCTTCCAAATCGCGGACATTGGAAACCACTTGTTCGGCGATATAAAGCGCCACATCGTCGGGCAAATGGAAATTTAAGCGGTCGGCTTTATTGTGCAAAATCGCGATTCTGGTTTCCAAATCCGGCGGCACGACGGATACGGTTAAGCCTTGCCCGAAGCGCGATTGCAGACGCGGCTCGAGTCCGTCGATTTCTTTGGGAAAGCGGTCGCAGGTGAGGATAATCGGGCAATGGCGGTCAAACAGGCTGTTGAAAGTGTGGAAAAATTCGGTTTGCGAACGTTCTTTGCCGCCTAAGAATTGCACGTCGTCGATTAAGAGTGCGTCTGCGCTGCGGTAATATTCGTTAAATTCCTGCATATTGCTTTTCTTTTCTTGCAGCACGGCGATGAAATCATTAGTAAATTCTTCGGCGGTCAGATAAATGACGCGGTTGCGCCCGTTGGCGCGCAGGGCATTGCCGACGGCGTGCATGAGATGCGATTTGCCCAATCCCGTGCCGCCGTAAATCAGCAGCGGATTGAATTGCGGATTGAATTCCCCTTCGCTGACCCTTTTGGCGGCGGCATAGGCATTGTCATTGGATTGCCCGACGACGAAATTGTCAAACTGGTATTCAATGTTGAGGTTGCTTTTATATTGTCTGCCGCCGGTTTTGCGGACGTTTTTCTGCTCGTCGAAAATATCCGGCTCATGCACGCGCAGTTTGAATTTCTGAATGCCGTATTTTTCTAAGGCAAGCCCCAGCGTGGGCAGCACTTTCTTTTCCAAAGTGCTGATGGCGAACTGGTTGGGCGCATTGATGAACCATTGCTGCTTTTCTTGGCTGAGTTCGCAGGATTTGAGCAGATTGACGAAATCTTCGCTCAAAATCGGCTTGAGGCTGTCGATGATGGTTTCCCATTTTTGATTGGCTTCGCTCATGGTCTTCCTTAAGATAAATTTTCCAGACGGTCTTCGGCTTTTTTGCGCGCTTTTTCTTCCGCCTTAATCACGAGGGCGGCGATTTTCCAACCTTTTTGCGGCTTGAGGTTGCTTGCGCTGGAGAAAATATGCAGTTCGCCTTTTTTATCTAAGGCATAGAGCGCAATATTCTGCGCATTATCGCTTTGATACTGCTCCCATGTATAGGCTTCGCTCAGCGTAGTCAGCTTAATCGCCGCGCCCTTGTTCAGGCTTTCTTGCAATTGGGCATTGCTGATGTCTTTGCCGAACAGCCAAGGACTTTGCCAGTCGTCGCGGTGGATTTCGCCGTCTTGCTCCTGATGCTCGATGCGGATGCGGTACACATTTTCTTTGCCGAATTCATTGCGATAACGCAGGGCGGCAAGCAGGTTTTCTTCTTCGCGCGAATGCAGGGCAATCAGATGTCCGATGCCGATCAGGTTTAATTTGCGGTCGGCGTATTCAGAAACGGGATTGCCGTAATAGCTCGCCAGTCCTGCCATGCGCGCGCGTTGACTTTGCTGATATTGATTGCTGGCGATTAGGACTTCGATGCCGTTTTCCTGCAGGCTTTTGCCCAGTGTGATAGCAAAGGGCTGCGAGCCGGTGATTAAAACGCCGTTGGACGCACTTTCGGCAACGCCCAATTTTATCGCCAAGGCTTTGGCGGAGAGGCTTTGCAACATTACCGTACCGATGATGATGGTAAATACCATCGGCACGAGAATGTCGGCTTCCTGATTGCCTCCTAATTGCAGTTTTAAAACAAAAAGCGAAGATACGGCGGCGGCGACGATACCGCGCGGCGCAATCCAGCTAATCAATAATTTTTCATTGCGGCTGAGCGGCGAGCCCAAAGCACAGACCCAGACGGAAATCGGGCGGGCAATCAGCATCACAATCAGCAATACGGCAATGCCGCCGAAGCCCATTTGCACAAAGCCTTGGAAATTGACGCGGGCGGCGAGCAGAATAAAGAGCAGGGAAATGATTAAAATCGATAGGGTTTCTTTAAAATCGACAATATCGTCGGTATGCAGGCTTTTGATGTTCGCCATCATCATGCCCATGACGGTTACGGTCAATAAGCCCGATTCTTCGGCAAGGGCATTGGAAATGCTGAATATCAGCAGGACGCAGGCAAGGGTGCCGACGTTTTGCAGATATTCGGGAATCCATTGTTTTTTCAGGGCGGTGGCAAGGGCGAAGGCGGCGGCAAAACCCAGCGCCAAGCCGATAATAATCACTTTGGCGAAAATCAGCGGTGAATGTCCCGCAATAATCCATTCGTAGATGAGGACTACCAACAGCGCGCCGATAGGATCGATGATAATGCCTTCCCAACGCAGAATATTGCTGATTGCGCGGTTTGGACGCACGCTGCGCAGCAGGGGCACGATGACCGTCGGGCCGGTTACGCAGACCAATGCGCCGAATAAGAGCGCAATCGGAAAGCTCAAATCCATGATTGCCCAAGCGGCAAATGCGGTGATGGCTATCGTGATGACTACGCCGATGCTGACCAGTTTGGTCACGACCATGCCATGATTTTTGATTTCGGGCAGGTTCAGCGTCAGCGCGCCCTCAAATAAAATCACCGCCACGCCCAATGAAATCACGGGGAAGAGCAAATTGCCTAGCAATTCGTCGGGATTGAAGACATGGAAGGTCGGGCCGAGCAGTAAGCCGGCGGCAAGTAGGAAAATAATCGCCGGTTTTTTTAAAAACCAGCCCAACCATTGGGCGGCGATGCCGAGTGCCAAAATAGTGGCAAGCATTAAAGAAAGGTCTTTCATATCAATATCGCTTAGGGTTAAGAAGGAATACGTTGCAGTAATTTGGCATAGTAGCCGTTTTTGTCCAGCAGCGCTTGATGGCTGCCGGATTCAATGATTTTACCGCGTTCTAGCACGACAATGCGGTCGGCGTTTTCAATCGTGGATAGACGATGGGCGATGATAATCGCGGTGCGGTTTCTGCTCAGGCGCTCTATCGCTTCCTGCACTTTTTGCTCGCTGCGGTTATCCAGCGCGGAGGTTGCCTCGTCTAAAATCAGAATCGGCGCGTCTTTATATAGGGCGCGGGCGATGGCGATGCGCTGTTTTTGTCCGCCAGAGAGGCGGTTGCCGTATTGCCCCACAGGACTGTCGTAGCCCTGCGGCAATTGGCGAATGAATTCGTCGGCATTGGCGGAGACGGCGGCAGCGACGATTTTCTCTTGATCGGGCTTTTCATCGGCATAGGCGATGTTTTGCGCAATCGTCGTATCAAAGAGCATGGTTTCTTGAGAAACATATGCCATGGCTTGGCGGCGTTCTTTTAGACTGATTGCGGCGGTGTCTTGCCCGTCGATGAAAATGCGTCCGCTGTCGGGCGGATAAAAGCCTGCCAGCAGCGCGGCAAGAGTGGATTTGCCCGAACCCGATTCGCCGACTAGGGCGATGCTTTCGCCCGCCCGAATGTGCAGGGAAAAATCTTTCAATACCTGCCGCTCGCCATAGGCAAAAGAAACATTTTCAAAGCGGATATCGCCCTGTTCCAGACGAATGCCGCTAGGGCTTGTTTGGCGGATTTCTTCCTCTTCGGCATCGAGGAGTTCGAAAACGCTTTCCATTGCGGCAAGACCGCGCTGAATGGCTTCATTGACTTTGCCGAGGCGTTTTATCGGCGGAAAGAGCAATGCCATCGAGCCGAGAAAGGCGACGAATTTGCCGTTGGTCATGCCGTCGCTGTGGCTTTGGGTGGCGGCAATCAGAATAACGGCGGAAAGCGCCAGAATAATGATGACTTCCAAAATCGGCGAGGTCATGGCGGAGATGCGGCTTGAGGCGAGTATATGGCTTTCGATGGAATGCGCTTGCTGATTGAATCGCGCGCGTTCGTGTGTAAAGCCGTTAAAAATCCGCACGATGGTGCGTCCGCGCAAGGCCTCGTCAATCACATGATTGATGCTGCCCATGTCTTCTTGCAAAAGGTGAGAGAGACGGCGCATTTTTTTGGAAACGAAAACGATAAACCATGCCACAAAAGGCGCGGCAATCATCAGAATCAGAGTCAGCTGCCAGTCTAAAACAAAGAGACTGATAATCAGGGCGAGAATCGTGATGCTGTCGCGGATAAGCTGAATCAGGGAATTGGTGGTGGCGGAGAGCAGCTGGTTTACATCATAAGTGAATTTGGACAGCATGCTGCCTTGGCTGTGTTCGTTAAAATACGCCATCGGCAAATGCTGCATTTTGGCGAACATCTCGCTACGCAATTGATAGACGACTTTCTGCCCTACCCATGTGGTGGCGTAAGAAGAGGCGTAATTGGCGATGCCGCGTAGGGTAAAACCGCCGATCATCAGGGCGACGAAATAATAAATGGCGCGGTAATTATGGCTTTGTCCGTCTCCGGAAAAGCCTTCGTCAATCAGACCTTTCATTACCCAAGGCATGAGCGGCTCGGTCATGCCGTAAAGCAAAGTGCCGATGACGGCAAGCGCCGCCATGGCTTTAAGCGGCTTGAGATAGGCAATCAGACGCAGATAGCGGACTTTATCTTCTTTATTGAGCATAAGGGGTGTTATATTAGTTTGTCAGGCGTCGGCAGACGCAAAGGCGGGCAGTATAGCAGCTTCCTGCTTCAAGGGCTTAATTAGCGGATTGAATAGCGTTTTTTAGAGGATTAGCGATGTCGGAGCAAAGAAATACACCGGATTTTTCCGCCGCAAGCGTCTTAGTGATCGGCGATGTGATGCTGGATCGCAATTGGCAGGGCGATACGCAGAGAATTTCGCCGGAAGCGCCGGTGCCGGTGGTCAATATCAGTCGGCAGGAAGCGCGGGCGGGCGGTGCGGCGAACGTGGCGATGAATTTAGCCGCTTTGGGCGCGAAAGTCGCCTTATGCGGTTTGGTCGGCGATGATGAGGCGGGCGGACAATTGCGCGCGATTATCCGTCAGCAGGGCATTACAGATCTCATGAAAAATTGCCCTGCCGATACGATTACCAAATTGCGCGTTTTGTCGCGCCATCAGCAGCTGATGCGCTTAGATTTTGAAGCGAAAGATTATGCCCGATACGCAGAATTATTAGCTGCGCCCTTTGAAAAGGCTGTGGACGAAGCCGATGTGGTGGTCTTTTCCGATTACGGCAAAGGTGCATTGGCGGATGTCAGCCGATTGATTGCCAAAGCCAAGCAGGCGGGAAAATTGGTCTTGCTCGATCCCAAAGGCAGCGATTACGCCCGCTATCGCGGCGCCGATATCATCACGCCGAACCGCAGCGAACTGGCTTTGGCGACCGGTAATGCCGACGAGGCGCATTTGCTCGCTAATACGCGGCGCTTGCTCGATGACTGCGGCATTCAGGCGGTATTGCTTACCTTAAGCGAAAAAGGCATGCGCTATGTGGCGGCGCAAACAGAGCATTATTTGGCGGCGCAGGCGCGCGAAGTCTATGACGTAACGGGGGCGGGCGATACCGTGATTGCCACTTTGGCGGCAGCATTGGCGATTAAAACCCCTTTGCCGCAGGCTTTGGAATATGCCAATGCCGCTGCCGGCGTGGTGGTGGGAAAACTCGGCACTTCCACGCTCAGTCCGGAAGAACTGCGCGCCGCCTTAGAGCCGCCGCGGGCGCGTTCGCACGGCGTGGTGGATAAGGAAAGTCTTAAACGTCTGATTGCGCGGGCGCGGACACGCGGACAGAAAATCGTCATGACCAACGGCTGCTTTGATATTTTGCATGCGGGACATGTTACCTATTTGGCGGAAGCTAAGGCCTTGGGCGACCGCTTGATTGTTGCAGTCAATACCGACGAATCGGTGCGGCGCTTGAAAGGCGAAAGCCGCCCCGCCAATAATCTGCACAGTCGCGCGGCGGTGCTTGCCGCCTTGCAAAGCGTGGATTGGGTCGTCGTTTTTGAAGAAGACACGCCTGCGCAATTGATTGAAGAACTGATGCCGGATATTTTGGTCAAAGGCGGCGATAACCGCGTGGAAGACATTCCGGGCGCGCAAGCGGTCTTAGCCAAGGGCGGCGAAGTGAAAATCATGTCTTATGTAGACGGCTTTTCTACCACTAAAACCCTATCCAAATATCAAAAGGAGCAATAAATGTATTTTGCCGACTGCCATAGCTGCCTGCCCCTGCACGGAGATACCGATTTCGCCCAATTGCGCCTGCACTACGACAGCGGCGTGCGCTATGTGAGCATCAATATCGGCATGGACATGAATCCTTTGTCGCAAATCATGCGTACCATTGCCGGTTTCCGCCGCCAAATCGCGGCAAGCGATTGGCTGATTCAGGCGCAAAGCTATGCCGACATTGAACGCGCTTTCGCTGAAAACAAACTGGCGGTTTCCTTTGATTTGGAAGGCGCTTTGCCGCTCTTGGAAAGCGTGGACATGGTCGGGCTTTATCATCATCTGGGCGTGCGGCAAATCCATTTGGCGTATAACCGTAACAACAGCATTGCCGGTGGCGCGCACGACACGCCGCAGGGCTTGACCGCCTTGGGGCGCGAAGTGGTGGAAGCCATTCATACCCACGGCATTTTGATGGATTTAAGCCATAACAGCGAAGAAACCGCATTCGATATTTGTCGCTTAAGCGGCAAGCGTCCCGTCTTATACAGCCATGCCAACCCTGCCGCACTGGTCGCGCACGGACGCAATATCAGCGACGATATTATGCGAGCGGTGGCGGCAACCGGCGGATTGATCGCCTTAAACGGCGTGGGGCGTTTTGTCGGCGATGAGAATCTTAATCCTCTGTCTATGCTGCCGTTGATTGAATATGTGGCGGGGCTTGTGGGCATCGAACATACGGCAATCGGCTTGGATTATTGCTATGACGACGGACGTCCCGATATTCCCGCCGATGTTGATCGCGGCTACTGGTGGCCGGTGGAAGCCGGTTATCTGCCCGGCAAAGGACTCTCCGGCAAATACATCTCTCCGGAAGGATTAATGAGCATTGGCGAGGAACTTGCTAAGCGCAACTATACTGAAGCGCAAATAGATGCGATTATGCGAGGCAATATTTTGCGCTTAATCAGTCAAGTATGGAAATAACAATTAACTGACAAATGCTCGATAATCAGGCATAATCATACGCCTTGCTAAGGAAGAACAATGGCCCAACCCAAAAAAAACGATTACTACGACATCCTTCATATTAGTCCGGATGCAGATTTACGCGAAGTTGCCGAAGCGATTCGGCATTTTCGTGAAGAAAGAGACAAATCCGGCAATTACGCCGCCATTATCAATAAAATCGAAGAAACGCTTACAGACCCTGAACTGCGCGTGCAATATGATTTCGAACACGGTTATTCCGGTCCTAAAGACAGCTTTATGGACATTGACGAAAGCGTTAGCAAAAATCATCACAGTACCAAGCCCGAACATCATAAATACGACATCCGCAAAGAATTAGCGGAATATTCCGTCTTATCCGATAAAAATACGAATTTAGGCAGTTTCTCTTTATTTGATTTGCGCAAAATCATCATTGCTTTTAGCGTGTTAATCGTGCTTCTGTTGGCCTTTATATTCTCTAAACCCCTATTAGACAAAAAAGCGGGAAAAGAACAGGCGCAAGCGGCTTTGGCACTCTTAAAACAAACGGAATCGCAAGTAGAAAACGCCATTAGAGAAAGCAAAATCTTCCCGGAAAAACTCAATCTGCACAATAGCGACAGCCGCTTTAATCTGCGTCTTGATACGCAAAGACAGCAGATTGTCTTAACTTTTAGCGGCGATGTGGTTAAAGTCTTGCGCAATGCGGAAATGACAAACAGCTTTATCACCCAGCCAAACCTCACTTACTGGAAATGCGATATCGGAAGCGATTTTCCGGCTGAATATAAACCTGTGAAATGTTTCTAATCTGAAATCGGATACAAATTCAGGTATTCAATATATCGATACCGAATGCCTAAACTATCGATGAAATTATCTGAAGCGGAATGTTTTTCCGCTTTTTTATGCCCTATTTGCAATGCTATTTTATGAACGGCATTTAAATTTCCGGTTTTATAGTCTCTTAACTTCAAAATGAGATTATTCTAAGCGCTTCTCCTGACAAAATGTGTATCTCTAAATCTCATTTTGAAGTTAAGGTACTATACAACGTATTAGTTTTGATTTTATCCGCACATAATCATTAATGACTAGATATAGTCAATTCAGCTCAAATAAAGACACAGTTTTTATATGTTAGCCCGTACAATAGTAAAGCTTGATATTTTTAGGTGTGCAACTTTGTCATGAATTGACTATATTTTCTTAAAGAAAATTTTATTTGCTTTGGCGACATCTTTTAGTTATACAGTAAGTTTTTTCTAAGGAATCTTATATGTCGCTTTGGACGCTCGAACAGGCGCGGGCAATTCATGACCAGCCCTTTATGGATTTGATGTTTCAGGCGCAGCAAATACATCGCGCCCATCATGCGGCAAATGCAGTACAAGTCAGCACCTTATTGTCGATTAAAACAGGCGCCTGCCCTGAAGATTGCAAATATTGCCCGCAGAGCGCGCGCTATCAAACAGGCGTGGCGCGCGAGAAATTATTGTCGAAAGAAGAAATCCTGCAAGCGGCGCAGCGTGCCAAAGCGCAAGGTGCGCAACGTTTTTGCATGGGCGCGGCATGGCGCGACCCTAAGCCGCAGCATATGCCTTTTTTGACGGAAGTGGTGCGCGAAGTCAAAGCCTTAGGCTTGGAAACCTGCATGACGCTAGGCATGCTGGACGCGGATAAAGCAGGGCAGTTGGCGGCGGCAGGCTTGGATTATTACAATCATAATTTAGACAGCTCGCGCGAATTTTACGAAAAAATCATCACTACCCGTACATATGACGAACGTTTGGATACCTTGGATAACGTACGCAATGCCGGCATGAAAATCTGCTCGGGCGGCATTATGGGTATGGGCGAAGAAAGTCATGACCGCTTGGAAATGCTGGTAACGTTGGCAAATTTGCCCAAGCCGCCGGAAAGCGTGCCGATTAATCAGTTGGTACGTGTCAAAGGCACGCCGCTGGCGCATGAAGACGATCTCGATCCTTTTGATTTTGTGCGTGTTATCGCCACCGCCCGCATTCTGATGCCCAAAAGTGCGGTGCGCATTGCGGCAGGGCGCGAATTTATGAGCGAGCAAACTCAAGCGCTGTGCTTTATGGCGGGTGCCAATTCCGTTTTCTACGGCTGCAAATTGCTGACCGCCAATAATGCCGACGAGCAGGGCGATGTGCAATTATTCGCCAAATTGGGCATTAACCCCGAATGGGTAGCGGCGCAGCAGACCTTGCGCCGCAGCTTGCAGCAAGCCGCCGCTTTGGGTGTCTATCGTCCTTCAGCGACAGAAAATCTGGCAAATTAGCAAGGAAATTGCCGCTAAAAATCTTTGCTGATTTCTACAAAAACGCTTTGTTCCGCTTGTTGGTCATAGGCAAAATGATTGCTTTTTTGCCGTTTCCATTGCCATAAAGGCTGAGCGCTTTGCCGTAATCTTTGAAGCACTGCGGGGAGATCCTGATATGGAATACGCTATGATTGACGGCACCATTGTTAAAGTCCACCGCCACGGACAAGGTGCAAAAAGGGGACTTCAAATCAGTCCATCGGTAAATCCAAAGACGACATGAGCACCAAAATCTTGTGATGCAGATTGGCTGTTAGAGGAACTGAACGAAAGAGCTTGCCAAGCGGTGATTCCACCGACGAGCAAGCGAAAACTGCAACGTGCTTATGACCGGCATGTGTACAAATGGCGTCATTTGCTAGAAAATGTTTTCTGTAATTTAAAGGAGTTTAAGAAGATAGCCATGCCTTCGGAGAAAACAGACAGATCCTTTGCGACAAACATTTACCTCGCTGCAATACTTATGGCTTTAAGGTGATTGTCACAGACCCTAGATATTTCTCGTCTATGGAATGCTTTTTCCGACCGCGCTATGATATGCTTTTCACAGATAAGCCGGCAGTGTGCTTGCAAAGGATGTAAAGATGAACCCACGTTTGAAATGGTTGTGCCGCAGAGGTATGAAAGAGTTGGATTTATTGATGGAAAGCTATTTGCAGCAGGATTATCCGCAGGCGTCTAAGGCGCGACAGGTGGCTTTTGAAAAATTGCTGGGCTATCAGGATCCTTTGATTTTGGATTTGCTTTTCGGGCGCGAGCGCGATGCTGATGCCGAGGTGCAGGCTTTGATTGATATTTTGCACGATTATCAAGTGGCGAAAGCGGGTGAATAATGAAGAAAATCTTTCCATTACTCTTGTTGTTGATTGCGGGCGGAGCGGCTTTTGCGTGGTGGCGCAATCAGCAGTTGTTGGATACGCAGTTAGAGGGTTTTGCCAAAGCCAACGGACGTTTGGAATTGGAGCGTTACCGCGTGGCGACTTTGCGCCCGGGGCGGATTGCAATGCTGCATGTGCAGGAAGGGCAGCAGGTGGCGAAAGATGATGTGTTGGTCAGTTTGTCTTCCGAAGAGGCGGAGGCGAAATTAGCCGCGGCAGAAGCGGCGCGCGCACGGGCGCAAAGTGCGGTACGACGCGCGCAAGGCGCCGAGCAAAGAGCCAAGAGTGCGCAGTCGCGTGCCGACGGCGGTATGGCGCAGGCGGATGCCGAGATTGCGGCTCAGCGCGCGCAATTGGCGATTGCCGAAGAGGAATTGAACAATGCGCGGCAGTTGTTTAAGCAGAAATTGATTTCCGCGGCGGAGCTGACGAAGCGCGAAAAGGCGCGCGATGCTTTGCGTGCGGCGGTCAATGCCGCCACTGCCGGTAAATCGCAGGCGCAAGCCGGAGAAACGGAGGCGCAGGCGGCCATCAGCGAGGCGGCGGCAGGTGTGCAGGAAGCGCAGGCGGCAGTCGCGCAGACCGATGCCGAGATTCGCGCGATTCAAAGCGCGATTGAGGATTTGACGGTAAAAGCGCCGATTGACGGACGCGTGGAATATACGGTGGCGCAGGCGGGCAATGTGGTGGCGGCGGGCAGCGTGCTGCTGTCTTTGGTCGATCCGCTGGACGTGTCGATGGACGTATTTTTGCCGATTAGCGCGATGGGGCAGGTAGCGATTGGGGCGGAGGCACGGATTGTTCCCGACGGTTTGCCGGCGGTGTTGCCGGCGCAGGTCATCCGAATTGCCGAGCAAGCGCAATTCACGCCGAAATATGTGGAAACCGCCGCCGAGCGCGAGCATTTGATGTATCGCGTAACGGTGCGGATTCCGCCCGAGATTGCCGCCGATTATGCCGATTATCTCAAGGGTGGAATGACGGCTGTGGGCTATGTGCGCTTAGACGAGCATAAGGAATGGCCGAGCGAATTGGCATTGCGTCTGCCGGCGAAGCCGCAATGACTGCGCCGCTAGCCGTCGATGTGCGCCGTGTTTCGCATCGCTACGGCAAAACGACGGCATTGGAGAGTTTCAGCCTCAGCCTACCGGCAGGGGAAAGCATTGCTTTGGTCGGGCCGGACGGTGTGGGCAAATCGACTTTGCTGGCATTGATTGCAGGGGTCAAAATTCTGCAAAGCGGCAGTTTGCATGTTTTCGGACAAGATATTGCCGACCGCCATGCGCGACAAGCCCTGTCGCGGCGGATTGCCTTTATGCCGCAGGGCTTGGGCTATAATCTCTATCCCACGCTTTCGATTGACGAAAATATCGATTTCCACGCGCGCTTATTTTCCATTCCCGCCGCCGAACGCGAGGCGCGGATTGAGCGATTGTTAAGCGCCACCGATTTACTGCGTTTTCGCGACCGTCCTGCGGGCAAGCTCTCGGGCGGCATGAAACAGAAATTAAGCCTGTGCTGCGCATTGGTGCATGACCCCGAACTGTTGATTTTAGACGAACCGACGACGGGTGTTGATCCGCTGTCAAGGCGACAATTCTGGCAATTGATTGCCGATTTGCGTCGCGAAAATCCGCGCATGACGGTACTGGTCGCCACCGCCTATATCGACGAGGCGGAGCAATTCGAACAATTAATTGCCATGGACGAGGGCAAATTGCTGATTCATGCGCCAACGGCGGAAGTGATTGAACAATACGCCGGCACGGCGCCGCCTGATGATGAGGACATCAGCCATATTACGCCGCTGGAGCGCGCCTATCATCATCTCTTGCCCGAAGACAAACGTGGCGATGTGGATTTGCAGATTCCGCCTTTTCAGCCCGAAGCAGATGCGCCGCCGGCAATGGAGGCGGAGGGCTTGAGCAAACGTTTCGGCGATTTCACGGCGGTGGACAACGTCAGTTTTCGGATTGAAAAAGGCGAGATTTTCGGCTTTTTAGGCTCGAACGGCTGTGGCAAATCCACCACGATGAAGATGCTGACGGGGCTGCTCGAGCCCAGCGAAGGTCATGCCGAACTCTTAGGCGAAGCCATCGAAGCCGGCAGTATCGAGATGCGGATGCGCGTGGGCTATATGTCGCAAGCCTTTTCTTTGTATGAAGAAATGAGCGTACGCAAAAATCTGGAAATGCACGCCACTTTATACCGCCTGCGCGGCAGCGCGGCGCGAAAAGCGGTGCAAGACGCCTTAAGTCGCTATCAATTGGCGGAAGTGGCGGATATCTTGCCGCGCCATTTGTCTTTGGGACTGCGCCAGCGTCTGCAACTTGCCGCCGCCTGCCTGCATCATCCCGAAGTCTTGATTTTAGACGAACCGACTTCGGGCGTGGATCCTGCGGCGCGCGATTTGTTCTGGCAAGAATTGGGCAAACTCTCGCGCGAAGAACGGATTACCATCTTCGTATCCACCCATTTCATGAGCGAGGCGGCGCGCTGCGACCGCATTTCCTTTATGCACCGCGGACGCGTGCTGGATATGGGTACGCCGCGGGAATTATGCCGCCGTCAGGACGCGGCGAATTTGGAAGAAGCCTTTATCCGCTATTTGGAAGCTGCCGAAGAGGCGCCCGTAGCGGCAGAAGACCGTCAGGACGCCGAACAGCGCGCGCCCATCGCCGCCGCACATACCGCGCCGCAAAGCGGTTTTATAGCATGGCTGTCTTTGCTGTGGACTTTTGCCAGACGCGAAAGCAAGGAATTGCTGCGCGACCCCGTGCGTCTGTTTTTCGCCTTGTTCGGGCCGGTATTGATGATGGTCTCTGCCGCCGCCGCGATTTCTTTTGATGTGCGCGCGATTGATTTCGCCGTCTGGGATCAAGACCAAAGCGCGGAAAGTCGCGCTTTATTGGCGCATTTTCGCGGCTCGCCTTATTTTTGCGAGCAGGCGCCGCTGTCTTCCGCCGCCGCCAAAGAGGCGGCGCTAAAAAGCGGCAGGGCGGCTTTAGTGATTGAGATTCCTTCAGGTTTTGCCAAAGACATGCTCAGGCAATCGCCGACACCGGTCGCTTTTCTCATTAGCGGCAGCGAGCCTTTCTTGGCGGAAAACATCAAAGGCATGGTCTTGGGTATTGTGCAAAGCTATAGCGCGGAAAAATTGCAGCAAAGCGGCTATCCTCTCGATTTCAGTCCGCCGCTGCAAGTGCAGGCGCGCTTTGCCTATAATCAGGATTTCAAAAGTATTTATGCCATCACGCCCGGCGTGATTATGATGGCATTGATGCTGATTCCCGTGATGATGACCACTTTGGGTGTGGTGCGCGAAAAAGAAATCGGCTCTATCAGCAATCTGTACACCTCGCCCGCCTCGGTGGCGCAATTTCTGCTCGGCAAGCAATTGCCCTATATCGGCGCAGGCTTATTGAGCTTTCTTATCTTGGTCTTATTGGCGGTACTGCTCTTCGACGTGCCGATTCACGGCAGCTTTTTCGCCATGCTGTTGGGCGCCTACCTGCTGATTTTTGCCGTTACCGCCTTTGGTTTGCTGGTATCCAGTGTTTTGTCTTCACAAGTGGCGGCAATGGCGGCTGCAGCGATTCTGACTATGATTCCCGCCATGAATTTCTCCGGCATGCTTTACCCCGTTTCCACCATTACCGGCGGCGGACGTATCATGGCGGCAGTCTTCCCCGCGGCACATTTTCAGCGCATCTCTTTGGGTGCCTTTACCAAAGGGCAGAGTTTTGCCGATTTTCTCCCCAACTACGCCGCCTTGCTCGCCTTTGCGCTGGGCTGTCTCAGCCTCGCCATTATGCTGCTGCGCAAACAGGAGAAATAAATGCACCGCTTCCGCAATACCTTGACCCTGACCCTCAAAGAATTCCGCAGCCTGCTCTCCGATGCCGTCATGATGGGTTTGATTATCGTGATATTCACGGTGGCAGTGATTGCGATTGCCAAAGGCATCAGCATTGAAGTGCGTAATGCCAGCGTTGCCATTGTCGATGAAGACCATTCCGTCTTTAGCCGTCGCCTCGCCGACAGCCTGCAAGCGCCGTATTTCCAGCCGCCGCAGTATCTGCCCTCGCTGAAGGCGGCGCAGCAAGCCATGGATAAAGGCGACTATATTTTTGTACTGGTACTGCCGCCGCAACTGGAAAAAGACCTGCTGCGCGGCGCCAAGCCGGAAATCCAAGTTATCGCCGATGCCACCGCGCTCAGCCAAGCCGGTATCGGCTTCGGCTATTTACAACACATCATACAGCGCGAAGCCCTCGTCCTACTCGGACAGGATGATATGACGGATTTGCTGCCCCTGCAGCCCCATCTCAACATCACATTCAACCCCAATACCGACAGCAGCTGGTTTTTAGCTCTTGCCAACGTCAGCACCTTCGTATTCATGCTCGCCATGCTCTTGGTCGGCGCAGCGGTCATTCGCGAACGCGAACGCGGCACCATCGAGCATCTGCTCGTCATGCCCGTTAGCGCCAACGAAATTGCGGCGGCAAAAATCATCGCCAACGGTACAGTCATTGCGCTGGCGACCTTGGCATCGGTGCAATTTATCGTTAAAGGCGTATTAAACGTGGACTTATCGGGATCAATGGCACTATTTGCGCTTGGTACGGTCGTCTTTCTTTTTTCCGCCGCCGCCCTCGGCATTCTGCTCGCCATCGCCGCCCCCAGCATGCCGCAATTCGCCCTCCTCATGTTGCCGATATACATCGTCCTGCGCATCATCTCGGGCGGCGAAACGCCTTTGGCAAGCATGCCCGACTGGCTGCAAAACATCAGCCAAGCCTCGCCCATGACCCAATACGTCAGCTTCAGCAATGCCGTGCTGTTTCGCAACGCGCCCCTGCATCTGGTGCAAAAAGAGCTGCTGATTATGGGCGGCATCGGACTGGCATTTTTACTCATCGCCCTGCTGCGCTTCCGCTCCATGCTCGACAAACAAGGATAAACCATGACCGCCACCCGCCTATCATTCAGTCTCGCCCTCATCATCAGCCTTGCCGCCTGCCAACACAGCGACATACCGCCGATAGACACGCGCATCAGCCTGCCGACGAGCTTTGAACACAGCCCCGACAACCCCAGCAAAACCGACATCCGCACATGGTGGCGGCATTTCCAAGACCCCGTTCTCAACCGCCTTATCGACGATGCCCTTGCCAATGCGCCCGACATCGCCATCGCCAAAGCACGAATGGAACAAGCCCAAGCTACCGCCGCCCTTGCCGACAGCGACAAAAATCCCCTGCTCGGCGCCACCGCAGGCGCAGGCATCGCCTTAGGCAATCTCGACAACCCTCTATCCAATGCCCTGCCGACACCAATCGGCGACAGCCTCGCCCCCGCCGCCCATAGCCGACAAAGCGCCCTTATCGGCAGCTGGACAGCCGACTTCTTCGGCAAAAAACAAAGCGACGCCGATGCCGCCTACTATGCCTATCTCAGCGAAACCGAACGCCTGCACGGCGCGCAAATCCTACTCGCGGCACACATCGCCCGACACTACATCGAAGCTCGCCACATCGAAGCGCACAGCCGCATCCTGCAAACCCAAAAATCCGCCCTGCAAGAACTGGCGCGCTATGCCGCAGGCCGCTTTGCCGCCGGACAAGCCAGCCAATACGACCGCGAAGACCTCGCCACCAAAATCGCCGCCCTCAATGCGCAAATCGCCGGTCTTGATGCCGAACGCAGCAATCACATCACCCACATTGCCGCCCTCGCCGGTAAAACCGAACTGCACATCACCGCAGACGGCGGCAAACTCTTCGCCTCCCTGCCTGCCGCCCCCGGCGGACACTACCCCGCCGAACTCATCACACGCCGCCCCGACATCCGTGCCCGCAAAGCCGCCGTCTTAGCACGCAGCGCCCAAGTCGCCTCCGCCGAAGCCGACTTCTACCCGCGTTTCAGCCTTAACTTCGCACTGGCGGAGGGACGCATCGGACTCGACGGCGACCTGCTGCAACACAGCCTCGGCGGCAGCGGTGCAGGCTTAGGCATCAATCTGCAACTGCCGATTTTTACCGCAGGCCGCCTGCAAGCCCAACTGGACAAAGCCGAAGCCCAACTGCGTCAAGCCCTCGCCGAATACGACCAAACCCTGCTCAACGCCCTTGCCGAAGCACAAAACAGCTACCGCCTCGCCGCCGCCTTGGAAAAGCAAGCCCAATCCCTGAATAAAGCCCTGCAACACAGCGAAACACAAATTGCACAAGCACGCAGCCTCTTCAAATACGGACGCGAAACCTTTGACACCATCCCCAGCGCCATTCTCAATGCCGCCGAATACCGCACACATCAACTCGCCAACCGCCGCGGCTACGCCCTGAACCTTATCCAACTCTACAGCGCCCTCGGTGGCGGCTGGGAACAACATACGCCTTGATATATAGTCAAGGAAATCAAAAAGAGTTACAAATCCACAGGAAGTAAAAGAATAGTTTATCGATGCAATCTAAGCGCCAATTCTTGCGTTTACGTTTAAGCCAAGCCCACATTTTCTCGATTGGGTTCTAGTGGATTGGTTGATGTGGGTTATAGCAAGCATTTGCGAGTTAATCACAGACAAAACGAATTTGCATATGGCAGCAGACACATCAACGGTATAGAAAGTTTTTGGAGTTTTACCAAAAGAAGGCTTGCAAAATTTAACGGTGTAAGCAAAAATTTCGAATGGCATTTGAAGAAATGCGAATGGCGCTGGAAGCAGAGTATTGATGATTTAGAAAAACATTTATGGTCGCTTCTGCAATAAATTATACCAATCACTCGGCTAGGATCTGTTGACAATCATCTTGATGCTGAAGATTTGGCTCAAGAAATTGAAAAACTTAAGTTGATTATTCAGCATCAAAATGAATTGCTGCAACTTAAGGAAATTTTACTGATGCAGCAGGCGCGCGAACTGGAAATTGCGCAAAAACTGCTGCTGCCTATGAGAAATAGTTTGTTTGTAAGAGATAATGCAAATTTATCTGCTTATTTTTTTAAAAAAAGCGGCTTGCGCCGCTTTTATTATGTCTGCCGTTCGACTAATTTCATTTTAATTTCTGCAATTGCCTTGGCGGGGTTTAATCCTTTGGGGCAGGTGTTAGTACAGTTCATAATGGTGTGACAGCGGTAGAGTTTGAAGCTGTCTTCCAAGAAGTCCAGACGTTCGGCGGTGGCTTCGTCGCGGCTGTCCTGTATCCAGCGGTGGGCTTGCAGCAATATGGCAGGTCCGAGGTATTTTTCGCTGTTCCACCAATAGCTCGGGCAGGAGGTAGAGCAGCAGGCGCACATGATACATTCGTATAAGCCGTCTAATTTGGCGCGCTGTTCTTCGCTTTGCAGACGTTCGCGTTCCGGTGCCGGCGTTTCGGTTTGCAGCCAAGGTTTGATGGAAGCATGCTGGGCGTAGAAATGCGTCAGATCCGGCACAAGGTCTTTAACGACGTGCATATGCGGCAGCGGATAGATGTTGACGCTTTTATTTTCCGGCACGCTTTCCGTCGCGCAGATACATGCCAAGGTGTTTTTACCGTCGATGTTCATGGCACAGGAGCCGCAGATGCCTTCGCGGCAGGAGCGGCGGAAGGTCAGCGTGCTGTCGATTTCGTTTTTGATTTTGAGCAGCGCATCTAAAACCATCGGTCCGCAGTCGTCCATGTCGATATCATAGGTATCGGTACGTGGGTTTTCGTTTTTGCCCGGATCCCAGCGATAGATTTTAAAGCTGCGGACGTTAGTTGCCCCCGCCGGTGCGGAGTAGTGTTTGCCTTCTTTGATGACAGAGTTTGCCGGCAGTTTGAATTCAGCCATGTGTGACTCCTAATAAACGCGTTTTTTCGGCACGACGTAATCGACTTCGTCGGTGCCGGTATAGTCATGTACGGGGCGGTAGTCGATTTTGACGCTACCGTCTTCTTCTAGCCAAGTGAGGCTGTGTTTCATCCATTCTTGGTCGTTGCGGTCGGGATAATCTTCATGTGCATGCGCACCGCGGCTTTCGTGGCGGTTTTCCGCTGCCACAATCGAGACTTGCGCACAGGCAAGCAGGTTTGCCAGTTCGAAGGTTTCGACTAAATCGCTGTTCCAATTGAGGCTTTCGTCAGCAATACGCACTTGCGGCAGTTGTTTGAAGACTTCCGACATTTTCGCCACGCCTTCTGTGAGGCTGTCGGCAGTGCGAAATACCGCGGCATGGTTTTGCATGGTGCGCTGCATGGCTTCGCGGATTTCCGAGGTGCGCAAATCGCCGCGCGCATGATGAATATCGGAGAAACGTTGCAGGGCTTTATCCAATGCTGCGGACGGAATCGGCGCAGGCTTGCTGTTCGGCTGAATCACGGCTCTGGCGCGATGTGCGGCGGCACGTCCGAAAACAACCAAATCGAGTAGAGAATTCGAGCCTAAGCGGTTCGCGCCATGCACGGAGACGCAGGCGGCTTCGCCAATCGCCATTAAGCCCGGCACGACGCTGTCGGGATTGCCGTCTTTAAGCTGCACCACTTCGCCGTGATAATTGGTTGGAATACCACCCATGTTGTAATGCACGGTCGGAATCACCGGTGCCGGTTCTTTGGTAACGTCCACACCGGCAAAGATTTTTGCAGTTTCGGCAATACCCGGCAAACGTTTGTTGATGACTTCCGCACCCAAATGCTCCAAATGCAGATGGATATGGTCTTTATGTTTGCCGACACCACGTCCTTCGCGGATTTCAATCGACATGGAACGCGAGACTACATCGCGCGATGCCAAATCTTTGGCGCTCGGCGCATAGCGCTCCATAAAGCGTTCGCCCTCGCCGTTGGTCAGATAGCCGCCCTCGCCGCGACAACCTTCGGTCATCAAACAGCCCGAGCCGTAAATGCCGGTGGGGTGGAATTGGGTAAATTCCATATCCTGCAATGCCAGTCCTGCACGCAATACCATGCCATTGCCATCGCCGGTGCAGGTATGGGCGGAAGTACAAGACAACCACGCCCGACCATAGCCGCCGGTGGCTAAAACCACCATTTGCGCATTAAACACATGTAATTCGCCGCTTTGCAAATCCAAAGCCAATACGCCGTGACAAGAACCGTCCTTGCCCATCAGTAAATCGGTGGCGAAATATTCGATATAGAATTCCGCATGATGCTTCAATGCCTGCTGGTACAAAGTATGCAGCATGGCATGTCCTGTGCGGTCGGCGGCGGCACAAGTGCGCTGCGCCTGACCTTCGCCGAAATTCGTCGTCATACCGCCGAAAGGACGCTGATAAATCTTGCCGTCTTTGGTACGCGAAAACGGTACGCCGTAATGCTCCAATTCAATAATCGCGGGAATCGCCTCGCGGCACATATAGGCAATCGCATCTTGGTCGCCCAGCCAATCCGAGCCTTTGACCGTGTCATAAAAATGCCACTGCCATTTATCCTCGCCCATATTGCCCAATGCGGCGGCAACTCCGCCTTGAGCGGCAACCGTATGCGAGCGCGTAGGGAAAACTTTAGTTACGCAGGCAGTTTTCAAACCTTCCAAAGCCATGCCGAAAGTCGCGCGTAAACCTGCACCGCCGGCACCGACCACCACCACATCATAACTATGATGATGAATTTTATATTCCTGAGTCATGTCTTGCTCCTTAATAGCCCAGTGCCAAACGCAAAATGGAAACCACAGCCACGGCGGCAAAAATCACGCATACCGCCTTCACGGCAATTAAAGCCAACCATTTCACCGGCTCTTGATGCACATAATCCTCAATCACGACCTGCACACCTAAAGCCGCGTGATAAAAGCCCGTGAGGAAAAAGACAATCGCCATGCCGCTATTAAAAGGATTGCGAAACCAGGCAAGCACCTCGTGGAAAGTCTCCGCGCCCACCAAGCTAATGATCGAGCAAAGAAAATACAGCACCACAGGAATCAAAATTACCGCCGTCGTGCGCTGCACGATAAAATGATGCGTGCCGTTATGACCCGAGCCCAAACCTTTGGCGCGTTTTAATGCTTGAAATACGCTGCTCATATCCTACCCCTGCGCCCAAATGCCAATCCACAAGCTCAAAGTCAGCACTGCGGCGGCAATCTGCACCACTTTCGCGCTCTTGCGTGCATCGTCTTTGCCTAAGCCCTTGCCCACATCCCAAGTCAAATGACGGATACCATTGCACAAATGATAAATCAGCGCCCCTGACCAGAAAAACATAATCAGCACAATCAAAGGATTGCGGAACAACTGATTTGCGCTGCGCCAAGAAGCCTCGCCACCGCCGGCGGCCAAGAGCCAACACGTCAGCATCAGCAGACCCACCGCCGACGCCACCCCCGTAGCGCGATGCAAAATCGACATCGCCATATGGGTTTCCCATTTATACACTTGCAAATGCGGCGACAAAGGCCGCTGATCTTTTGCTACTTTCATGATGTTTGCCTCATTTTATGTTTCAACACACAGAACGACAGCTAAGTGCCGCCCTGTGTTTTGCCCTGAATGGAAAGAGATGACCGCTCTCCCAATTTCATTATCTTGCCTGAAAGGAGGGCTTCAATCGGCAAGAAATTTTTGATATATCTAAAAATCGATACAACGCCCTTTGCGCTCCCAATCGCCGTAGCGAGTAGGCTCCAAACCCTCGGGACCGCCGATTTCCTCAACAATTGCGGTCTTCTCTTCTATTTGGCTTGGTTGCACGGATAGATTTTTTTCGTCTGACGCCGGCTCGTCCGACCGATGATGATGCTCTGACATGCGATTTGTCCGACATTATTAAGGGTCTGTTATAATACGCCAATCCATCTAAATTTTAAACATGGTTTTTCTCATGAAATCACAATCTTCTCTATCTATTCTGCAAATCGCAGGCTCTGAAGCGGAAACCTATCTGCAAAACCTCCTCACCGCCGACATCCGTACAGTCGCGGACGGTCATTGGACAAACGCCGCCTTCTGCTCGCCGCAAGGCAAAGTGCAAGCTATGCTGCGCATCGCCCGCATTGAGAAAAATTACTTCGTCCTCATACCCGAAACACTCAGCGAAAGCATCGCCAAACGCTGGAAACTCTTCAGCCTCAACCGCCCCGTGCAACTCATACCGCGATCGGAGCTAGAAGCAAGCGCCGTCGGCGGCACAGAACGCAGCGCCGCTTTAGAAAACAATCACCTCTCTTTCGGCGGCATCAACGGCTTTACGGCGGCGGATAACATCGCCGCCCGATTCGCACAAATCCTCCCCGCCACCCAAGACCAATTCCTACCGCAAATGCTCGGCTTGGAAGAAAACGGCGGACTCAGCTATGCCAAAGGCTGCTACATCGGACAAGAAATCATTGCCCGCGCCCACTCGCGCGCACCCGTGCGCCGCCATCTGCAACTATTGCAGAGCGAAACTGCACAAAACAGTCCGCTTGCCGCCGGCGACACGCTCTACGCAGAAGAACAAGCAGCAGCAAATATTATTGAAAGCTATATCGAAAACGACCGCCTAATCGCTCTTGCCGTCGTGCAAGACCGCTATGCCGACAGCCTTTTAAGCGACGCGCAAGGCAATCGCTATTACTGTTTATAAATGACTATGCAGCAAGGCTGTTTACAGAAATAAAATAAAATCTGTTACAATCCAAAACCGGCATATTGACATTAACGGAGAAACATTATGGAAACAACATCAGCTGCGAATACTTTTCTAAGCCCCGAAGTGCTTATCGCCGCCTTAATCGGCTTTGTGCTCGGCGCGATTATTTTTTATCTGCTTGGGCGCAAAAATGCTGAACCTGCTGATAATCCCTTGCAAAAACCGTATGATGAATTGCAAGCCGAATACAAAAACTACCGCGAAAAAATCAATACTCATTTTAGTAAAACAGCAACGGCAGTGGATAATCTGACCAAAAGCTATCAAGAAGTTTTTGATCATCTCTCTGAAGGTGCGCAGCAATTAATGGAAGGCGAGGCTTTGAAAATCGAGCGCGCCAAGCGTCAAGGCAAAGCCGTTACGCTGGCTTATTTAAGCAATATCGAAGCGCGTCAATCCAGTATTCCTAGCCCCAGCAATGCACAAGAAAGCATAGAAAACAAAGCAGAAAATAAAAACGAACATAAAGCGGATACAAAAACAGAAACCAATGTGCGTGTTGCTCCGCGTCCGGCAGAAGCGGCAAAACCTGCGGCTCAGCCAAAAAATGATAAAGTCGCCAAAACCGAACCCGCCATTAGCCCGCTTCCAAAAGCTCAAATCAATGAAGACGAAACGGCAGAAAAAACCGTGGTTGAAAAACCTGTTCCTGCGGCACCTGCGGCACCCATTCAAGTGGCGGAAAAACCGGTGGCGCCGGCAAATAAGGCGGTGCAAGCGGCTGTTAGCGCCGAAGTAAAAGATAATCAAACTGTTGCTGCGACGGCGAAAGAACCGGGTATGCCGATTGAAAAACCGGCGGCGCATATTTCGGAAAAAGAAAATGCTCAAGCGCTTGATAAAGCCAAAGCCGCTGCACCGGAACCAGCTTCGGAAAGCGCAGAAAAAACTTTCGCTCAAAAAGCGGCGGAAAATGCAGGACTTACCGCAGTAAAATCCCAAGATAATGTTGACCCTTTAGCGGAAGTGAAGCGTCATATTCGTGAAAATCAAGACAATAAATAAGCAGAGGTAACAATGAGCAATGAAAAAGACCTTAAGGATTTAGCGCCTAAAAACCAAGTGGTTGAACCGGGAATGCCGATTGAGCAGCTGCAACCTGCAATGCAAGTCGTTGATAAGCCCGAGGCAATGCCGGATGAATCGGAAATCGCCGCAATGGCAGCACAGGAGTTGACGGCAGAAGAAGCAGCGACAACTGCAAAAGAACCCGGTATGCCGATTGAAAAACCTGCAGCGCATATTAGCGAAGCTGAAATGCAATCGGGTAAAGAGGATAAATAATCGCGGCAAATGAATGCAAAATACAAGGATTTGATGATGTTGAAACGCCATTCTTATACGTTGGCTTGTGTCGCCGCCGTCGGTTTTTTATTAAGCGCTTGCCAAAGTTCGGGACTAGGCTCGGCAAACGGTACGCTTGGTCCGAATCATGAGCGGGGATTATGGCAATTGAGCCAAGGCAGCATTGATAATCGCCCATTAAACACCGCTTTAGCGCCGATTACTTTGCAGACGGGCGAGGGTGAATTTAGTGGCAATAGCGGCGTTAATCAATATCGCGTAGCCGTAGAGCGTAGCGGCAGCGATTTATCAGTCGATGAGAATATTCAAATCACGCGTATGGCCGGTGATATTGAGCAAATGCGTTTGGAGAGCGATTATTTATCTGCTTTGCGCCGTATTACAAAGGCAAAACAGCAGGCAGAATTTTTGCAATTGAGCGGGGAGGGCGTTGAGCTTCTCTTTCGTCCTAATTAAGGATTACTCCTTGATTTTAGAGGCTGCATTCAGCCTCTTTTTTTTGCAAAAATATTTCTGAAAAACAGCCCGAATTTCTCGGGCTGTTGTCTTAAAAGGTGCGATTAGTTTTGGCGAATCAAATAATCAAAGGCGGATAATGCCGCTTTTGCTCCTTCGCCCATGGCAATCACGATTTGCTTATACGGCACGGTAGTGCAGTCGCCGGCGGCAAAAATGCCGGGAGTGCTGGTTTCGCCGCGGGCATTGACTTCGATCTCGCCGAATTTGCTTAGTCGGACGGTATCACCTAAGAAGGCGGTGTTCGGCACCAGTCCGATTTGTACGAATACGCCGTCCAATTCAAGGCGGTGCGTGCTTTGGTCGGCGCGTTTTTGATATTCAAGCGCGGTAACTTTGCCGCCACTGGCTTGAATCGATTGGGTGGCGACGCCGAGATAAATATCGATATTGTCGCGTTTTTGTGCGGCATCTACCAAAACTTTATCCGCTTTCAGGCTGTCGGCAAATTCAAAGACGCTGACATGGCGCACGATACCGGCAAGGTCAATCGCCGCTTCGATGCCGGAATTGCCGCCGCCGATGACCGCTACATGTTTGCCTTTGAAGAAAGGACCGTCGCAATGCGGACAGTAAGCCACACCTTGCCCAAGGTTTTCTTTTTCCCCTGGCACGCCCAATTCACGCCATTTCGCGCCGCTGGCAATAATCAGGGTGCGAGTGTCGATGCGTTCGCCGGTCTGCAAAATCACTGCATGGCTTTTTTCGCCTTTTTCCACGCTTTTGACGGAAAGATTTTCTTTGACGGTGATGTCATTGGCGCGGATATGTTCTTGTAATTGCGCAGCCAATTTCGGGCCGGTGGTTTCTTTGGTGCCGATGAGATTTTCAATGCCCATCGTGTCTTTGACTTGTCCGCCGATGCGGTCGGCAATTAAAGTCACTTTTAAACCTTTGCGCGCGGCATAAATTGCAGCAGCCGCACCGGCAGGTCCACCGCCGATGACGGTAACGTCTTGCAACGGCAATGCTTGCGTGCTTGCTGCGCCTTCCGTAATATGCGGATATTTTTCCAAGAGTTTTTCAATCAATTTGGCGGTGTCGATTTTGCCGTTGGCAAAGCTTTCGTCGTTTAAAAATACCGCCGGCACGCCTTGGATATTGCGTTTTTCGATTTCTTCTTGGAACAGCCCGCCGTCAATCATGTCGTTGCTAATCAAAGGATTGAGCAGGGCGAATTGGTTCAAAGCCTGCACGACTTCGGGGCAGTTGTGGCAAGAAAGGGAAATGAAGGTTTCAAAACGCAGCGGCTCTTTCACATTGCGCACCAATGCTTGCACGCTTTCATCAAGTTTCAGTGCTGTGCCGCCGGCTTGCAGAATCGCCAGAATCAGCGAAGAAAATTCATGTCCGCCGGGAATGCCGGAGAAAATGATGCCGGTATGGGTTTTGTCTGCTAAGAGGGTAAAGCTGATCGGGCTGCGTGCATCGGTGAAATCGCTTTCTTCAAGATGTAGACGCTCAGATACGGAAACGATGTCGTTTAAGAAGCTTTTCAGCTCTTCGCGTTTGCTGTGTTCGCCGGTTTGTAAGACGAAAGTGATGTCTTTATCGAGGTTTGCAGTGTATTGTTTGACTGCGTCTAACAAATTCTGTTCTATCATTGATTTTTCCAATCTTATTTAGGCAAAAAAAGCCAGTAAAATTACTGGCTTTTCAACTTGCATCTATGCAATTAGATTTTGCCAACTAAATCAAGGCTTGGTTTTAAGGTTTCTTGACCTTCTTCCCATGCCGCCGGGCAAACTTCGCCATCGTGCTCGGCAACGTATTTCGCCGCTTTCAGTTTGCGAACCATGTCTTTAGCGCTGCGTCCGATGCCGTTGTCGTGGATTTCCGCCACTTTGATTTGACCTTCGGGATTGACTAAGAAAGTACCGCGGAAAGCGACGCCTTCTTCTTCAATCATGACGTCAAAACCGCGTGCCAATACGCCGGTCGGATCGCCCAACATCGGGTAAGTGATTTTACCGATGGCATCGGAAGTGTCGTGCCATGCTTTGTGCGTGAAATGCGTGTCGCAAGAAACTGAATAAACTTCAGCGCCTAATTTTTGGAATTCATCGTAATGCTTTGCCAAATCTTCCAATTCGGTCGGGCAAACGAATGTGAAATCAGCAGGATAGAAGCAGAAAATAGCCCATTTGCCTTTCACGTCTTCATGCGTGACGGTTTTGAATTGCCCATTGTGGTAGGCTTGTACTTTGAACTCAGGGATTGAACGATTGATAATCGGCATGTTTTTCTCCAAATGAAAAGAAATTAAGAATTGATTTTTCATGCTAAATTATACATAATCGATTGGCAAAGTAAAATTTCAAAAAATTTATTTTCCTAGCAAGGAAAATAAATGTAGAATGTTTTCACCATCAAAATATATAGGACTGACATCATGATTACTTTACGTCAAATCCAATTCGCCCTAGCTGTTGCAAGACATAAGCATTTCAAACGTGCAGCGGAAGAGTGCAATATTTCTCAGTCTGCCTTGTCTTTAGGCATTGCGGAAATGGAGAAAAACCTCGGGGTTTCTATTTTCGAACGCAATAATAAGCAGGTCGTGGTTACGCCGATCGGCGAAGAGCTGATCCAAAGAGCTGAGAAAATCTTTTTAGATGCGCAGCAATTGGTCGAGCGTGCCCATGCAGGACAAAAGGATCTCGGCTTTGGCATGAGCATCGGCTTTATTCCGACGATTGCACCTTTCTATTTACCTGTTTTACTGCCGATTGTGCGTGAGGCTTACCCGAAATTCGAAATGAATGTGGTGGAAAAAACTAGCGAGCATTTGGTCAATATGGTGCAAACCGGGCGTTTAGATGCGGCGGTCATCGCGCTGCCTTATGATACCTCGAGCTTGGAAGTCAGTACGATTGGCGATGAGAATTTCTTCATTTTAGTACATGAAGATAACTCTTTGAGCAAAGAGAAAAAAATCAGCCCTGCCAAATTGAAAAAGCAACCGTTGATGCTTTTGGGCGACGGACATTGTCTGCGTGATCACATTATGGAAGTCTGCAAATTCCAGCGCAATACGGGGCAGGATATGTTCCGCGATGCCAGTTTAAATACATTGGTGCAATTGACGCTGAATAATATGGGGCTGACATTGGTGCCTGAAATGGCATTGTCTCAAATGAGCGCTTATCCGAATTTAAAAGAAATTCCTTTAGATGCGCCTACGCCGCACCGCACTTTGGCGATTATTACGCGTCCGAATTATCCGCGCGCGGCAGATATGAATCTGCTTTTGGATTTATTCAAGCAGGCGCTTATCGACAGCAAAATGAAATGAAAGGACTAGATTGCCTACGCCAAGCTTTTGCTTGGCTTAAGCATAAAGACCTGCGCCAATATATTTGGCTGCCTCTGCTGATTAATGTATTGCTCTACGGCACCGGCATGTGGGCATTGATTCGGTATTTCTCCGCCTTGATGAATCATTTTCTGCCCACGGATTCATGGTTGGCTTTCTTGCATTGGCTGCTATGGCCTGTCATCGCCGTGATGATTGTCGTGTTGGTTTTATACACGTTTTCCTTGCTTGCAAATTTGATTGCCGCGCCGTTTAACGGTTTTTTGGCGGCAAAAGTCGAGGCTTTGGAAACAGGGCAGGCGCCGGATTCCGGCATGAGTTTAGCGGCGGAAATCTGGCAAAGTATTGCACAGGAAATTCGCAAAACCTACTTTTTTTTGCTTTGGGCAATTCCTATTTTGCTGACGGGTTTTGTACCGCCCTTAAATCTTCTGACCCCGTTTTTATGGTTTGCGTATTCTGCTTATTCCGCTTATTTGCAATATATGGATTATCCTATGGCAAATAATGGTATCTTTTTTACGCAGCAGCGTCCTATTTTGCGGCGGCGTTTAAGCGATATTATAGGATTTGGCGGTATTGCTTCCTTTTTGCTGATGATTCCGCTGATTAATCTGGTAGCAATGCCGGTAAGCGTGATTGCCGCAACCCTGCATTGGGTCCGTCATGTGCGACCCAATCTTCCTCAAACCGCATAAGGATAGAATATGCAACGTATTTTTTGGCGACACGCCCAAGCCGCTTGGGCAGCAAATGATTTAGAACGTCCGCTGACGGAAGTCGGGCGACTGCAGGCGCAAGCCGCCGCCGATTGGCTGAAAGACCAAGACATCGACTTTCCGCTATATACCTCCGAAGCCCGCCGCGCTCAAGAAACAGGCAGATATTATGCCGAGCCTAAGCAGAAGCTATCAGGGCTTAATCCCGACGGCAATATTGCAGCGGTTTATGCTGCATTGGCGCAAATTCAGGATGAGACGGCGGTGATTGTCGGACATCTGCCTTGGTTGGGGAAAATTGTCGGCGAATTTCTCGAAAAGCCTTCCGGCTATATTGAAGTCAATACTGCTGAAATATTTTGGCTAGAGCAGAAAGATGGTATTTGGCAGCTTAAAGGGCATTTTGCAGGCTAAAGAACGAAACGGCTATCTTTATGACTGTAGTGTTCTTTATCAATGTTGAAATTGTCAAATATTTTATAGTGATAGCAAAGACAAATGTCGAATATAAAGTGATATCGGAGCAATCTTATTTCTGAAGATTGCTCCGATTGGTTTTTAGCGGCTTGCGTGCGTGCGTTTGCTTTTTACCGCGCCTAATTTGACGCCCGGTTTGGCATTACGCTTTGGTGCCGAGGATTTATAGCTGTCGTTTTTGGCCGAAGATTTGTTTTTGCTGAAGGGTTTGGCCTGCTTGCCTTTAAAGAATTTGCCACGCGCATTTTTGCCCGCCGCTTTCTCTTTTTTGATAGGCGCGACTTTTTTCGGCTCTAATCCTTCCAATACTTCAATGCTTAAATCTCGTTTGAGATAGCGCTGCAATTGCGCCAGTGCGGCGCGATCGCCGAGGCTGACCAATGACATTGCCGTTCCTGTGCGTCCTGCGCGTCCGCTGCGTCCGATGCGGTGCACATAGTCTTCGCTTTGGCGCGGCAAATCATAGTTGATAACGTGGCTGATGGCCGGAATGTCGATACCTCTGGCGGCAACATCGGTTGCTACGAGAATATCGGTTTTGCCTTTACGCAAATCTTCAACGATGCGATTGCGTTTTTGCTGCGGTAAATCGCCGTGTAAGAAACGCGCGCGATGTCCTTGTTCATGCAGCATGGCGGCAATTTCTTCGCTGCTTTTCTTGGTGGCGGCAAAAACAATCGCCTGTTTGATGTTTTCACCGCTTAAAAGACGATCAAGCAGGGCATTTTTATGCTGCTGGTCGTCGCTGAAATAAATGCTTTCTTCAATGTGCTGATGCTGCGGTGCAATCACGATTTTTTCCGCTTGGTAAGTGAAGCCGGCGGCGATTTTGCCTACCGCACCATCCCATGTGGCGGAGCTCATGATAGTTTGTCTTTCCGGCGGACAGGCATCGATGATTGCGGCAATATCGTCTGAAAAGCCCATGTCTAACATGCGGTCGGCTTCATCAATGACAAGGTATTGCAATTTGGAGAGATCTAAAGTGCCTTCGCGCAGATGATCAAGTAGGCGTCCGGGGGTGGCGACGACGACGGAAACGCCTTTTTTCAGCGCGCGAATTTGTCCGCCGTAGGGCGCGCCGCCAAGCAGGGGAATGGAAAATAGCCAATCCATGCCGCGGCTGTATTTGCGCAAACTGTCTTGTACTTGCTGGGCAAGTTCGCGGGTCGGCGTGATGATAAGGGCGCGCGGTTTTTTGATTTTAGAAGGCTGCTCGGATAATTTTGCCAATAGCGGCAGCACAAATGCCGCCGTTTTGCCCGAACCGGTTTGCGCGGATAAGAGCAAATCTTTGCCGGCAAGCGCCAAAGGAATCGCTTGCGCTTGGATGGGAGTGGGTTGTTCGTAGCCGCTGTGTCTGAGGGTAGCTACGAGGAAATCGGGAAGTCCTAAATCGGAAAAAGTTGTCATTTATATCTCTTTGAAAAAGAGGCAAAGCCATACGCCGCTAAGGGTGAAAAATATTGAAATAACGAGATGGTGTTGCCATAGGCTGCAAGGCAGCGAAATCATCGGCAACAATCAGAAGTAAAGCACGTCGCTTTGGGGATCGCGGGCGATGGAAGAGCGGCGCATTATACGCAAGAAAAGGATTAGGTCAAGAAAAAGAATGGATTGAGATTTTTCGAGTATTTTTATCTATATCTGAGGAATCTGAAAAGTTGGGGTGAAAACGGAAGCGCGGCCAGTATAAAGTGTATGGAGCATCATATTTAGTGTGCGGCAAGGCGAGGCAATAGAGTGATATTTTTTCAATTCTTCGACTTTAACAGCTTGGTTTGACAACTCAAGAGGGAGTAAAGTTGTTTGAGGAGATTTGACGCGTTTCACATGAAACTGAGTTTTTATTTCCCTATGTGGAACAAATTTCTTAGATAAAAAGCTGTTCGATTTTATTTGGGGATTGAGTATGAGATTTTCCATAGAGGATAAAGTTTTTCCTGAGATTGCGGTATCATACTGGGCTTTGCGTTCAAGCAAATGTCATTATATTTAGGAAAAGCATGTATAAGATTATTCTTCCTTGTGCAAAGGGGACAGAGCAGGTGTTGCAAGCGGAGGCGGATACGCTGGGTTTGCAAAATAGTAAAATCGGTGTGGCGGTGGTTTCGGGCGAGGGCGATGAGCTAACGGCATATCGTCTGTGTTTGTGGTCAAGAGTGGCAAGCCGCGTGCTGTTGGTCTTGACGGAATATGACATGGCTTCGCCCGAGGATTTATACGCAGGGGCTTATACAATCGATTGGACGGAACATTTGTCGGCGGATACGCGTTTTGCGATTCGCTTTTCAGGCACGGGGCAGGGCATTCGCAATACGCAATTCGGCGCACTGAAAGTCAAAGATGCGGTGGTGGATAGGTTGCGGGAATATTATAAACGCCGTCCCGATGTCGATACGGACAACCCTGATATTCGCATTGATGCCCATCTGCAACGTGGAAGAGTAACGCTGGCTTTGGATGTTTCCGGCGGCGCATTGCATGAGCGCGGTTATCGTCAATGGCAGGGGAAAGCGCCCATTCGCGAGACTTTAGCGGCGGCGATGCTGTATCGCGGCAAATGGCATGAGCAGGCGCAAGCGAAAAAGACTTTGATTGATCCTATGTGCGGCGCAGGTACTTTGTTGCTGGAAGCCTTGATGATGGCGGCGGATATCGCACCGGGCTTAAAGCGTCAGAAATTCGGATTTGAACAATGGCAGCAGCACCGTCCCAGTCATTGGCGGCAACTGCTCGGCGAAGCGCAGGCGCGGGCGGAAGAAGGGCTGAAACATTTTTCCCATAAATTTTACGGCTTCGATAGCGATGCGCAAGTCTTGGCGGCAGCAAGGAAGAATGCCGAGTCGGCAGGTTTGGCAAAATATATTCATTTTGAAACGCGCGCTGTGGAGCATTTTCGTTTTGAAAAAGCCTATGGAGAAGTAGGGTTTATCGTTTCCAATCCGCCTTATGGCGAACGTTTGGGTGAGATTACGGATTTGGTGCCGCTGTATGCGCATATCGGACAGGCTTTCAAAACCTTTCCCGATGATTGGACAATGACTTTAATCGCTTCTAATGAAGCATTGCTAAAACGATTGAAATTGCGTGCGCAGCGGCAGTATCAAATTTTCAACGGTGCTTTGGAGGGTAAGATTCTGCTTTATGAGCGTGCGCAGCAGCCCGAAGATGCTCAAGAAATACGAGAAGCGGTACTGGAGGACGCACCGAGCGCTTTGTCGGAGGTGGCGCAAATGTTTGCCAACCGTCTGCAAAAAAATCTCGGCAAATTAAAAAAATGGGCGGCGAATGTGCCGACAAATGCTTACCGCATTTATGATAAAGATTTGCCTGAATATGCTTTTGCGATAGATGTTTACGGCGAACATTTGCTGGTGCAGGAGTATGCCGCACCTAAAGAGATCCCCAAGGAAAAAGCGCAGCAGCGTTTATTTGATGTCTTGCAGGCTCTGCCTGTCGCCAGCGGCTTTGCGCCGGAAAATATCGTTTTAAAAACGCGGGAGCGGCAATCGGGCAATAAGCAGTACGAAAAATTAGATGATAGCGAGCAGCGACTGATGGTGCAGGAAGGGCGGGCGAATTTTCTCGTGAATTTGCGCGATTATTTGGATGTGGGTTTGTTTTTGGACCACCGCCCCATGCGTCTGATGCTGGCAAAAGAAGCGCAGGGCAAACGCTTTTTGAATCTGTTTTGCTATACCGCTTCCGCCAGCGTGCATGCGGCATTAGGCGGTGCGCGATACAGCACCAGCGTTGATTTGTCGGGCAAATATCTGGATTGGGCGCAGGATAATTTTCATTTGAATGCTTTGGGTTCCGAGCATCGCTTGGTCAAAGCCGATGTGATGGAATGGTTGGCAAAAGGGCAGGACCAATACGATCTTATCTTCTGCGATCCGCCGACCTTTTCCAATACCAAAAAAGAAAACCGCTTATTTGATGTGCAAAAACATCATGTGGCATTGATTGAATTAGCCATGCAGCGTTTGGCTAAAGACGGGATTTTGTATTTTTCTAATAATTACCGCGGTTTTAAATTAGATGAGGCGGCATTGGCGGCATTTCAGCTTAAGGAAATTAGTACCGCAACCATCGATAAGGACTTTGAGCGCAATCCGCGCATTCATCGCGTGTGGAAAATCCGGCATCAATAAGTTCTCGTGCTGCTGTGAGAGGCGGACATATCGACATGTTTTGCTTGAAAAGTCCTGCACTACAAGGCTTAAAATATGCTGTAGTGCAGGTAAAAGGTTTATGTAAAGAGATTAATCAGATAGGTGTGATAAGGGATGGCGACAATGTCAATCAAGACGGCGCCGCTGAGCGGAACGATCATGAATGCCTTGGTGGAATTGGCTTGATAGCGTTCGCAAACTGCCGACATATTTGCCATACCGTTTGGAGTAGCGCCTAAGCCGTGCCCCATTAAGCCGGCGCACATTACGGCGGCATCGTAATTTTTGCCTAATAAGCGGAATACGACAAAAACAACAAAGACACTTAAGGCTGCCGTTTGTAAAAATAAAATGAAAAACAATGAAAATGCAATACTTTGCAATTGCCAGATTTTAAGTGAAATCATCGCCATGCTTAAAAATAAGCCTAAAGAAACTTCCGAAATTAAATTCACGGAAGATTCGCGGAATGTAAACCAACCCAAGTAATCATTAAGATTGCGCACAATAATGGCAATGAGCATTGCGCCGACGTAAGCAGGCAGCGTAAAGTCGGTTAATTTGGTAAACCATGCGGAGGCGTATCCTCCCACGACCATAATGCCTAAGATGAGTGCCAGCATCTTTAAAAAGGCATGAACATCAATATCCTTGACTTGGGGAAGTAGATTTTCTTTGACGACATCAGGTTTTTCCGCATTTGTTTGTGGGTTAATACGATGCTTGCGGATTAAAAAATGTGCCATCGGTCCGCCGAGCAAACTGCCGGCAATCAGTCCGAAAGTGGCGGCGCTAATAGCGGCTACGCTGGCAGAAGCAACACCCAATTCTTCTGCCATACCGCCGAATGTTGCCGCACCGCCGTGCCCGCCGGTTAAAGATACGGAGCCTGCCATGACGCCGATTACAGGATTTTCGCCGAGAAGTGCGGCAAGTGCTGCGCCGAAGCTGTTTTGAAATAGCGCTACCGTCCAACAAATGCCTAGATAAATAAACAGGGTTTTATCGCCGCTGCGTAAAATTTTTAAACTGCCTTCCATGCCGACGGTGGTGAAAAATGCCACCATCAATATGCTTTGTAGACTGGTTTCAAAACTCACTTCCAATAGGTCGGCAGAACGTAGCAGCCAGATGAGTATGCTGATGAGAAAGCCGCCGATGACGGGCGAGGGGATGCAGAATTTTTGCAAAAATCGAATGCGTTTTTTCAAGTGAATGCCTAAAAGAAGGCATAGTATGCTGATAAAAAGTGTACTTAAACTATCGAAATGAAGGCTGTTCATCGCTATTTCTCCTGTGTTTGTAAATAAGTGATCAGTTGATAGGTTAAATAGGCGGCAAGTTTTGCGGTTCTATGTTCGATATCGAATTGAGGATTATATAGTCAAGGAAATCAAAAAGAGTTACAAATCCACAAGAAGTAAAAGAATAGTTTATCGATGCAATTTAATCGCCAATCCTTGCGTTTACGTTTAAGCCAAGCCCACATTTTCTCGATTGGGTTCAGATCCGGACTGTATGGCGGCAGCCATAAAATATGATGTCCCGCATCTGCAATAAGCTCTTGGGTATCCTGTCTTTTGTGAAAGCTGGCATTGTCCATAATAATGACGCTGTTTTCAGGCAATTGTGTTAACAGCAATTCTTCTACCCAACAATGAAATACATCACTATTAATACTGCAATCGTAAAGCCCTACCGCAAACAACTTGTTCTTATGTATTGCCCCAATAGCATTGCTTTGATTCTTGAGTTGCCAGTTGTACTTTCCTAAACAAGGACAGCCTTTGTGGGAATAGCCGTAAGCTCTGTTCTCATGAGATTTAAAGCCGCTTTCATCTAAGTAAATCAGGGTTCTGCCTTCAGCTTCAAATGCCGCTAACTGCTTAAGAAATAATAGGCGCTGTTGTTTGTCTGCTTTCGGATGAATTAAGGTCTTTTTTTTCGAGTAATGCCGACACGTTTTAATGCTATGGCAATAGCTCTGTCGCTACAGTTAAAGCGTCTTGCCCGTTCATAGCAATAGTCATCAGGATAAGCTTGGACGTCAGCCATTAAAGCTTCATTATCGATTTTTGCCGGTTTGCGTTCGTACTTCTTGCGTTCTATGCTTTTCTTCCAACGTTGAATAGTTGTTGCGCTGAGTCGATATTCTTCAACAAGCTTTCTGTAGCTATGACCTGATGCCAGCTTGTTCAATATCATTTGTCTGTAATCTTTTGAGTATGCCATAAGTTTTAGTGTAACTGTTTTTTGATTCCTTGACTATATTCGGCGATATCGAATAAACGCAGTTTGCCGCTTTGACAAATAATTTCTAATACATGTTCCGTGGCGGCTAAATCAATGCCGCGAGCAGCAGTTGCACTGACACCCGGTGCGATGCTGCTAGGGAACGCATCTAGGTCTATACTCAAATAAAGATGATCTAATGGGCTGATGAAGTCCTCCAATTGTTGTTTTAGAAAAGTTAGATTCATTAATGTTATTTCTTTATCTAGAAGATAGCGGCAATTGACTGCAGATGCGGTCTGAAATAAAGCGGCGGTATTGCTGTGTCGGGCGATACCTAGGCATAGATAATGAAAGCTTTTTCCTGCTTGCTGCAAAATCTGTGCGGCTTGTAGAAAAGGCGTGCCTGAAGAAGCGGTATCGGACTGGCGCAAATCAAAATGGGCATCGATATTGATAATGCCGATATTGCCTGTCTGCGGCTGTGTTTGCAGGTAGTCAAACAAACCCTTAAAACTGGCAAAGGCAACTTCATGACCGCCGCCGAAAATAATGGGCATGGAATGATACGCCAAGGTATCTGTGATTTTTTGAGCAAGTACGGATTGAGCGCCTTCTAAATCACCTTGTTCGCAAGAAACATTGCCTTTATCGGTAATGCGGATATTGTGATGCAGCGCAAAATTTGCCAATTGGCGGCGGATGGCATCAGGTGCGGCCGCTGCACCGATGCGCCCTTGATTGCGACGCACGCCTTCGTCGCAGGCAAAGCCGAATAGAGAAAAATCCACATCAGTCTGTGCCGATATTGCCTGATAGAAGCGGCGATGCTCTTCTCCTTCGCCGTCAAATCGTCCTTGCCAAATTGATTTTGCTTTAGTATTCATAGTTGTTCCTTTGTTTATTCTCCATTGAGCCAATTGCTCATTTGTGCAGCGGTTTTGCAGACTTGAGCACTTAGAAAAGATTGCTGTGCCGATGCGCGGAAAGCCGGCGCCATGATGGTTAGTACCGCCAATAATTCGCCGCGATAGAAAATCGGTGCAGAGACGCCGAATACTCCTTCATCAATTTCACCTGTAGAACAGGCAAAACCTTGTTGGCGAATTTGGGCGAGTTCTTGTTGCAAATGTTGGGATGAATCGGTATCAAGAGGTATATTGGGCATGTGTAAAATGGTATTGCGGTATTCTTCTGCACAAAAAGCCAAAAAGGTTTTGCCGCTTGCGCCGCGCAATAAGGTATTGCTTTTGCCTATTTCAAATGAGCAACGCAAGGTTCGCTCCGCTTCAATAATATCTACGCAAATGGTTTCTTGTAAATTGCCTACCAGCAAAGCAACGGTTTCTTTGCAGTTTGTGGATAACTTTGCCATAAAAGGACGAAGCTGCCTGAACAGCAGGCTGTGACGGTAATATTTATCTGTGGTTTTTAAACTATGCGCACCAACGGTGTATGTGCCGTAAGTCTGCGCATAAGTGATCATTTCCCATGTTTTAAGAATATGCAGCAGACGATAAACCGTAGAAAGCGGGATAGATAAATGAGCAGCAATCTCTTTTGGCGAGACAGGATTGTCTTGTCCGGCGATAAAATTCAGAATAGCTAGGGCTCTATGCAAACTGTTCATGATGTTTTCCTCTCATGGAAAACATAGCAATACACGATTTTCTGGACAAGTGTTTTTCTCATCTTATGAGAAAATATAGCCGAAAATCTCGAAAATAAACTTATTTCTTACGCGGATGCTTTAATATTTTTTCAATCCCTCAATTATGGGAACAATAATTTAGGATTTTTGCATTAGGGTAATGCGTTCATTGCCGCCGTAATCTTTGCGGCTATGGATATCTTGCCATTTGCCGCTTTGGGCGGCGAATGTCTGTAAGGCAGCGGCTTGCTGCCAACCGTGTTCTACAATCAAATAGCCTTGTGTTGTCAATTTTTGCTCGGCGTCTTGAATGATGTGCTGTAAATCTGCCAGTCCTTGATTGGCGGCGATAAGTGCGCTTTGCGGTTCATATTGCAATGCGGGCAAATGTGAGTCGTTTGCCGCGATATAGGGCGGATTGCTGAGAATGACTGTGAAGGATTGCGCGGCAAAGCAGTCCAGCCAGTTTGCACAGATAAATTGAATGTTATCTACCTTATTGAGCAGGGCGTTTTCGGCAGCGGTTTGCAGTGCGGCGATGCTCTTATCGACGGCAATGAGGCGGCAGTGCGGGCGGTGTTTGGCAATGCTGATGGCGATAGCGCCGCTGCCGGTGCCGAGGTCGGCAATCTGCCATGCGGCGTCGTGAGGAATTTTTTCTAAGGCGGCTTCGACGAGAATTTCGGTGTCGGGGCGCGGAATCAAGGTATGCGGATTGACGCGCAGTTCGATGTCGTAGAAGGCTTGTGTGCCGAGGATGTACGCCATAGGTTCGCCGGCGATGCGGCGCAGAAGGTATGTTTCTAAACGCTGCAATTCTTCGGCACTAAGCGGACGGCTGCTGATGCGTTGCTGGACATTGTTCAAGCCTGTGATATGTTCCAGCAGGAGGCTGAGTTCATAATCAGGGTTGTCCGTATTGAGGCGGCACAGATTGCTTTGCCGCCATGCTAGGGGCTGCATCAGCGCGTTTCGCTTTGTAGGGCGAGCAGGGCTTGGGTTTCTTGTTCTTGTTGCAGAGGCTGCGTGATTTGCTGCAAGGCGCCTTCCATAATTTCCGCCAAACTGTAGAGCGTGAGGTTGATGCGGTGATCGGTTACGCGGCTTTGCGGGTAGTTGTAGGTGCGGATGCGTTCGCTACGATCGCCCGAACCGACAAGGTTTTTGCGCTCCGCCGCTTGCTGCGATTGGGCGGCTTGCCGTTCGGCGTCGAGTAAGCGGGCTTGCAGCAGACGCATGGCTTTGGCGCGGTTTTTGTGCTGCGAGCGTTCTTCTTGGCATTCGACCACAAGACCGCTGGGAATATGGGTAATGCGGATGGCGGAGTCGGTTTTATTGACGTGCTGTCCGCCGGCGCCGCTTGAGCGGTAGGTGTCGATGCGCAGATCCGCCGGATTGATGTCGATATCGGCAATTTCTTCGCTTTCCGGCAGTATGGCGACAGTGGCGGCGGAGGTGTGAATACGTCCGCTGGACTCGGTTTCGGGAACGCGTTGCACACGGTGTGCGCCGGATTCGTATTTCAAGGTGGAATAGACGCGTTCGCCGCTGATGCGGCAGATGATTTCTTTATAACCGCCGTGTTCGCCGGCATTTTCAGAGAGGATTTCTACGCGCCAGCCTTGCAGTTCGGCAAATTTGGAATACATGCGGAATAAATCGCCGGCAAAGATAGCGGCTTCGTCACCGCCCGTGCCGGCGCGGATTTCAAGGAAGACGTCCGCGCTGTCCAAGGGGTCTTGCGGAATCATGAGGCGCTCAAGACGGTGTTCGCAGGCTTCGATGGCGGCGGTGTTTTTCGGGATTTCTTCACGCACATAGTCGCGCATTTCCGCATCGCCGGCGAGTTCTGCCAAATCGTTTTTTTCGGCTTCTAGGGCTTGCAGTTCGCCGAGCGTTTCCACGATGGGCGAGATTTGCGCATGTTCTTGGCTGTATTTGCGCAATAAATCGGGATTGGCAACGGTTTGCTCATCGGCAAGCAGGGCGTTGAGTTCTTCGTAGCGTTCTTGGATTTCGCTTAAGCGGGTGCGGATAGATGGATGCATTAGTGATTATTTCTTTCTTTATCAAAGGTGTCTGCCATGATTGCCAGCCATTCTTTGTGATTGGGCGGTATGGCGTGAATCATCGCACTGGGGGAATGGAGGAGTTTATTGGTCAGTTTGTAGCTCATTTGTTCGATGATGAGTGCGGGGTCTTCGCCCAAAGCAAGGCGGCGGTAGGCTTCGCCGAGCAATTCTTGGCGGTAGACATCGGCTTGCTGGCGGATTTGGCGGATAAGCAGTTGCTGCGGCTTGGAATTCAGCCAGCCGATGAAGTCGTCGCTGTGCAGATTAATCATCACTTCCGCCTGCCGTGCCGCTTTTTGGCGGTTTTCGCGGTTCACATCAATAATTTGCTCTAAATCGTCGATGCCGTATAAAAAGGCGTTTTCCAATTGCTCGATGTCATTGTCGAAAATGCGCGGCAGGGACAAATCTACCAATACTTGAAAGGCATGACGGCGTTTTTTCAGAGATTGCTGAAGATGGGCATTATTCAGTATCAGTTCGTCCATTTGTGCCGCGCCGAAAATCATATCCGCTTCATGCAGATGCTCGCTGATTTGCGCCAAACTGATGGCATAGCCGCCCACTTCTTCCGCCAATGTTTGGGCATTGTTTAGGCTGCGATTGGCGATAATAATCCGTTTGAGGTTTAAATCGCGCAGATAGCGTGCCACCAATTGTCCCGTTTCGCCGGCGCCGATAATCAGCGCGCAGCGCTGCGGATGATCGTCAAAGAATTGATGCGTGAGTTTGACGCCGGCATAAGCAACGGAAACGGGATTTTCGCCGATGGCGGTGCTGTGGCGGATTTGCTTGGCAACGGCAAAACTTTGCTGAAACAAACGTTCCAGCGCCGAGCCTAAGGTGCCTTGTGCTTTTGCGAGACGGTAGGCGGATTTGAGTTGTCCGAGAATTTGCGGCTCGCCTAAAATTAAAGAGTCCAAGCCGCAGGCGACGCGATACAGATGCCGCACCGCATGGCGGTCTTGATAGTAAAAGGTATTGCTTTGCACTTGTTCCGTCTGAAGATAGCCTTGGCTGGTCAGCCATTGTCCGATATTGGGCAGATGCTCGCTGCTGCACAAATACCATTCCGTGCGATTGCAGGTGGCAAGCAGAGCGATTTCCGTCTGCGGAAAATCATGACGCATTTGCGCGAGAATTTCCGCCGCCTGCTGCGGCGAAAAGGCAAGCTGTTCGCGCACCGCCATATTGGCAGTTTGATGATTTAAGCCGAAACTGGCGATATGTGGTGCTTCAAAAACAGCGGTTGGTAATGCGAAATGGCTCATGATAGCGTATGATTTATGCTTTCTCGTTTGCTCAACGATTTGGAGACAGTTTGTTTTTTCTAAAACGTGCCGCGTATAGCGCGCTCTTATTAAGCGGCTCATTATATGCCAATACGCTAACATCTCAAAATGCCGAAAAAATACCGCAGGTGCCTGCTTGGCAAAGTTCTTCGCATTGGCTGTTTAACGCGCTGACCTCAAATTTTGCTAAACAAGCCGACGATTACCAAGACGCCATCCGCTCAATTGCCGATGTCGCCGAACAAAGCAAACAATATGAAGCCTTTAATTACACCTACGATTTGGCAATCAGCGCCTTATATATAGAACGCGCGGCGGAAATCGCCCGACATTGGGTCGCCGCCTATCCGCAAGACAGCGAGGCGCATTTGGCATTGATGCGCGCCCTGCTGATGAAAAACGACGTGGAAAGCGCCTATGCGGAAATGTTGGCGGTCTTATCAACCGATGCCGGTCCGCAGAACATCGCCCAAATTAGCCGTCTGCTGAGCTATTTGAATGATGGCAATAACCGCGTTTCGATACTGCAGCGCTTGAGCAAAGCCTTTCCCGATAATCCCTTCTTATATTATTACCTTGGTATCCACGCCAGCGAGCAGGGACAAATCGATTTGGCGATAGACGCCTTTAATCATGCCTTAATGATTGACAAGCAGTGGCGACAGCTGGAAATTATGCAGGCGAAAGCCTTGTCCAGCATCGGCGCGCTGAAAGAAGCGCGCCATATGATGGCGAATCTGCGCAAGCGCTATCCTGAAGACAGTAGTTTGTTATCCACAGAAATCGATATGCTGGTGGAATATTACCAATGGGAAGATGCGCTGGAATTGGCGCGGCGTTGGGATAAAAATGTCCCCGGCGAACCGCGTATTCAAGAGCTCATCGCTTGGCTGTACGCCAATAGCAAAAATTATGCGATGGCGGAAAAATCCTACCGCTATCTGCTCGAACACGACATTATCGAAGACAGTCAATTCGCCTTTCAAATGGGGCAGGCTGCCATCGCCGCCGGTAAAAACGACGCGGCACGCACATGGCTGCAAAGCATCCCCGCGGATTCACGTCTATATATGTTGGCAAGGCAGCAGCAATCTTTAATGCTGTTTGAAGAAAAACGGATTGCGCAGGCGCAGCAAGCCTTTGCGGAAATGCGCAAGGAATTTTCGGACTATGCGCTGGAAATGTATTTGGTTGAAATCACGCAATTAGACCAAGCGAAGAAATTTGCGCAAGCGCAAGCCGTCTTACACGCCGCCCTGCAAGATTATCCCAGGCAAATCGATTTGCTCTATGCCCAAGCCGAGCATCTCAGCATGAGCGGCGATGCGGCGGCGGCAGAAAGCGCTTATCAGGAAATCCTAGCCCTTGATGCGGCGAATATCGATGCCTTGAATGCCTACGGCTACCTCTTGCTCACGCAAACCGAGCGTCGGCAGGAAGCGGCGGTCATGATAGAGAAAGCAATTGCTCAATACCCCGATTCTCCGGCGATTCAAGACAGCTATGCCTGGCTTTTGTATCGACAAGGCAAAAGCCAAGAAGCCTTGAAATGGTCGCAGCGCGCCTATGCCGCTTATCGGAAAAACGAAATTGCCGCACATTATGTGGAAATTCTGGCGGCAAACGATAAAAAAGACTTGGCAAGAGAAGTGTATCAAAACGAAATGCGGGGACAGCCCAATAATCCCCATCTAATCGAAATAGGACAACGTTTAGGACTAGCCGATGAACATTAAGCATTATTGCCTGATGAGCTGCTTGGCGTTTGCCGTATTGCAAGGCTGTAGCAGCGGGTTTGAAGAAAAAACATTCACGCAATCCGCTTTTAAAATCGGCAATTTTGCCGCTGACGGCAAGGTAGCGCTGCGTTTCCCGCGCTGCGACGAATATCGCGGCTGCAAAGAAGAGGCATTCAGCGCTAATTTGCATTGGCTGCATAAAGCGCCGATTGACGAACTCTCTTTATACGACCCGACAGGACAGGAAGCATTAAAAATTACCTATCAAAAACAAAGCATCCGTCTGCACGACCGTTCCGGAGAAAGAGAAATCAGCCATGCGCAATTAGCCCAAGAACTCGGACTGCCTATTCCTGTGGAAAAATTGCGCGAATGGCTGTTTGCGCCGCAGGATAAAGCGAAATTTACCGCGGACGGCTGGCAAATCGAAGTCGATCAATGGCAGGGACAATATTATCGCCGCCTGACCATGCGGCAAAAAGATTATTATCTGCGCATCTTAGTCAATCATGTGGCTGTATTTTAAGGTTTAAAATTCTTGCCTCGACAAAAGAGAGAAAAAAGTTTGCAAAAAACTTGCGCCCGAGGAAAAAGTTCGTATAATAGCACTCTCTCGAATTGCTCGAGAGTCTCAAAAAAAGATTAATTGGGGCGTCGCCAAGCGGTAAGGCACCAGGTTTTGATCCTGGCATGCGTAGGTTCGAATCCTGCCGCCCCAGCCAATTTCCTAGTCATCATCAAAAATGGGTGGTTGCCGTGTCAAGAGGCAGTATGACCGTTTTTACGGGCAATGCTAATCCACAATTAGCTCGTCAAATTGTTCAGCACCTTGGTTTGCCATTAGGCAATGCCAGCGTCAGTAAATTTTCAGATGGCGAAATTCAAGTCGAAATCCGTGAAAACGTCCGCGGAAAAGACGTCTTTATCATTCAGCCGACTTGTCATCCGACTAACGACAGCGTCATGGAACTGCTGATTTTAAGCGATGCACTGCGCCGCTCTTCAGCAAACCGTATCACAGCCGTTATGCCGTATTTCGGTTATTCGCGCCAAGACCGTCGTCCGCGTTCTGCCCGCGTGCCGATTTCTGCCAAAGTCATTGCCAATATGATTGCCAGCGTCGGGATTGACCGTGTGATGACGCTCGACCTGCATGCCGATCAAATTCAAGGCTTCTTTGATTTCCCTGTCGATAATATTTATGCAACGCCGATTATTCTAAACGATATTTTATCGCAGGATTTCAAATCCCCTGTGGTCGTGTCACCCGATATCGGCGGTGTGGTGCGTGCACGGGCGATTGCCAAACGCGTGGGCACAAAATTGGCGATTGTCGATAAACGTCGTCCGCGTCCGAACGAATCGGAAATTATGAACATTATCGGCGACGATATTACCGGCTGCGATTGCATTATTGTTGACGATATGGTGGATACCGCAGGCACATTGTCTAACAGCGCAACCGCTTTAAAAGAGCGCGGCGCACGCAGCGTAGTCGCTTATTGCACGCATGCCGTTTTATCGGGCAATGCGGTCAGCAATATTAATAATTCCGGTTTGGATGAATTAGTCGTGGCAGATTCGATTCCTTTGCGCGAAGATGCGAAGGAATGTAAAAAAATCCGCGTATTATCTATTGCGGGATTGGTGGCGGAAAGCATTCGCCGCGTACATGTTGAAGAATCGATTTCTTCGCTATTTATCGATTAATCTATAAATAGCGAATTTCATAGGGTACTGGTCGCAAGTACCCTTTTTTAAACTTGGAGTATATTTAATGTCAAATCAAGAATATCGCTATACGCTACATGCTGTTGTGCGTACAGATGAAGGGAAAGGTGCGAGCCGCCGCCTGCGTCGCGAGGGTTGGGTTCCTGCTATTGTTTATGGCGGTAATGCCGATCCGAAAAGCATTGCTATCAAGCAAGATGAATTGCAAAAAAATGCTAAGCACGACAGCTTTTTCTCTCAAATCATTAATTTGAAAATTGAAGGCGAAGAAGAACAAGAAATCTTAGTGCGCGATGTGCAGCACCACGTTTACAAGCCTTTGTTCCAACATTTTGATTTCCAACGCATCGTGCGCGGTCAAGAATTGCATGCAAGCGTGGCATTGCATTTCATCAATGACGAAAAAATTCCCGGCGTCGTTGCCGGCGGCGTATTGTCTCGCGTATTAACCAGCTTGGACGTTGTTTGCCGTCCGCGTCATTTGCCTGAATACATCGAAGTGGATGTAGGCAATTTAGAAGTCGGCGAATCGATTACCGCAAAAGATATTAAATTCCCTGAGGGCGTACGCGTTGCAGGCGAATTGAGCGAAGATGAATTGTCGCAATTAGTGATTGCAAGCATTTTACGTCCTGCGGGCGGCGCATCTAGCACAAGTGCTGAAGAAGAAGCTGCTGATGCGGATGACGCTGAATAATCTAGATGATTAAGCTCATTGTTGGCTTGGGAAATCCAGGTGAACAGTACCAAAAAACCCGCCATAATGCGGGTTTTTGGTTATTGGAAGAGCTGGCGCGTATTTCTGGAGGCGCACAATGGCGCGAAGAAAAAAAATTCTTTGCGCAATACTGCAAAATCTTGCTTGCGAATAAACCGCTTCATTTACTAATGCCGCAAACCTTTATGAATGCAAGCGGTAAATCTGTGGCGTCATTGGCGAATTTTTATAATCTCAGCGCCGATGAAATCTTAGTGGTACATGATGAGTTGGATTTGCCCGAAGGCGCTGCCAAGCTTAAGCAAGGCGGCGGTCATGGCGGACATAACGGTTTGCGTGATATTATTGCGGCATTAGATTCTCGGGAATTTCTGCGCTTACGCTTAGGCATTGATCATCCCGGCGATCGTTCGCAGGTGGTGCATTATGTTTTGAAGGCACCCGGCAAAGAAGGGCGCGAAAAAATTGATGCGGGCATTGTTCGGGCATTGCGGGCAATAGAAATTTGTCAGAAAGAGAGCTTGGAAAAAGCCATGCTTTTTTTGCACACGGAAAATGCCTAGGTTTCATATGAAACCTCTTGATGTTTTTTACGTGCTTAAATGAATGAAAAATGAGAAGGAGCAGTCATGGGTTTTAATTGTGGCATTGTCGGTTTGCCGAATGTGGGGAAATCGACCTTATTTAATGCCTTAACTAATGCAGGTATTGATGCGCAAAATTATCCCTTTTGTACGATTGAGCCTAATACGGGCATTGTGCATGTGCCTGATCTGCGCTTGAAAGCATTGGCGGAAATCGTTAATCCGCAGCGCATTTTGCCGGCAACCATGGAATTTGTGGATATTGCCGGTTTGGTAGCCGGAGCCTCAAAAGGCGAGGGCTTGGGAAACCAATTTTTAGCCAATATCCGCGAGACGGATGCGATTGCCCAAGTGGTGCGTTGTTTTGAAAATGATGATGTGGTGCATGTGGCGGGGGAAGTTAACCCCTTAAATGACATTCAGGTCATTGAATCCGAGCTGATTTTAGCCGATATGGCTTCTTTGGAGAAGGCGCAGCAACGCTTAGGGCGTATTGCCAAGGGCGGCGATAAGGATGCCAAGCTGAAATTAGAGATTATCGCTAAACTGCTACCGCATTTGGAAAACGGCGAGTTGGCGCGTACTTATCCGCTTAGCGATGAGGAAAAAGCCGCAGCGCGCGAGTTTTTCTTGCTGACGATGAAGCCCATGATGTATGTGGCGAATGTGGCGGAGGACAATTCACCGGATAATCCGCATGTGAAAGCGGTGTATACCAAAGCAGCGCAAACGAATGCGGTGGTCGTAGAAGTCTGTGCGGCGATTGAGGCGGAATTATCCCAATTGGAGCCGGAAGAGCAGGCGGAATTATTGGGCGAATACGGTTTGGAAGAACCGGGATTGAACCGCGTAATTCGCGCGGGTTATGAGTTATTGGATTTGGGAACGTATTTCACTGCCGGCGTGCAGGAAGTGCGAGCTTGGACAATGCCGAAAAACGCGACTGCGCCGCAAGCGGCGGGCGTGATTCACAGCGATTTCGAGCGCGGATTTATTCGTGCGGAAGTGATTGCTTATGAGGATTTTGTTGCTTGTCGTGGCGAACAAGGCGCGAAAGAAGCAGGAAAATGGCGTTTGGAAGGCAAGGATTATCACGTCAATGAAGGCGATGTGATACATTTTCGTTTTAATGTGTAATAAGTGAGAAATTTTATGGCAAATTATTCAACTAATGATTTTCGCGGCGGATTAAAAATTATGCTGGACGGCGATCCTTACAGCATCGTTGAAAACGAATTCGTCAAACCGGGCAAAGGACAGGCCTTTACGCGTACTAAAGTGCGTAATTTAAAAACAGGACGCGTGATTGAGCGTACTTTTAAGTCCGGCGATACGGTTGAAGCGGCGGACGTCATGGAAACCAATATGCAATATTTGTATAAAGACGGCGACAATTGGTATTTCATGAATGCGGAAACTTTCGAGCAACTGCCGGCGCCGCAAAGTGCGATTGAAGATGTGGAAAAATGGCTGAAAGAACAGGATGAATGCACCGTCGTATTATGGAACGGCAATATCATCAGCGTAACCGCACCGAATTTTATCGAGCGCAAAATCATTGATACCGATCCCGGCTTGCGCGGCGATACTTCCGGCGGTGGCGGCAAACCGGCGACGATTGAAACCGGTGCGGTGGTGCGTGTGCCATTGTTCTTGAACATCGGCGATGTGATTAAAATCGATACCCGCAGCGGCGAATATTTAGGTCGTGCAAAAGAATAAACGGAGGCGAATATGCTTGCGCTGAAAAGAAGTTCATGGCTGGTGCTGCTATTGGTATTAGCGGCTTGTGTCACCGTTAATATCTATTTCCCTGCGGCTGCCGCGGGAAAAGCGGCGGATCAAATCATTGAAGATATTTGGCAGGGTGCGAAAAATGCGCCGCTACCGCCGCAAGCAAGCAATGATAGGCATTGGGATGAACCGATGCGGCGTGCATTAGTGGCGGTAGTGAGTATGTCAAGCCGCACGGCCTATGCGCAAGACATCGACTTCAATGCCAATTCTGCCGAGATTTCTGCGATTAAATCGCGGATGAGCGCGCGATTTGGCAAAATCCGTCCTTACTATGCTTCAGGCGCCATCGGTTTTGCAGACAATGGCTACGTGGTTTTGCGCGATGCTTCTGTCGTGCCGATGTCCGAGCGCGGACAAGCGCAGCAATTGGTCAACGCAGAAAATGCCGACCGCAAAGCGCTATATGCGGCGATTGCCAAAGCCAATAATCAGCCCGGTTGGGCGGATCAAATCCGCCAAGTATTTGCCCAACGCTGGATTGAGCAGGCGGAAAGCGGCTGGTGGGTAGAAAGCGGCGGCTGGAAGCAGAAATAATGCTAGATAATAACGTCCTAATTTTTGATATTGAAACCGTCGCTGATTGCGACGGTTATCGTTTATTGCATCGGCTGCCCGAGGATTTAAGCGAAAACGAGATTGTCGCCATCATGAATAATGAGCGCTTGGCGGAAAACGGAAGCACGTTTTACCGCCATCATCTGCATAAAGTGGTGACGATTTCTTTATTGCTGTTGAGCGGCAATAAAATCAAATTATGGAGCTTGGGGCGGGAAAACGAAACGGAGCAAAGCCTGATTGCCCGCTTTTTTGCCGGCATTGATAAAACATTGCCTACATTAGTGAGCTGGAACGGTAGCGGATTTGATTTGCCCGTTTTGCATTACCGTGCCTTATTTCACGGCATTAGTGCGCCGGCATATTTTGAAATCGGCGAGCAAGACAATCAATTCCGCTACAACAACTACATCAGCCGTTTTCATTGGCGGCATATTGACATGATGGACGTACTGTCCGGCTATCAAGCTAATACGCGCGCCTCTTTAAATGATGTGGCGAAACTCTGCGCTTTGCCGGGAAAACTCGATACCGACGGTTCTCAAGTGCAAACCTTATGGCAAAACGGCGAAAAAGAAAAAATCTGCGATTACTGCGAAACCGATGTGCTCAATACCTACGGCGTTTACCTGCGTTTTGAACTTTTGCGCGGAAGATTGCAGCCGGCGGAATACGAGGAAAAAATCGCCCAATTGCGCGCTTATTTGCAGCATCTGTCGGAAAACGGCGCCACTCATATCACGGAATTTTTAGAGGCCTGGCATGTATGATTCAAAAGCAGACGTGATTTATCGCGTGCAATTCAAAACGGATGACAAACATTACGACTTATTTGTTCGTCACGTCTATCCTTCGGATATGTCAGGTTTTATCTGTTTGGAAGGCTTTACCTTTCTTGAGGAAAACCGCAGGATTATCGATCCGCGCACCGAAAAATTGAGCTTGGAATTCGGGCAGGTGGAAACCGCCTTTATTCCTTATTACCAAGTTATCCGCATAGACCAAGTCAAACAAGTCGGCGAAAGCCGTATCAGTGACGCGCAAAACAGCGGTAAAATCCGCCATTTCCCGCAAGCAAGCCATTAAACAAATGATGAAGTCTTATTCATAATTTGGTGTTTGACTTTTACATCATCAAGCGACAAGCTATGATGATTTACGTTCATTACTTTACATTTTGGAGACCAACCATGAACACAAAAAATTTAGCGATTGCCTTATTATTATCTGCCGGTCTGCTGAGCGCTTGTTCCGACGATACAAAAGAAAAAGCAGCTAATGCTGCCGAGCAAACCGGTGCGGCGGTCAGCTCTGCTGCCCAAGATGCGAAAGCGGCGGCAGGAGAAGCGGCTCAAGCAGCAAAAGAAGCTACTTCAAATGCTGCACAAGCAACTAAAGAAGCGACTCAAGCTGCCGGTGAGAAAATGGCAGAAGTGGCGCATGATGCCAAAGAAGCGACCGCAAACGCTGTCGAATCTGCCAGTGAAAGCATTGCGCAAACATCAGAAGATATCAAACAAGGTGCGGCAGAGCTCAAAGCAGATGCACAAGCAGCCGCAGCGAATGCTGCAGATACTGTATCTAATGCCGCTGCAACAGCAGCAGAAGACGTCAAACAGGCTACAAGCCAAGCTGCCGTAAATGGGGAACATGCCGTAGAAAATGCAGCCAGTGCCGTATTAGAAGCGACTCAAGAAGCAGCGGACAACATCCGCAATCAAGGTGCGGAATTAAGCAGCCCTACGCAAAATGCCGCTGAAGACAGCGCTGAAAAAGTCGCGGAAGCGGCGGAAAAAGCAGCCGAACACGTTCATGAGCATGGTGCCGTCTCGGTTGATGCCGCTGCAGAGCAGGTGGCAAATGCTGCAGAAGGCGCAGCTGCGGAAGTAAAAATGGAAGCTCAAGACATTATTCAAAAAGCGGATAGTGAAATCGCTAAATAAGTTGGCGGATACGTAGAAAAAACCTCGCAAATTTTGCGAGGTTTTTATTGCTTAGATTTAACCCTGAAAAGTAAGAATGCAGTCGAAGAAGTGAAAATTATAGTCGAATAATTATAGTCGAAGAAGTGAAAATTATAGTCGAATAATTATAGTCGAATAATTGAATAGTATAGTCAATTCATGACAAAGACGAACATTATATTTTTAACCTTAGCTTAGGCATTTATGCTGGACTGACACACGCCATAACAAATTGTATTGGGTATAAATATCTAAGCTAATAATTTATAAAGAAGTAGGTCGGATTCTTGAATCCGTCAAATTTATATTTTAAGTAATATCGGATACAAGTATCCGACCTACCGATTGAAAAATGATCAAGTTTGCCATAAATTGACTATATTACGCGCCTTGTACTGCTTTTTCACTTTTCCGACTATAAATCAAAGAATTGAAAAACTGACACAAGATGGCGAGTTACAGACGTTAGAGAAGGTATGAAAAAGAGAGGCGAATCTGTAACTCTTTGTAAATTATTTGACTTATATCCAAGCAAATAATATGAGAAATTACTTACAAAGATTTTTGTAATTTAGTGGCTTAGAAACTGCACGCTATGAGCGCGTTTGTTCATTCCGAATTATTGTGGATTACTTTTTATTATTTGAACCTCATTTCTTTTTGTTGCTTTATTCATCTAATTTCATTAGAAAATAACTAAGAATTAATTTTTGCATCAAGAAAGTTTGGCTCGGATTTTGCATTGTTAACTCATGAGAATAATATAGTCAATTCATGACAAAGTTGCACACCTAAAAATATCAAGCTTTACTATTGTACAAGCTAACATATAAAAACTGTGTCTTTATTTGAGCTGAATTGACTATAGTTGTAACATATTTGTTCCTATTATTTATTGAGTATTTTGGCATTTAAGAAATTGTTACATTAGACGTTAATGGAGGATATATGAAACGCATCATACCCGGCCTACTCTCATTGGCTTTAGCCGCCTGTGCCCATCAAGGCAATCACATCAGCTGGCAAGACTTCAATCAAAGCGGCGTACAAGAAGCACAAGCACAGCAAGGCCTGCTGGTTTTCTACCGCAGCGGGGAAGAGAAAATGGGCTCGGCCGTAAACCTCTCTATTGACGGACAATACCTCAGCTCCCTACTTGCCGGCGGACACATCAGCACCCCCGTATGCCCCAGTGCCCACCAAATCACCGCTGTTCCCACAGGCAAAGACCAAGCCTACCTAAGCAAACTCAAGCAACACGGCAGCAGCCTCAACATCCAAGCAGGGCAAACCGTTTACATCAAAATCCATAGCGACGGCAACAACGCGCAACTCCAACAAATCGACCCGCAAACCGCCCAAACAGAACTTGCGCAGACCCGAACACAAGCCCACACCCTCGCGCGCTTAAGCCCAAGCATCAGCTGCGCCCACTAAACACGTATCAAGAAACACAAAGCAAAAAGGTAAAAACACATGGCAACAATCACAGTATCCATCCAACAAGGCAACAACACCCTTAACAGCCACCGCCTCGCCACAGAAAACACAGAAGCCCTACGCATCCAAGCGCAAAAAAACGTCAACTACCTATTAACAGACGAAAGCACAGGCTTCGCCCCTGAAAACCTCACCGCCACCCGACACGGCAAAGACCTGCATATCGCCTTCGAAGGCAGCCAAGAAGCCGACCTCATCATTGAAAACTACTACGAAGACGGCAACAACAACCTCCTCATCGGCCTACACGAAAACGGTCAATACTACGCCTACATTCCGGAATCGGCGAACAACCTCGACATCGTCACCCAACTGGCCGAACAAGTCTCGGCAGGACAAGCCCTAGGCGGCGAAGCACTGAGCGCAGCCGTATTTAACTCCGCATTCAACCCCGCCTGGCTCTTCCTTCCCCTCGCCATCGGCGGCATAGCCGCAGCAGCCGGCGGCGGCAGCAGCAGCAATAATGGCGGCGGCAGCAATAATAATAACAACAGCGTAATAGCAAGCCCCGACATCGAACCCAGCACCAATAATGCTGAGAACAAATTTGACGGCGGCGCCAGCGTGATACCTAGCGCTAATGCCGGCACACTCAACATCAGCTACCTCGACCACAACGGCAAAAAAATAGAAATTAAAGCGACTAAAAGCGATCATGACAACGATCCTTCTACCCCTGCCATCTGGACGGCAACCGACCAAAACGGCAAAACATTGCCAAATGCCCAAGACCCTAACAGCCCTTGGATAGACCCGACAAGCGGCAAAGTAACCCTGCCGCCCAACAGCGTACCAAACGGCGAAACAGTGAGCGCCGAGCAAAGCATTGACGGCAAAAACAGCAGCCCTGCGACAGAAAAAATCACCGACCAAATCCCGCCGAATGCACTGCACATCAGCGTCGACCAAGACAGCGGCAAAGTCAGCATTGATCCAAACACAGATCCAAGCACGACACAAACAAGCATTACTTATATTAACGACCAAGGCGAAGAAACAACCGTTATTACCGCCAAAGGCGACCATGACAATAATCCGAACACGCCGGATACTTGGGCGGTAGTGGATGAGAACGGCGAAGAAATTTCAAACTCAGATGTTGAAATCGATTCGAGAACAGGAACCATTACCATTGCCGGCGAAAAAATCAAAGCGGAAAGCAAAATCGAAGCGAAAGCCTCAGACGGTCTCAATATTAGCCAGCCTGCAACAGCCTACGAACCGGCAGCGCCTCAACCGCGCATTACCGCCAACATCGACGGCAGCGCCACCGTAGACGCACTCAAAAACGTAAAAGATTCGACCCTCGAGATTTCAGGCACCTACGCACAACCGCAAGCAGGCATAGACACATTCAAATTCACTCTGAACTGGGACGGCATAAAATGGGCGGCCCAAAATACGAGCGACCCCATTACAGTCGGAACCGACCCTGCTGACGGCAAACCCATCGTCACCGTTAACGCAGGCGTTGCCAAAGACGGCAGCCAAATCACAGCCATTCAAAAGGTTCCCGGACTTGGACAAGGTAAACATGAAGTCACCATGCGCGATCAAATCCCCGAGCCGCAGGTCATTGACAACAGCGACGGCTCCGTCAGCATCACGCCGAAAACAAGCAAAATCGCAGAACCGACAGAAGTCACCATCACCTACACCGATGAAAGCGGTGCAGAGAAAACCGTGACTGTTAGCAAAGATCCGAACAACAACAAATGGACATCATCGAATCCTAACATCACAGCAAACCCTATCACAGGGGCAGTCACCCTTCCCGAGTCAAGCGTACAAGACGGCTCAACCGTCAGCGCCAAACAAAAAGTAACACTCACAGACCCTAACACCCAAAAACAAACAAGCGTCGTCAGCAGCGACGAAACCGTCATTGCCGGCAACGCAATCCCTAATCCTGAAATCATCGCCAACAACGACGGCTCCGTCAGCATCAAACCCAGCGACACCGCCAAGCAAACCACCATCAACTACACCGACGAAAACGGCAAAGAACAAGAAAAAACCTTCACCAAAGAAGATACCAATGGCGACGGCAGACCGGACACTTGGAAAGACAATGACCCTAACGACAAAGTCAGCATCGACCCGATGACCGGCGAAATCACCATCCCTGCCGACGAAGTCAAAGACGGCAGCACCGCCACCGCCACCCAAACCCTGCCTAACGACACACAAGGAACCGGACAAACCACCGCCAAAGCCCAAAACGGCGACAGCAGCACCACCGTCAAACCGGACATCAAAGCAGGACCGGACGGCTCAGCCATCGTCACCCTGCACCCGGATGCCGAAAAAAGCACCATCACCTATACCGATGAAAAAGGCAAAGGCAAAATCGTCACCGTCAGCAAAGACCCCAAAACCAATGAATGGACAAGCAGCGATCCGGCAGCAGTCAGCATCGATGCAAGCGGTGAAAAACCCGTCATCACCGTCGCCGGCACAGACATCAAAGACGGATCAACCGTCACCGCCACCCAAAGCACCGCCGCAGGCGCCAGCGACCCTGCCAGCGTTAAAGTAGCGGACAATACACCTGAGCCGACAATTAAAGCCGAAGAAAACGGCAGCGTAAGCGTGACGCCGAGCAAAGAAGCGACAGAAGTCAACATCCGCTACACCGATGAAAGCGGTAAAGAAAAAACCGTCACCGTCAGCAAAGATCCGAACAACAACAAATGGACAGGCGACAATCCTTCAGTCAGCGTAGACAAAGACACAGGCACCGTTAGCATACCTGCGGATAAAGTCAAAGACGGCAGTGAAGTCACCGCCAACCAAACCGTTGACGGACAGAAAAGCAATGATGCTACTGATCGCGCCAAAGAAACAGCCACCCAAGCAGACACCACGCCACCAGTCAAAGCCCCAAGCGCACCCACCGGTGTGACGATAGGCGACGGCGATGACACGATCACAGCAAACGAAATTGACCAAGATGGCAAGGTCACCGTCACCGTTGAACTGCCAGATGATGCCAAAGCAGGCAACACCTTGGTGGTCAATGGCGAAGAAACAACATTAACCGACAAACACATCGAAGCAGGTAAAGTTGATGTGAAAGTCCCAGTCTCAAAAGATGGTCAAGGTAAAGAATTCACCGCAACAGCAACCATCAAAGACGGCAACAACACAAGTGGTCCTGCCTCAGATACAGCCACCCAAGCAGACACCACGCCACCAGTCAAAGCCCCAAGCGCACCCACCGGTGTGACGATAGGCGACGGCGATGACACGATCACAGCAAACGAAATTGACCAAGATGGCAAGGTCACCGTCACCGTTGAACTGCCAGATGATGCCAAAGCAGGCAACACCTTGGTGGTCAATGGCGAAGAAACAACATTAACCGACAAACACATCGAAGCAGGTAAAGTTGATGTGAAAGTCCCAGTCTCAAAAGATGGTCAAGGTAAAGAATTCACCGCAACAGCAACCATCAAAGACGGCAACAACACAAGTGGTCCTGCCTCAGATACAGCCACCCAAGCAGACACCACGCCACCAGTCAAAGCCCCAAGCGCACCCACCGGTGTGACGATAGGCGACGGCGATGACACGATCACAGCAAACGAAATTGACCAAGATGGCAAGGTCACCGTCACCGTTGAACTGCCAGATGATGCCAAAGCAGGCAACACCTTGGTGGTCAATGGCGAAGAAACAACATTAACCGACAAACACATCGAAGCAGGTAAAGTTGATGTGAAAGTCCCAGTCTCAAAAGATGGTCAAGGTAAAGAATTCACCGCAACAGCAACCATCAAAGACGGCAACAACACAAGTGGTCCTGCCTCAGATACAGCCACCCAAGCAGACACCACGCCACCAGTCAAAGCCCCAAGCGCACCCACCGGTGTGACGATAGGCGACGGCGATGACACGATCACAGCAAACGAAATTGACCAAGATGGCAAGGTCACCGTCACCGTTGAACTGCCAGATGATGCCAAAGCAGGCAACACCTTGGTGGTCAATGGCGAAGAAACAACATTAACCGACAAACACATCGAAGCAGGTAAAGTTGATGTGAAAGTCCCAGTCTCAAAAGATGGTCAAGGTAAAGAATTCACCGCAACAGCAACCATCAAAGACGGCAACAACACAAGTGGTCCTGCCTCAGATACAGCCACCCAAGCAGACACCACGCCACCAGTCAAAGCCCCAAGCGCACCCACCGGTGTGACGATAGGCGACGGCGATGACACGATCACAGCAAACGAAATTGACCAAGATGGCAAGGTCACCGTCACCGTTGAACTGCCAGATGATGCCAAAGCAGGCAACACCTTGGTGGTCAATGGCGAAGAAACAACATTAACCGACAAACACATCGAAGCAGGTAAAGTTGATGTGAAAGTCCCAGTCTCAAAAGATGGTCAAGGTAAAGAATTCACCGCAACAGCAACCATCAAAGACGGCAACAACACAAGTGGTCCTGCCTCAGATACAGCCACCCAAGCAGACACCACGCCACCAGTCAAAGCCCCAAGCGCACCCACCGGTGTGACGATAGGCGACGGCGATGACACGATCACAGCAAACGAAATTGACCAAGATGGCAAGGTCACCGTCACCGTTGAACTGCCAGATGATGCCAAAGCAGGCAACACCTTGGTGGTCAATGGCGAAGAAACAACATTAACCGACAAACACATCGAAGCAGGTAAAGTTGATGTGAAAGTCCCAGTCTCAAAAGATGGTCAAGGTAAAGAATTCACCGCAACAGCAACCATCAAAGACGGCAACAACACAAGTGGTCCTGCCTCAGATACAGCCACCCAAGCAGACACCACGCCACCAGTCAAAGCCCCAAGCGCACCCACCGGTGTGACGATAGGCGACGGCGATGACACGATCACAGCAAACGAAATTGACCAAGATGGCAAGGTCACCGTCACCGTTGAACTGCCAGATGATGCCAAAGCAGGCAACACCTTGGTGGTCAATGGCGAAGAAACAACATTAACCGACAAACACATCGAAGCAGGTAAAGTTGATGTGAAAGTCCCAGTCTCAAAAGATGGTCAAGGTAAAGAATTCACCGCAACAGCAACCATCAAAGACGGCAACAACACAAGTGGTCCTGCCTCAGATACAGCCACCCAAGCAGACACCACGCCACCAGTCAAAGCCCCAAGCGCACCCACCGGTGTGACGATAGGCGACGGCGATGACACGATCACAGCAAACGAAATTGACCAAGATGGCAAGGTCACCGTCACCGTTGAACTGCCAGATGATGCCAAAGCAGGCAACACCTTGGTGGTCAATGGCGAAGAAACAACATTAACCGACAAACACATCGAAGCAGGTAAAGTTGATGTGAAAGTCCCAGTCTCAAAAGATGGTCAAGGTAAAGAATTCACCGCAACAGCAACCATCAAAGACGGCAACAACACAAGTGGTCCTGCCTCAGATACAGCCACCCAAGCAGACACCACGCCACCAGTCAAAGCCCCAAGCGCACCCACCGGTGTGACGATAGGCGACGGCGATGACACGATCACAGCAAACGAAATTGACCAAGATGGCAAGGTCACCGTCACCGTTGAACTGCCAGATGATGCCAAAGCAGGCAACACCTTGGTGGTCAATGGCGAAGAAACAACATTAACCGACAAACACATCGAAGCAGGTAAAGTTGATGTGAAAGTCCCAGTCTCAAAAGATGGTCAAGGTAAAGAATTCACCGCAACAGCAACCATCAAAGACGGCAACAACACAAGTGGTCCTGCCTCAGATACAGCCACCCAAGCAGACACCACGCCACCAGTCAAAGCCCCAAGCGCACCCACCGGTGTGACGATAGGCGACGGCGATGACACGATCACAGCAAACGAAATTGACCAAGATGGCAAGGTCACCGTCACCGTTGAACTGCCAGATGATGCCAAAGCAGGCAACACCTTGGTGGTCAATGGCGAAGAAACAACATTAACCGACAAACACATCGAAGCAGGTAAAGTTGATGTGAAAGTCCCAGTCTCAAAAGATGGTCAAGGTAAAGAATTCACCGCAACAGCAACCATCAAAGACGGCAACAACACAAGTGGTCCTGCCTCAGATACAGCCACCCAAGCAGACACCACGCCACCAGTCAAAGCCCCAAGCGCACCCACCGGTGTGACGATAGGCGACGGCGATGACACGATCACAGCAAACGAAATTGACCAAGATGGCAAGGTCACCGTCACCGTTGAACTGCCAGATGATGCCAAAGCAGGCAACACCTTGGTGGTCAATGGCGAAGAAACAACATTAACCGACAAACACATCGAAGCAGGTAAAGTTGATGTGAAAGTCCCAGTCTCAAAAGATGGTCAAGGTAAAGAATTCACCGCAACAGCAACCATCAAAGACGGCAACAACACAAGTGGTCCTGCCTCAGATACAGCCACCCAAGCAGACACCACGCCACCAGTCAAAGCCCCAAGCGCACCCACCGGTGTGACGATAGGCGACGGCGATGACACGATCACAGCAAACGAAATTGACCAAGATGGCAAGGTCACCGTCACCGTTGAACTGCCAGATGATGCCAAAGCAGGCAACACCTTGGTGGTCAATGGCGAAGAAACAACATTAACCGACAAACACATCGAAGCAGGTAAAGTTGATGTGAAAGTCCCAGTCTCAAAAGATGGTCAAGGTAAAGAATTCACCGCAACAGCAACCATCAAAGACGGCAACAACACAAGTGGTCCTGCCTCAGATACAGCCACCCAAGCAGACACCACGCCACCAGTCAAAGCCCCAAGCGCACCCACCGGTGTGACGATAGGCGACGGCGATGACACGATCACAGCAAACGAAATTGACCAAGATGGCAAGGTCACCGTCACCGTTGAACTGCCAGATGATGCCAAAGCAGGCAACACCTTGGTGGTCAATGGCGAAGAAACAACATTAACCGACAAACACATCGAAGCAGGTAAAGTTGATGTGAAAGTCCCAGTCTCAAAAGATGGTCAAGGTAAAGAATTCACCGCAACAGCAACCATCAAAGACGGCAACAACACAAGTGGTCCTGCCTCAGATACAGCCACCCAAGCAGACACCACGCCACCAGTCAAAGCCCCAAGCGCACCCACCGGTGTGACGATAGGCGACGGCGATGACACGATCACAGCAAACGAAATTGACCAAGATGGCAAGGTCACCGTCACCGTTGAACTGCCAGATGATGCCAAAGCAGGCAACACCTTGGTGGTCAATGGCGAAGAAACAACATTAACCGACAAACACATCGAAGCAGGTAAAGTTGATGTGAAAGTCCCAGTCTCAAAAGATGGTCAAGGTAAAGAATTCACCGCAACAGCAACCATCAAAGACGGCAACAACACAAGTGGTCCTGCCTCAGATACAGCCACCCAAGCAGACACCACGCCACCAGTCAAAGCCCCAAGCGCACCCACCGGTGTGACGATAGGCGACGGCGATGACACGATCACAGCAAACGAAATTGACCAAGATGGCAAGGTCACCGTCACCGTTGAACTGCCAGATGATGCCAAAGCAGGCAACACCTTGGTGGTCAATGGCGAAGAAACAACATTAACCGACAAACACATCGAAGCAGGTAAAGTTGATGTGAAAGTCCCAGTCTCAAAAGATGGTCAAGGTAAAGAATTCACCGCAACAGCAACCATCAAAGACGGCAACAACACAAGTGGTCCTGCCTCAGATACAGCCACCCAAGCAGACACCACGCCACCAGTCAAAGCCCCAAGCGCACCCACCGGTGTGACGATAGGCGACGGCGATGACACGATCACAGCAAACGAAATTGACCAAGATGGCAAGGTCACCGTCACCGTTGAACTGCCAGATGATGCCAAAGCAGGCAACACCTTGGTGGTCAATGGCGAAGAAACAACATTAACCGACAAACACATCGAAGCAGGTAAAGTTGATGTGAAAGTCCCAGTCTCAAAAGATGGTCAAGGTAAAGAATTCACCGCAACAGCAACCATCAAAGACGGCAACAACACAAGTGGTCCTGCCTCAGATACAGCCACCCAAGCAGACACCACGCCACCAGTCAAAGCCCCAAGCGCACCCACCGGTGTGACGATAGGCGACGGCGATGACACGATCACAGCAAACGAAATTGACCAAGATGGCAAGGTCACCGTCACCGTTGAACTGCCAGATGATGCCAAAGCAGGCAACACCTTGGTGGTCAATGGCGAAGAAACAACATTAACCGACAAACACATCGAAGCAGGTAAAGTTGATGTGAAAGTCCCAGTCTCAAAAGATGGTCAAGGTAAAGAATTCACCGCAACAGCAACCATCAAAGACGGCAACAACACAAGTGGTCCTGCCTCAGATACAGCCACCCAAGCAGACACCACGCCACCAGTCAAAGCCCCAAGCGCACCCACCGGTGTGACGATAGGCGACGGCGATGACACGATCACAGCAAACGAAATTGACCAAGATGGCAAGGTCACCGTCACCGTTGAACTGCCAGATGATGCCAAAGCAGGCAACACCTTGGTGGTCAATGGCGAAGAAACAACATTAACCGACAAACACATCGAAGCAGGTAAAGTTGATGTGAAAGTCCCAGTCTCAAAAGATGGTCAAGGTAAAGAATTCACCGCAACAGCAACCATCAAAGACGGCAACAACACAAGTGGTCCTGCCTCAGATACAGCCACCCAAGCAGACACCACGCCACCAGTCAAAGCCCCAAGCGCACCCACCGGTGTGACGATAGGCGACGGCGATGACACGATCACAGCAAACGAAATTGACCAAGATGGCAAGGTCACCGTCACCGTTGAACTGCCAGATGATGCCAAAGCAGGCAACACCTTGGTGGTCAATGGCGAAGAAACAACATTAACCGACAAACACATCGAAGCAGGTAAAGTTGATGTGAAAGTCCCAGTCTCAAAAGATGGTCAAGGTAAAGAATTCACCGCAACAGCAACCATCAAAGACGGCAACAACACAAGTGGTCCTGCCTCAGATACAGCCACCCAAGCAGACACCACGCCACCAGTCAAAGCCCCAAGCGCACCCACCGGTGTGACGATAGGCGACGGCGATGACACGATCACAGCAAACGAAATTGACCAAGATGGCAAGGTCACCGTCACCGTTGAACTGCCAGATGATGCCAAAGCAGGCAACACCTTGGTGGTCAATGGCGAAGAAACAACATTAACCGACAAACACATCGAAGCAGGTAAAGTTGATGTGAAAGTCCCAGTCTCAAAAGATGGTCAAGGTAAAGAATTCACCGCAACAGCAACCATCAAAGACGGCAACAACACAAGTGGTCCTGCCTCAGATACAGCCACCCAAGCAGACACCACGCCACCAGTCAAAGCCCCAAGCGCACCCACCGGTGTGACGATAGGCGACGGCGATGACACGATCACAGCAAACGAAATTGACCAAGATGGCAAGGTCACCGTCACCGTTGAACTGCCAGATGATGCCAAAGCAGGCAACACCTTGGTGGTCAATGGCGAAGAAACAACATTAACCGACAAACACATCGAAGCAGGTAAAGTTGATGTGAAAGTCCCAGTCTCAAAAGATGGTCAAGGTAAAGAATTCACCGCAACAGCAACCATCAAAGACGGCAACAACACAAGTGGTCCTGCCTCAGATACAGCCACCCAAGCAGACACCACGCCACCAGTCAAAGCCCCAAGCGCACCCACCGGTGTGACGATAGGCGACGGCGATGACACGATCACAGCAAACGAAATTGACCAAGATGGCAAGGTCACCGTCACCGTTGAACTGCCAGATGATGCCAAAGCAGGCAACACCTTGGTGGTCAATGGCGAAGAAACAACATTAACCGACAAACACATCGAAGCAGGTAAAGTTGATGTGAAAGTCCCAGTCTC
>NZ_UHIA01000004.1:0-157500 GCF_900460215.1 Suttonella indologenes
ACACGATCACAGCAAACGAAATTGACCAAGATGGCAAGGTCACCGTCACCGTTGAACTGCCAGATGATGCCAAAGCAGGCAACACCTTGGTGGTCAATGGCGAAGAAACAACATTAACCGACAAACACATCGAAGCAGGTAAAAGTTGATGTGAAAGTCCCAGTCTCAAAAGATGGTCAAGGTAAAGAATTCACCGCAACAGCAACCATCAAAGACGGCAACAACACAAGTGGTCCTGCCTCAGATACAGCCACCCAAGCAGACACCACGCCACCAGTCAAAGCCCCAAGCGCACCCACCGGTGTGACGATAGGCGACGGCGATGACACGATCACAGCAAACGAAATTGACCAAGATGGCAAGGTCACCGTCACCGTTGAACTGCCAGATGATGCCAAAGCAGGCAACACCTTGGTGGTCAATGGCGAAGAAACAACATTAACCGACAAACACATCGAAGCAGGTAAAGTTGATGTGAAAGTCCCAGTCTCAAAAGATGGTCAAGGTAAAGAATTCACCGCAACAGCAACCATCAAAGACGGCAACAACACAAGTGGTCCTGCCTCAGATACAGCCACCCAAGCAGACACCACGCCACCAGTCAAAGCCCCAAGCGCACCCACCGGTGTGACGATAGGCGACGGCGATGACACGATCACAGCAAACGAAATTGACCAAGATGGCAAGGTCACCGTCACCGTTGAACTGCCAGATGATGCCAAAGCAGGCAACACCTTGGTGGTCAATGGCGAAGAAACAACATTAACCGACAAACACATCGAAGCAGGTAAAGTTGATGTGAAAGTCCCAGTCTCAAAAGATGGTCAAGGTAAAGAATTCACCGCAACAGCAACCATCAAAGACGGCAACAACACAAGTGGTCCTGCCTCAGATACAGCCACCCAAGCAGACACCACGCCACCAGTCAAAGCCCCAAGCGCACCCACCGGTGTGACGATAGGCGACGGCGATGACACGATCACAGCAAACGAAATTGACCAAGATGGCAAGGTCACCGTCACCGTTGAACTGCCAGATGATGCCAAAGCAGGCAACACCTTGGTGGTCAATGGCGAAGAAACAACATTAACCGACAAACACATCGAAGCAGGTAAAGTTGATGTGAAAGTCCCAGTCTCAAAAGATGGTCAAGGTAAAGAATTCACCGCAACAGCAACCATCAAAGACGGCAACAACACAAGTGGTCCTGCCTCAGATACAGCCACCCAAGCAGACACCACGCCACCAGTCAAAGCCCCAAGCGCACCCACCGGTGTGACGATAGGCGACGGCGATGACACGATCACAGCAAACGAAATTGACCAAGATGGCAAGGTCACCGTCACCGTTGAACTGCCAGATGATGCCAAAGCAGGCAACACCTTGGTGGTCAATGGCGAAGAAACAACATTAACCGACAAACACATCGAAGCAGGTAAAGTTGATGTGAAAGTCCCAGTCTCAAAAGATGGTCAAGGTAAAGAATTCACCGCAACAGCAACCATCAAAGACGGCAACAACACAAGTGGTCCTGCCTCAGATACAGCCACCCAAGCAGACACCACGCCACCAGTCAAAGCCCCAAGCGCACCCACCGGTGTGACGATAGGCGACGGCGATGACACGATCACAGCAAACGAAATTGACCAAGATGGCAAGGTCACCGTCACCGTTGAACTGCCAGATGATGCCAAAGCAGGCAACACCTTGGTGGTCAATGGCGAAGAAACAACATTAACCGACAAACACATCGAAGCAGGTAAAGTTGATGTGAAAGTCCCAGTCTCAAAAGATGGTCAAGGTAAAGAATTCACCGCAACAGCAACCATCAAAGACGGCAACAACACAAGTGGTCCTGCCTCAGATACAGCCACCCAAGCAGACACCACGCCACCAGTCAAAGCCCCAAGCGCACCCACCGGTGTGACGATAGGCGACGGCGATGACACGATCACAGCAAACGAAATTGACCAAGATGGCAAGGTCACCGTCACCGTTGAACTGCCAGATGATGCCAAAGCAGGCAACACCTTGGTGGTCAATGGCGAAGAAACAACATTAACCGACAAACACATCGAAGCAGGTAAAGTTGATGTGAAAGTCCCAGTCTCAAAAGATGGTCAAGGTAAAGAATTCACCGCAACAGCAACCATCAAAGACGGCAACAACACAAGTGGTCCTGCCTCAGATACAGCCACCCAAGCAGACACCACGCCACCAGTCAAAGCCCCAAGCGCACCCACCGGTGTGACGATAGGCGACGGCGATGACACGATCACAGCAAACGAAATTGACCAAGATGGCAAGGTCACCGTCACCGTTGAACTGCCAGATGATGCCAAAGCAGGCAACACCTTGGTGGTCAATGGCGAAGAAACAACATTAACCGACAAACACATCGAAGCAGGTAAAGTTGATGTGAAAGTCCCAGTCTCAAAAGATGGTCAAGGTAAAGAATTCACCGCAACAGCAACCATCAAAGACGGCAACAACACAAGTGGTCCTGCCTCAGATACAGCCACCCAAGCAGACACCACGCCACCAGTCAAAGCCCCAAGCGCACCCACCGGTGTGACGATAGGCGACGGCGATGACACGATCACAGCAAACGAAATTGACCAAGATGGCAAGGTCACCGTCACCGTTGAACTGCCAGATGATGCCAAAGCAGGCAACACCTTGGTGGTCAATGGCGAAGAAACAACATTAACCGACAAACACATCGAAGCAGGTAAAGTTGATGTGAAAGTCCCAGTCTCAAAAGATGGTCAAGGTAAAGAATTCACCGCAACAGCAACCATCAAAGACGGCAACAACACAAGTGGTCCTGCCTCAGATACAGCCACCCAAGCAGACACCACGCCACCAGTCAAAGCCCCAAGCGCACCCACCGGTGTGACGATAGGCGACGGCGATGACACGATCACAGCAAACGAAATTGACCAAGATGGCAAGGTCACCGTCACCGTTGAACTGCCAGATGATGCCAAAGCAGGCAACACCTTGGTGGTCAATGGCGAAGAAACAACATTAACCGACAAACACATCGAAGCAGGTAAAGTTGATGTGAAAGTCCCAGTCTCAAAAGATGGTCAAGGTAAAGAATTCACCGCAACAGCAACCATCAAAGACGGCAACAACACAAGTGGTCCTGCCTCAGATACAGCCACCCAAGCAGACACCACGCCACCAGTCAAAGCCCCAAGCGCACCCACCGGTGTGACGATAGGCGACGGCGATGACACGATCACAGCAAACGAAATTGACCAAGATGGCAAGGTCACCGTCACCGTTGAACTGCCAGATGATGCCAAAGCAGGCAACACCTTGGTGGTCAATGGCGAAGAAACAACATTAACCGACAAACACATCGAAGCAGGTAAAGTTGATGTGAAAGTCCCAGTCTCAAAAGATGGTCAAGGTAAAGAATTCACCGCAACAGCAACCATCAAAGACGGCAACAACACAAGTGGTCCTGCCTCAGATACAGCCACCCAAGCAGACACCACGCCACCAGTCAAAGCCCCAAGCGCACCCACCGGTGTGACGATAGGCGACGGCGATGACACGATCACAGCAAACGAAATTGACCAAGATGGCAAGGTCACCGTCACCGTTGAACTGCCAGATGATGCCAAAGCAGGCAACACCTTGGTGGTCAATGGCGAAGAAACAACATTAACCGACAAACACATCGAAGCAGGTAAAGTTGATGTGAAAGTCCCAGTCTCAAAAGATGGTCAAGGTAAAGAATTCACCGCAACAGCAACCATCAAAGACGGCAACAACACAAGTGGTCCTGCCTCAGATACAGCCACCCAAGCAGACACCACGCCACCAGTCAAAGCCCCAAGCGCACCCACCGGTGTGACGATAGGCGACGGCGATGACACGATCACAGCAAACGAAATTGACCAAGATGGCAAGGTCACCGTCACCGTTGAACTGCCAGATGATGCCAAAGCAGGCAACACCTTGGTGGTCAATGGCGAAGAAACAACATTAACCGACAAACACATCGAAGCAGGTAAAGTTGATGTGAAAGTCCCAGTCTCAAAAGATGGTCAAGGTAAAGAATTCACCGCAACAGCAACCATCAAAGACGGCAACAACACAAGTGGTCCTGCCTCAGATACAGCCACCCAAGCAGACACCACGCCACCAGTCAAAGCCCCAAGCGCACCCACCGGTGTGACGATAGGCGACGGCGATGACACGATCACAGCAAACGAAATTGACCAAGATGGCAAGGTCACCGTCACCGTTGAACTGCCAGATGATGCCAAAGCAGGCAACACCTTGGTGGTCAATGGCGAAGAAACAACATTAACCGACAAACACATCGAAGCAGGTAAAGTTGATGTGAAAGTCCCAGTCTCAAAAGATGGTCAAGGTAAAGAATTCACCGCAACAGCAACCATCAAAGACGGCAACAACACAAGTGGTCCTGCCTCAGATACAGCCACCCAAGCAGACACCACGCCACCAGTCAAAGCCCCAAGCGCACCCACCGGTGTGACGATAGGCGACGGCGATGACACGATCACAGCAAACGAAATTGACCAAGATGGCAAGGTCACCGTCACCGTTGAACTGCCAGATGATGCCAAAGCAGGCAACACCTTGGTGGTCAATGGCGAAGAAACAACATTAACCGACAAACACATCGAAGCAGGTAAAGTTGATGTGAAAGTCCCAGTCTCAAAAGATGGTCAAGGTAAAGAATTCACCGCAACAGCAACCATCAAAGACGGCAACAACACAAGTGGTCCTGCCTCAGATACAGCCACCCAAGCAGACACCACGCCACCAGTCAAAGCCCCAAGCGCACCCACCGGTGTGACGATAGGCGACGGCGATGACACGATCACAGCAAACGAAATTGACCAAGATGGCAAGGTCACCGTCACCGTTGAACTGCCAGATGATGCCAAAGCAGGCAACACCTTGGTGGTCAATGGCGAAGAAACAACATTAACCGACAAACACATCGAAGCAGGTAAAGTTGATGTGAAAGTCCCAGTCTCAAAAGATGGTCAAGGTAAAGAATTCACCGCAACAGCAACCATCAAAGACGGCAACAACACAAGTGGTCCTGCCTCAGATACAGCCACCCAAGCAGACATCACGCCACCTACATTCTCTTCAGCAGAAGTGCCAACATCAGGCGGCAAAGTCGTCCTGACCTATGATGAAGACCTGGATGAAAGCAACCCGCCGTCAGTAAGCGACTTCACCGTCACCGTAGACGGTAAGCGGGTTATCCCGACAGACGTCAGCGTATCGGGCGACAAAGTCACCCTGACGCTGCCTGAAAAAGTAGGCAAAGGTAAACCTGTGACCGTAGAGTACAAAGATCCGAGCGCAAACAATGATGCTAAAGCCATTCAGGACAAAGCAGGCAACGATGCTGCCGATTTGCCTAAAACTTCGGTAGAAAACAAGAGTACCTTTGAGCCATTCACACCGAAAAAACTGACCTTGGAGCTTGCCGAGAATACCGGCAGTAAATCAGACAACATTACTAATAATCCGAAGGTGGAGGTTAAAAACATTCAGAACGAGAAATGGGAATATAGTTTGGATGATGGTTCAAATTGGCAAGAGGGTAGTGGTACATCATTTAATTTGATCAATGAAAAAAGTATTGCTACCGGTAAAAAGCAAACTGTATTGGCCAGATTGAAAGATTATCCGAATCAAACGACTAGCGATCCTTTGGAAGCTACTTATGACAACATAAATCCTGAAATTCATCAGGTAAATATGAATACCTCAGGTAAAAATTATGCCTTTACCGGCAAAACCGAGCCGGGTGCAACAGTAGAGGTAAGTAATGGTAGCCAAACCTTTACCGGTAAGGCCAATGACAAGGGTATATTTAAGATTGATTTGCAGACCAATAATATCGGTCAAGGCAGAAGATTTACTGTTAAAGCAACCGATATTGCTGGAAATACAAACAAATCTGCTACTGCTACCACTTATACTGTTGATCAAGTATCCAGTATTTATGGTAATAATGCCAGAGGTATGACGAGTAGAAGCAAAGAAGCCAAAGCTTCCGAGATTAATAAAATTGGCAATAAAGATAATAATATTATTTTAGTCGGTGCAGGCGGTGGTTATGGTGATATTGGTGCTAGTATATATGGCGATACCATATTTGATATGGGAGGCGGAAATGATGTCCTAGTAGCCTCCACTATTCAACAAGCTACTGGCTTGACGACAAATGTTAAAATGGGAGACGGCAATGACAGTATTGTTTTAAGTTCGTATATTGCAAAAACGGGTAGAGGAGATCTAAATATCGATATGGGAGCCGGCAATGATATATTGGATGTTGGCGGGCATATTACGATAACTAGTTTAATCAAATCTGGTAAGATAGCGATTGATATGGGCTCAGGCGATGATACCTTGATTATCGGCACCTGGATTGCCAATAATAATAGAATCGATATTAATGGTGGAACGGGCTATGATACGCTGATTTTTAAAAGTAATAGCTCCTCTAATATGAGCCAGGTGAGAAATTTTGAAAAAGTCCAGATGACTAAATCAGGTTTTGAACTTAATTTGACTATTAGTGATGTGATGCAAAATACCGATCATAATACGAATAGCTATTTGACCATTGACGGCGTATCCGGCACAACTGTTGATTTGGGCGATAATGGCGGTTCTGTACGCAATCCAAGGTATGGCGGTTTTGAGCAGGCTGATTTTAATCATGCGGCTTTAAAAGGTCAGGCGTCCGCAAAAGCAGGCTATACTGCTTATTGGGATGGTAGCAATGAAGATAGCTTGGTATATATCCAAAACGGCATTACCATTATCTAAGCAGCCTGAAAAGTTATCCGATTTCATCTGATAGCTTTTTAAAAGCAACCGTAGCGGATTTCCGCTGCGGTTTTTTATTGGTACAGCCAATTCATGGTAAGACGAACACCATAGTCGAGGAATCAAAAAAACAGTTACACTAAAACTTATGGCATAGTCAAAAGATTACAGACAAATGATATAGTCAAAGAATTGAAAAAGTATTACAGCGTTGGCTCGCCTTGCCGTACGCTCTTGTACTGTCTGCGGCTCGCCGCCTTGTACTACTTTTTCACTTCTCCGACTATATTATTTCTTAAGCAGTTAGCGGCATTTGAAGCTGAAGGCAGAACCCTGATTTACTTAGATGAAAGCGGCTTTAAATCTCATGACAACAGAGCTTACGGCTATTCCCACAAAGGCCGTCCTTGTTTAGGAAAGTGCAACCGGCAACTCAAGAATCAAAGCAATGCTATGCGAAATAAACGGCTTCTTTGGCTTGAGATTTCTCGCCTTCCACCGTAACGGACTCAAGGGCAATTTGCGCCATTGCAGGCAGAGCATAAGATAAGGCTAAAAATAATCGATTTCAAACAGAGACTGTGTGTAAAGAAATAAAATATTATTTCAAGATGATAATTGTTAGCAATTTCAGTCTTACTCTTATTTGCTTTGAGCTTGAGAAAGCGGCTGTTTTTTCGCCACGATTTGGGAAAGATGGTGTTATGATGCGCGTTTTGCTTAATTTCACAGGGGGAAGAGATGAAAACAGGAAAAATGCTTGCATTAGCAGCGGCTTTGCTCAGTGTGCAAGTCTGGGCGGAAGCGATTAAGGTAGGCTATATCAGTCTGCCTGCGCATGGGGCGAATTTCATTGCCAAAGAGCGCGGCTATTTCGCCGAGCAAGGTTTGGAAGCGGAAATGGTGCGCTTTCAGTCCGCACAGCAAATGGCGGTGGCTATTGCTTCCGGCGATGTGGATTACGGTATTACTTCGATTACCGGCGGTTTGCTCAATTTGGCGGCGCGCGGCGATGCGGTGCGGATTTTCGGCGGTTCTTTGATGGAAGATCCTTCCGTGGAAGGTCAAGTGATTTTGGCTTCCAATCAGGCTTATGAAGAGGGTTTGCAATCGCCTAAGGATTTGGCAGGCAAACGTTGGGCGGTTACCACCGCCGGCTCTTCTTTCAGCTATATGGGCGGGCAAATTGCCGCCGCGGCGGGCGCAGATGCCAAATCGCTGAAGATGATTCCTTTTAACGGCATTCCGACGATTACTGCAGCGCTTTCCACCGGTCAGGTGGACGCTTGGTCTATTCAGCCGGCGATTGCGCAGCGCTTGATTGACAAGGGCGAGGCAAAGGTAATCGGCAAAGTGGCGGATTATTTGCCGGATTATCAAGTTACGGTCTTATTTACTTCTACCAAGAACGTGCAGGAAAAACCTAATCAGGTCAAAGGTTTTAAAACGGCTTATGCGCGCGCCATCGCCGATTACAATAAGGTGCTGGTCGAGCATCAGGGCGAGGCGGCGGAAATTGATGCAGTCGTTGCGGCGGTGCATAAATATGTGCACAGCGATGAGCCGCTAGAAAAAGCCAGAGAGTTGATTTTGCAAAATAATATGAAACTATCCGAAGGGGCGGCATTAAACCGCACCGATGCGCTCAAGCAAATCGAATGGTTTAAGGCGGAAGGCTCGGTGCCGGCTAATCTTAAAGGCGAAAAAATTCTCACGTCCGATGCACACGAGGCGGCGCAGTAATGCAATTAAGCATTCGCGGTTTACATCATTTCTATCAAGGGCGTCCGATTTTGCAAGATATTCATCTTGAGGTAAATGCCGGCGAAATCGTCTGCATTATCGGGCCGTCCGGCTGCGGCAAATCGACTTTATTGCGCATGATGGGCGGCTTGGAACGCCCGAGCCGCGGCGAAGTGTTGTGCGGCGGCGAACTGCCTAGCGGCACACTGAATCCTTTAACCTATATTTTTCAGGATTTTGCCCTTTTGCCTTGGCGAACGGTGGCGGGCAATATCGCCTTGGTCTTGGAAGGACATGGCTTAAGCCGTGCCGATAAGCAGGCGCGGATTGCCGATGTGCTGGCGCGCACGCGTTTAAGCGATTTTGCCAAGGCTTGGCCGCGGCAATTATCCGGCGGCATGAAGCAGCGCGTGGCGATTGCGCGCGCTTTGGCGGTTAATCCCGCCGTCTTGCTGATGGACGAGCCGCTGTCGGCTTTAGACAGCCAAACTAAAGAATTATTGCTCGATGATTTTGTTAATTTATGGCATAGCGCGCCTTTTTCCGCCGTCTATGTTACGCATAATCTGAACGAGGCGGTGCGCTTGGGGCATAAAATCGTAGTGCTGACGCGCTGCCCCGGCAAAATTCGCGAGATTGTCAGCATTGACAAACCTTTGCAGGAGCGACAAGCCCATGCCGCCGATTTATTGGAAATCGAACAGGCTTTATGGGCGTCGATGCGGCAAGAGGCGGAAGCAGCGGAATGGGAGTTGGTCGATGGCTGATACAATCACACAATTACAGCCTGTGCCTTTAAAAGCCAAGGTGTTCAGCCGCTTTGTGCCGCGCTGGGTCGCGCCGGCAGTATTTATCGTCTTAATTGCGCTCTGGCAGCTGTGCAGCAGCTTGGACTGGGTCAATCCGCTGGCTTTGGCTTCGCCTTATGAAGTGTGGCAGCAATTGCACTATCTGTGGCAAAGCGGCGGTTTGCAGGAGCATGTGGGCGCGAGTCTGCGCCGTTTATTGCTGGGTTGGAGCTTGGGCAGCCTTTTGGGCGTGGCGGTGGGCTTGGTCATCGGTTTGTGGATTTATGCCCGCGCCGGCTTGCTGCCCTTGGTTTCCGCTCTCTTTCCCGTGCCGAAAATCGCGCTCTTACCGCTGTTTATCGTCTGGTTCGGCACCGGCGAAGGCTCAAAAATCGCCACTATTTTATTCGGCGTCTTTTTCCCTACCGTCATCGCCACTTATGCCGCCATCGATGGTGTGGACAGAGGCTTAATCCGCATGGGACAATCCTTCGGCTTATCCACATGGGCGCTGATTCGCAAAATTCTGCTGCCGGGCGCCTTGCCGGGCATTTTGGCGGGCTTTCGCATTTCTTTCTCCATCGGCATCACGATGCTGATTGCCGCGGAAATGATTGGCGCGCAAAACGGCATCGGCACCTATATTCTCAATGCCGGAGCTTTGTTCCGCTTGGATCAGCTCTTGGCAGGAGTGGTGCTTTTATCTTTATTGGGCGTCTTGGGGGCTTGGTTAATCGGCTTGGTGGAAAAATACGCTTTACGGTGGCGGGAATGAGAAAACAAATAGGGATTTGGCTGTATTTGATAACGGCAGCGGCATGGGCGCAGCAAAGTAATGATGAACCGCCGGTGGCATTGCTGCCCAGCCAAGGCAATGTCGGCACAGGCGAGCAATTGCTGCAAGATGCGCAGCAGGGCGTGGGCGCGCTTGCCAATCCTGCGGCAAATCCTGCGCCGCAGGCAAGGGCACAAACAATGGTACTGCCGCAAGGCACGATTTCCAGCGCGCCGTTGGCAAGCACGCAGGCTGCGCCGCCGTGGTCGGGCTATCAGGCGGCGGAATCTTTGGCGGCAAACGGCAATCCCGATTTGGCACTCAAGCAATTGGAAGCGCGTTTGGCGACAGCGCCCGATGATGCGAAAGCAGCCTATCTCAAAGGCTTAATTCTGATGCAATTGGGACGCAGCGAAGATGCCGAACGCTGGTTCAACATGATGCGCAGCAATTTCCCCAAACTGCCGCAGCCTTATAATGCCTTGGCGGTCATTTATTCGGGACGCAACGATTGGGCGGCGGCGCAGCAGGTGCTGGAAGCCTTATTGGCGATTGAGCCGAACCATCATAATGCGCGGCTGAATCTGGCGAACGTGCATCTACGTCTGGCGCGCCGGCAATACGAAGCCGCCCTCAAAAACAAACCCAAAGATGCTATGATTATGCAAAAATTACAGCAACTCGATGCTTTACAAAAATAGGAACGCAATCAATGAATGATGAACAGAAAAAAGCCCTCGGCGCGGTGCTTGCCCAATTAGACAAACAATTCGGCAAAGGCACGGTCATGCGCTTAGGCGAACAAGCCGCGCAACACGATATTCAAGCCATCTCTACCGGTTCTTTAGGCTTGGATATTGCGCTCGGCATCGGCGGTTTGCCCAAAGGGCGGATTGTAGAAATCTACGGCCCCGAATCTTCGGGCAAAACCACCATGATGCTGCAAGTGATTGCCCAAGCGCAGCGGGCGGGCGGCTCGGCGGCATTTATTGATGCCGAACACGCGCTCGACCCCGTCTATGCACGCAAATTAGGCGTAAATACCGATGATTTATACGTTACTCAGCCCGATAACGGCGAACAAGCCTTGGAAATTACCGATGCTTTGGTGCGCTCCGGCGCATTTGACGTGATTGTGGTGGATTCGGTCGCCGCCCTCACACCCAAAGCGGAAATCGAAGGCGAAATGGGCGATTCCCATATGGGCTTGCAGGCGCGTTTGATGAGCCAAGCCCTGCGCAAACTGACGGCGAATATCAAAAAAGCCAATACCTTAGTCGTTTTCATCAACCAAATCCGCATGAAAATCGGCGTGATGTTCGGTTCGCCGGAAACCACCACCGGCGGCAATGCGCTGAAATTCTATGCCTCCGTGCGTATGGATATCCGCCGCATCGGCTCGGTGAAAGACGGTGAAGAAGTCTTGGGCAACGAAACCCGCGTCAAAGTCGTGAAAAACAAAGTCTCGCCGCCGTTTAAGCAGGCGGAATTCGAGATTTTATACGGCGAAGGCGTATCGCGCGAAGGCGAGATTATCAAATTGGGCGTAGATACCGATATCATTCAAAAATCAGGCGCTTGGTATAGCTACAATAATGAAAAAATCGGACAGGGCAAGGAAAAAGTCCGCACGTATCTGAAAGAAAATCCGCAATTGGCGCAGAAAATCGAAGCGCAAATCCGTGAGAAATTCATCGGCGGCGAAGCCAGCCTGCCGGAGTCGCGCGAGGAAAGCGACGGCAGCGGAGAGGATTTTGACAACGAGTGATTTAGCAAGTGCTTTTGAAGCGCAATGCCTGCAAGCCCTATCGCGGCGCGAGCACAGCAAAGGCGAACTGCTGGCGAAAAAAGCGGCGGAATTGGACGAAGAAAGCGCCGTCGCCGTGATTGAAGGCTTGGCGGAGCGCGGCTGGCAAAGCGATTGGCGTTATTGCCAAAGCTATGTGCGCAGTAAAAGCAATAGCGGCAACGGCGCACTGAAAATCAAACAAGGCTTGCAGCGCAGCGGCATTTCTGCCGAGATGCTGCGCGAGGCATTAGAGGAAATCGACTGGTTCGCCCTTGCTGCCCAAGTCTATGCCAAAAAATATCCGCAAACGACAAAAGACCGCGCCGAGCGCGCCAAGCGGCAACGCTTTATGGTGCAGCGCGGTTTCTCTTTTGAAGAAATCCGACATGCCGAATCTTGTGCGGAGCACGAAGATGGCTGATGTGCAGCGTTTTTTACAAGCTCAAGAAAAGGTTTATATGCAGGCTTTGGCGGAAATTCGCGCCGGAAAAAAAGCCGGTCATTGGATGTGGTTTATGTTTCCGCAAATCCAAGGACTGGGACGCAGCGCCATGGCGCAAAGCTATGCCATCGCCGATTTAGAAGAAGCGCAGGCGTATTTGCAGAATCCTATTTTGGCGGCGCGCTTGGAAAACCTTGTCGCCGCCGTGCTCACGCACAGCCAATTGTCGGCGGAAAATATTTTCGGCGCGACCGATGCGCTGAAGTTGCGTTCCTGCATGACTCTATTCAGCCTTGCCAATCCCGATATTGCTATGCCCTTTTTGGCGGTATTGAAACAAAAATTCGATGCCGAGCCTTGCCAAGCCACTTTGGCGATTCTCGGCATTTCTCCTTCTCTTTTTTCAACCTTAGTACATTCACAATGAAAAAAATGACCACAGCGGAAATCCGCAGCGCTTTTTTGAATTATTTTGCCGAACAAGAGCATAAGATTCTTCATTCCGCTTCTCTCGTGCCGGGCAACGATCCTACTTTGCTGTTTACCAATGCCGGCATGGTGCCGTTTAAAGACATTTTCATCGGCGCGGAAAGCCGCGACTACAAACGCGCCACCACCGCGCAAAAATGCGTACGCGCCGGCGGCAAACATAATGATTTGGAAAACGTGGGCTATACCGCGCGGCATCATACCTTCTTTGAGATGATGGGCAATTTCAGTTTCGGCGATTATTTCAAAGCCGACGCCATTCCTTTTGCCTGGAATTTGCTGACCAAAGTATTTGAAATTCCTGCCGAGAAACTTTTGGCGACCGTCTATCATGAAGACGAAGAGGCTTTCGGCATTTGGCGCGATGTTATCGGTTTGCCGGAAGAACGGATTATCCGCATCGGTGACAAGCCGGGCAAGGCCAAGTATGAGTCGGACAATTTCTGGGCGATGGGCGACACCGGCCCTTGCGGTCCTTGTACGGAAATTTTCTACGACCACGGTCCGCAGGTTTGGGGCGGTCCTCCGGGTTCTGCCGAAGAAGACGGCGACCGCTTTATTGAGATTTGGAACATTGTGTTCATGCAGTTTGAGCGCGATGCGGCGGGTAATATGAAACCTCTGCCCAAGCCTTCGATTGATACCGGCATGGGCTTGGAGCGCATGACGGCGGTGATGCAGGGCGTGCATTCCAATTACGAGATTGATTTGTTTGTGAATCTGCTTAATGCGGTGGCGGAGGCGGTAGGCTGCGCCAATGAGGGGCAAGCTTCTTTAAAAGTGATTGCCGACCATATCCGCGCCACCGTATTTTTAATGACGGACGGCGTATTGCCCGGCAATGAAGGACGCGGCTATGTGCTGCGCCGCATTATGCGCCGCGCCATTCGTCATGGCTATAAATTGGGGCAGACGCAGCCTTTCTTCCATCAATTGGTTGCGCCGCTGGTTAAAGAAATGGGCGCGGCTTATCCCGAGATTGCCGAGGCGGAAAAGCGCGTGCGTGAGGCGATTTTGCGCGAAGAGCAGCGTTTTGCCCAAACCCTTGACGGCGGCATGCAGGTCTTGGAAAAAGATTTGGCGACTTTGCAAGGCACGGAAATTTCGGGCGAAACCGTGTTCAAACTCTATGACACTTTCGGTTTCCCTGTGGATTTGACCGCCGATATTGCCCGCGAGCGCAATTTAACGCTGGATATGGCGGGTTATGAAGCGGCGATGAACCGTCAGCGCGAGCAAGCCAAAGCGGCGGGCAAATTCCATGCCGATACGCAGTACGCCATTGAGGGTAAAACGATGTTCCGCGGCTATACGCAGGAAAAACTGCGCAGCACGATTCGCGCGATTTTTGTGGACGGTCGGGCGGTGGATAATCTGAACCACGGCGACGAGGCGGTAATTGTGCTGGCGGAAACGCCTTTTTACGGCGAGTCGGGCGGTCAGGTCGGCGATACCGGCGTGATTTACAGCGCAAACGGGGAATTTTTAGTCAGCGATACGCAAAAACAAGGCGATAATTTCCTGCATTTCGGTACTTTGCAAAGCGGACAATTGTTTGCCGGCGATACGGTCGATGCCAGAATTTCGCGTTCGCGCCGCCGCCAAATCAAGCGTCATCACAGCGCCACGCATTTATTGCACCGCGCTTTGCGCGATACCCTCGGCAGCCATGTGCAGCAAAAAGGCTCTTTGGTCGATGAATTTAAAACACGTTTCGACTTTTCGCATGAGGCGGCATTAAGCGCCGAAGAAATCGAGGCGGTGGAGCAAGCCATCAATAAGCAAGTGATGGCGAATATGGCGGTCAGCATCGAAGAAATGTCTTATGACGCGGCACGCGAAAAAGGTGCGATGGCGTTGTTCGGCGAGAAATACGGCGATGTGGTGCGCGTGGTCAGCATGGGCGACGAGGATTATTCGATTGAGCTGTGCGGCGGTACGCATGTAAGTCAGACCGGCGATATCGGCTTGGTGAAAGTGATGAGCCAAGGCGCGGTATCGGCGGGAGTTCGCCGCATCGAATGCGTGGCGGGCGAGGCTTTATTGGCGGCGATGCGCGAGCAAAGCGCCGTCTTGCAGCAATTGGCGGCACAACTGAAAACCGATGCGGCGCAATTACCGGAACGTGTGGAGCATTTGCAGCAGCAATTGAAAGCGGCGGAAAAACAAGTCCAGCAATTGAAGCGCGAATTAGCCAGCGGCGGCGCGCAAAACGAAGCGGCGGCGCAAAGCATCGGACAATGGAAAGTCTTGGCATTGCAGCGCGACGGCTTTGACAATGCAACCCTGCGCGACAGCGCCGACCAATTACGCGATCAGCAGCAATTGGATGCGGTGGTGATCGGCGGCGTGGATGGCGATACGGCGCGTCTGGTGATCAGCGTCAGCAAAGCGGCGGTTGCCAGAGGCTTGCATGCAGGCGATATTATCCGCCAATTGGCGGCGCATATCGGCGGCAAAGGCGGCGGTCGTCCCGATTTCGCCCAAGCCGGCGGCAAGAATATTGCCGGTATGGACAAAGCATTGGCGGCTTTGGCGGAAGTTTTGCCGCAATAAGCGCATAAAGAGGATTTGCCGTGCCTTCGCATGGCATTGGGGCAATCCGCAGCAGTCTGCGGTGTTTTAAAGAGGAAAGAAAGGAAATGGCGTTAATTGTACAAAAATATGGCGGCACTTCGATGGGCTCGATCGAGCGTATCGAAAATGTGGCGGAGCGCATTATTCGTGTGCGAAAAGCGGGGCATGATGTGGTGGTAACCGTATCGGCGATGAGCGGCGAAACCAACCGTCTCATTGCTTTGGCGCATGAAATCAGCAAGCGCCCCAGTCCGCGCGAGATGGACGTGTTGATGAGCACGGGCGAGCAAGTCTCTATCGCGCTTTTGGCAATCGCTTTGAATAAGCGCGGCTATCCTGCGGTATCTATGACGGGCTGGCAGGCGGGCATGCAAACCGACAATGCCTACATGAAAGCCCGCATCACCAATATCGACAAAGACCGCATTCATGAAGCTTTAAAACAAGGCAAAGTAGTGGTGGTGGCAGGCTTCCAAGGCATCAATCCCGACGGCGACATCACCACGCTGGGACGCGGCGGCTCCGATACCACCGGCGTGGCATTGGCGGCGGCTTTGGACGCGGCGGAATGCCAGATTTACACCGATGTGGACGGCGTATATACCACCGATCCGCGCGTTGAGCCGAAAGCGCGCAAACTCGATCGCATTACCTTTGACGAAATGCTGGAAATGGCGAGCTTGGGTTCAAAAGTATTGCAAATCCGCTCTGTGGAATTTGCAGGCAAATATAAAGTGCCGCTACGCGTATTATCTTCTTTTGAAGACGACGACAGCGAAGGAACATTAATTACTTTAGAGGAAAATGCTATGGAAGCAGCAGTTATTACCGGTATCGCCTTCAGTCGCGATGAAGCGCAAATCAATGTATTCGACGTGCCTGACGAGCCGGGTATCGCCTATAAAATTCTCGGCCCGATCGGCGAAGCCAATGTGAATGTGGACATGATCGTGCAAAATATCGGCGAAAATGGCAAAACCGACTTTACCTTTACCGTGCCGCGCGACGACGTCGAGCAATCGCTGGAAATCTTCAATGCGCAGTTAAGCTCTTGGGAAGGCGTGAAAATCAGCAGTTCGGACGTAGCAAAAGTATCGGTTGTCGGCGTGGGGATGCGTTCGCATGCAGCGGTTGCCAGCACCATGTTCAAAGCCCTGTCGGAAGTAGGCGTGAACATCCGCATCATTACCACCAGCGAAATCAAAATCTCGGTCGGTATCGATGAGAAATTCCTCGAACTGGCGGTACGTACCCTGCACGAAGCCTTTAATCTCGACAAAGCGGCGGAATAAAAGCCCGTACAGCAAAAAACAAGACCGATAATTGTCGGTCTTGTGCGTTTTGGCAAACTCTTTTTATATAGTCGGAGAAGTGAAAAAGTAGTACAAGGCGGCGAGCCGCAGACAGTACAAGAGCGTACGGCAAGGCGAGCCAACGCCGTAATACTTTTTCAATTCTTTGACTATAGTACCTTAACTTCAAAATGAGACTTAGATATACACATTTTGTCAGGAGAAGCGCTTATAATAAGCTCATTTTGAAGTTAAGAGACTATCAAGCGTGGAAAAACAATGAATGCAATCAAACACTATGGACAAGGGCTTTTGCTCAGTTTGGGCTTGGCAGGATTAAGCATAATGCTGGCGGGGCAGCCGTGGTTTTTTAAAGGCGTATCCCCGCTGATCGTGGCGATTGTTCTCGGCATGCTGCTGGGTAACACGCTCTATCCGCGTATTGCCGCACCCTGCCAAAAAGGGGTTAATTTCGCCAAAGCCTATCTGCTGCGCACCGGCATTATTCTCTACGGCTTAAATCTGAGTCTGCAAGAAATCATCGGCTTGGGTTGGTCGGCAGTGCTGGCGGATATCTTGATGATTGCCTCAACCGTCTTGCTCGCCTATCTCTTAGGAAAAAAATGTCTGGGCTTGGATAAGGAAAGCGCCGTCTTAATCGGCGCAGGAGCGGGCATTTGCGGCGCGGCGGCGGTCATGGCAACGGAAAACGTGCTGAAAAACCGTCCTGAAAAAACCGCCGTAGCGGTGGCGACCGTCGTGATTTTCGGCACGCTGTCGATATTCTTATATCCGCAACTATTCGCTTGGCATTGGGGCGGATTATCCGCATCGGCATTTGCAAAATATATCGGCTTATCCGTGCATGAAGTCGCGCAAGTATATGTGGCGGCGGAAATCATCGACGAGCAACTGCTGGCAGAAGCGGTAACGATGAAAATGATCCGCGTCATGCTGCTGGCACCGTTTTTGTTAATACTTTCTTATCTTTGGCAAAAACAGCAGCTGACAGGAACTGAAAAGCAAAAAATCGCCATACCTTATTTTGCCTTCGGCTTTATTGCGGCGGCAGTCTTCGCCTCGATATTCGTACTGCCGCTTCAGCTTATGGCGGCAATCCGACTGCTGGACACTTGGCTGCTGGCAGCGGCAATGGCAGCTTTGGGCTTGAGCACGCATTGGACGGTGCTGAAAAAAGCCGGCAGCAAACCTCTGCTCTTAGCCGCACTGTTATGGCTGTGGTTGATAGTCTTCGGCTTATTCTTGAGCTTAGGCTTGCTGTAAATCGACAGCTAAAGAAAAAATTTTAGCATACGTTTATTTATCCCTTGTTTTTAAGGCTTAATTTGGCAGGTTTATTACTTGCTCGTCTTTAATCTTTTGAATAAAAATAGCCAGAGTTGTTAAATTATAAATACTGGGAATAATACTGAAAGCTTCTTCTAATTTGTTTTTAGCAGAAAGCCAACCCTGCCCGTCGGTAATCCAAACAAATTCGTAATTCGGGTATTGATTAATTTTTGGCGCAATATCAGAATAAGCCCGCGCAACTTCATTTAATTTTGATCCGCCGACATTATAAAAATTCGTTTCTATAAGATAGGTTTTTACCGGCGATTTGATTACAAAATCAAATCGCTTTATATCCATCCCCAAACTTTTAATCTCTGGAAAAACAGTATTGACAACTTCGCTATCAAATGTAATTCCAGCTGTTCTAAATTGATTGGCGACCGAAAGACTCATATTATTGCCGCCGCGATTTTTTCTTGCATTAGTATCCAAGCCGACTTCTATTCCAAACACATAATCTACTAAATTGCCAATATCTTTATTGCGAAAAACTTCCGCCAAACCTGTTTGTTCAATATATTCGGCAATTTTATCTGGAGAAGTAAAATAGCTGTTTATGTCTATAATTTGCAAATCCCGATTTAATACTTTTGCTTTTTTATAATCAATAAACCGCCGAATGCTTCAATCGGATTGACCGAAGCCTTGCTGCCCATCCAGTTGGACAATGCCATAATCAGCATAATCATCGCTAAAACAATTGCTTTTGTGGCAAAAGACAAAGGTGCGTCTTTATGCAATTGACTGTCTTCTGCGGCAAATTGCGCCTGTTCTGGATTTTTGCGCCATACTTTTACGGACAGCAATTAAGATATCCAATATTTCAAATGATTTAGGGTTTTCATTGTAAATATCACAAACCGCTTCTTGAATATTTTCTTTGCCAATTAGGTAGTTCAATTGATTGAGTTTGACCATAATCGGTTTGATATTGGCACGAATTTTTGCAAAATCCGTAAAAGAATCCAATGTTGCATTTGTCTCTGCAAGCTGTTCTAAAAAATCTTCAAATCTAGACATTTTTAATTCCCAATCTTTTTTCTGCTAATTCAAAAAACGTTTTTTCCATTTCGCAACCGCAAAATTTTCGCCCATTTTGCAAGGCGGCTACTCCCGTCGTACCGCTGCCCATAAAGGGATCAAAAATCAAATCGCCCGCATGAGAAGCGGCTTGAATGCAACGCTCGACCAATGCCAGCGGTTTTTGTGTCGGGTGTTTGCCGAATAGTTTTTCCTTTTTGTTTGGCGGAGCGATTTTCCATACGCATTTCATTTGCTTGTCGCCGTTTTGTGCTTTCATGACATCATAATGGAAGATATGTTTGGCTTTTTTATCTTTTTTTGCCCATAGCAAAGTTTCGGTAGAATGAGTAAAAAAGCGGCAGGATAAATTCGGCGGCGGATTAGGTTTTTCCCATGTAATATTATTCAATATATGATAGCCGATGCTTTGCATTAAATAACCAATTAAATAAATATTATGATGCGTACCACACACCCAAATCGTGCCCTTGGGCTTCAACAATGCATAACACAAACGCAGCCATTCTTCGTAAAATTCCAGATTACCTGCCAAACCTTTCGATTTATCCCAGCAGCCTTTATTGACTGAAACCATTTGTCCGTTTTGACAAGTAAAGCCGTCATTAGAAAGAAAATACGGCGGATCGACGAAAATCATATCAAAGCAGCCGTTCGGATGTTTATCTAAAATGCGGCGCATAAGGCTCAGCGCGTTTTCATTATAGATAACCATGCCGTCTGAGACCTGTTTTTTCAGGTTGCTATGATAAATAGCCGCCTCTTCTTTTAATATATTGAAATCATTTTCCATAGATTGCCAATAGTTCGCCTACTTTTTGTCTGCTGCTGCCTTTGGCTGCAATATTGCGCCGCACTTCAACCGTTTCTAATCGTGCATCTTTATACAAATCGCGAGTAAATGCCGTGTCGTGATTAGAAATTAACACGCCTTGTGATTGTTTAGAAACTTGTTTGGCGATTTCTGCTAAACGTTGTTGGTCGTCTAAATGAAAACCGCCTTTTGCATAAGCGGTAAATGAGGCTGTTTCGCTCAAGGGTACGTAAGGCGGATCACAATACACCACATCATCTTCGCCAGATTGCTCCATTGCGGCTTGAAAATCGCCGCACATAAAATCGAGACGTGCCGATTTAGCGATAAATGCTTGCATTTCCGTTTCCGGAAAATACGGCGCGGCATAGCGACCAAAAGGCACATTAAATGCGCCTTTGCTATTGTAACGGCATAATCCGTTGAAAGCATGGCGATTTAAATAAACAAATAAAGCAGAGCGTTCTATACTTTCTTGGCTGTGATTAAATTGCTCCCGCAGTTCGTAAAAACGGGTTTCCTGATTATTTTCAGGCGTGAAAAATGATTTGATATAGTCAATAAATGACTGTTTTTCCTCTTGTAAAGCCTGATATAAACGCATCAAATCGACATTACTGTCGTTAAGCAGATAGGCATCAAAATCCAATGCCAGAGATACAGCCGCAGATCCTGCAAAAGGCTCAATTAAACGCTTAGAGGCTTGCTTTGGCAGATGGCTTTCAATAAATGGCGCCAGTTTCGATTTGCCGCCCGCCCATTTTAGGAAAGGTTTAGACATGATGTTTATTCATTAAGTCGGTTTTTATATTTGCTTTTTCGATGATTGGTATCGAATTTAAGGATATATAGGATAAAGGTAAGAAAAATTATATGGATTTGATTTTTGCAAAATTTTGAACGAACAGAATAGTTAAGGAAATTTGTTGCGAAATTAAACACAGCATTTGCTTAAATCATCAATGCCTATTTCTATTGTCATCACATGCTTTCAAATACTGTTTCAGATTTTCACTCACGCTTCCGAATTTTGCAAGTTTTCTTTTGTAAAATCTCGACTGTTGATGGGGGGTATTTTGCAGAACCCCAGAGTAAAGATGATGTTGCATAATGCCATTTAAACAGGCATGATGTTCATACTATTGAAGTAATGAATCATTGGAGTGGTGAATATGAAATATGTAATACGAAATAGTATGTTAGCGACGGCGGTAATAGCTGCAACGGCGGTTTCGGCGAAGGATTGCCCCGTGCCGATGGTCTTGCCGACGCAGTATTCGGATTTAAGTTCAATGGTTATTTTTGATGCGGAAAAAGACACTTATTTTACAGACAATCAATGGCTGGCGGTATCAAAAGGCGGAAAAACAGGTTTTATCAGTACGGACGGCAAGCGCATGATTGAGCCTGTCTATGAGGAGATCATTGATTATTGGCATGAAGGTATCTTGCCGGTACAAAAAGAGGGCAAATGGGGATTTATCGATCGCGAGGGCAAGGAGGTGATAGCACCGCAGTTTGCCATTTTTTGGTCTGTTCAAGACGGTATGGTGGCGGTCGGATCTGATAAAGAAAAAGAGCCGAATCAGTTAATTGACTTGAGGGGCAAAACGCTGCCGCTGCCTGATAATGTGGATAGCATCGATAATATCGGCGAAGGTATGGTCGGTGTAAAAGTTGGCGATAAATACGGCTATGCGAATACGGCGGGCGAACTCGTCATTGAAGCTAAATATGATCGTATCTCGAGTTTTTATGAGGGCTTTGCAGAGGTCGGCATCGATAATCTTTCGGGCATCATCGATAAGACGGGGCGAGAAATTATTCCGCTGCGCTATTATTATATTATGCGCAGCCAAGACGGTTATTTTATACCGGTAGATCATCAAGAATCCACCATGGCGGTGTTTAATCGGAAAGGCGAGCAAGTGTTGCCGGCGGAATATTCTATGATCAGTGAATATGAAGAAGAAAGTTCTATGGAATTTAGACTTTTTATTAAAGGCATAACGATAGCGCTGAAAAATGAGTATTGGGGTGTAATTGACGAGCAGGGTAAGGAGATTCTGCCTTTTGAATACGAGCGTTTGTCTTTATTGGATAATGGCTGGCTGATTGCCGCCAAGGACGGCAAAGAAGGCGTGATCGACCGTCAAGGCAAGGTCATCATTCCCTTTGAATATGAGTGGCTGAGTTATGCCGAAGGCATATTTATGATGGATAAGCGTTTGCCGAACGAGCAATCGATTAAAAATAATGCCACTGTGCGTTATTCTGGCATTTTAGACGGTCAGGGAAAAGAACTGATTCCTCCGCAATATGAAAATGTTAAGCCGCTGCCGGGCGCTAAGAATTATGCTGTTTACACAAAAGGAGGTTATCGTTTATTTGATGCTGCCGGCAAAGCAGTGTCTGATGATACTTGGGATTATATCGTCGAGGGCTTAGACGGCATGCTGGAAGTGAGCAAAAACGATCGCTTGGGCTATATCGATGAGAAAGGCGAAGTGTTGATTAAACCGCAGTACGATTACGTCACCAGTATTGAGCCGAATTACATTTTGACATCTCGCGGCAAACGGCGGCAATTGCTGGATAAGCAAGGCTGTGTGCTGATCGATATGGCAGGGCATTGGAAGAAATAAGCTCTGCGGCTATCATCGAAGAATTGAAAACGTATGATGATCTTGGCTCATCTTGCCTTACGCTATTGTACTATCTGCGGCTTGCTGCCTTGTACTATAGTCAATTCATGACAAAGTTAATCATTTTTTTCAATCGGGTAGGTCGGATGCTTGTATCCGACATTACTCAAAACATAAATTTGTCGGATTCAAGAATTCGACCTAATTCTCTATAAATTAGCAAATTAGGTGTTTACACCTAACGCGATTTGTCATGATGTGTGCTTTCAGGCATAAATACCTAAACTAAGGCTAAAAATATAATGTTCGTCTTTGTTGTGAGCTGAATATGCTAATTTTCACTTTTCCGACCTATAGATTAGCCTATCATGCGCTGTAATAATTTTTCGCCGCGCCATTGGTGATAAAACGCCATAAAGATGTGTCCGACAATCAAGAACAAAAAGGCATAAGCCAATCTGGCGTGCCAAATATCGCCGAAGCGCATGCCCCAATTATCGGCAGAAGCATTGGCGGCGGCTTCGCGGATGAGGGCGGCGGTCGGCACCGCAATCATAAAAACGTATAGTGCCGAATGCCCCAAGCGCACGGCGATATTTGCCGCAGCAGGCCGCTTATCCACGCTGATTGCCCATAATATGCGAAAGGCTGCCAACATCAGCAGCAACATGCCGCCGCCTTTATGCCAAGGCAGCAGACGGCGCCAAGCCTCATCCCATTGCCAGAGCAGGGCGCTGGCAAACATAAACAGCAGGCAGAGCGCCATGCTCCAATGCAAAAAACGGCTGACGCTGCCATAGCGGTCTTGGTTGTCGGCATGCATAGATTTTCCTTCGTATTGTTAGCGGGGAGGGGTTTGCGAGAAATTAGCATAGTTAAAGGCGATAAAAAAGCCGCGCGAATAGGGCGCGGCAAATGATTGAGGAATGAAATTACTGTGTACTGGTCACTTTCTGCAAATTCGGCGGATTGTCGGTATTGATGCCGCGGACTTTGGAGAGTTTTTCCACCATGCGGTAGAAACTTTGAATGCTGCACAGTCCTTGCAGGGCGGGATGTCCGGCGTCAATCAGCGGCAAATCGCGTTCTGCCACGCTGTCATCGGCGGCAACCAAGACCTTTGCTCCCATTTGGCGGAAGCGCGCGGCGGTTTCCAATAATCCCGCTTGGGTTTCATCGGGCGGGGCAAGGAAGAGCGCGACTTGTTCCTTATTCATCAATGCCATCGGGCCGTGTTGCACTTCCGCACCGCTGAAGCCTTCGCCTTGTACCAAGCAGGTTTCTTTGAATTTCAACGCCGCTTCTTTGGCAATCGACATGCCGGCACCGCGCCCCACCACATACAAACGCGAGATGTCTTGCAGGCTGTCCAGAGCTTTACTCCAGTCCAAGGCTTCGGCTTGGCGGATTTTCTCCGGCAAGGCGGCAATCGCGACATCCAAGTCTTTGTCTTTGAGCAAAGGCGAGAGCAGACGCAGGCCGGCGCCGAGCGTGGCGATAAAACTCTTGGTCGCCGCCACGCTTTTTTCCTTACCTGCGCCAATATCAATAGCATGTTCGCAGGCATGCGCCAGCGGCGAATCGATGACATTCACCAATGCCAGACTGCGCACATCTTTGGCGCGGCGCATATTTTTCACGCTTTCCAGCAAATCTTGACTGCCGCCCGATTGCGAGATGGCAAGTAGCTGCGCTTTTTCCAGCTGCCAAGAGCTTTGATAAATCGTATTCAAAGACAGCGGCACGGATAAGGCGGGAATACCGCAATAGCGCATCAGCCAATAGCTGAGATATTCCGCTGCATGATCGGAGGTGCCGCGCGCCACCGTCAGCCACAATGCCGGCGGCTCGGCGGCTAATTTCGCCGCCATATCGCTAATCGCGGTATTGTCCGCCTGCGCGGCAAGCACCGCCGCGCTTTGCAGAATCTCTTGTTCCATAAGGCTTTGAGCCATGATGTTCTCCTTAATCAATGTTCAAGTTTTTGCCGTCAAAACGCAGACGCTGCACGCTGCCGATTTCGCCGCCGTCGCCTTTGCCGCCGAATAAAATCACGGCATCTTCATAATTGAGCGATACGCCGTAGCCGCCGGCGCTCGGCAATTGTCCCGCCAGCTGCCATTTGCCGTCTTTTAAGGCATAAACATTGGGGTCGTAATAGCGCGTCAAGCCTTCATGGGCATAGTATTTGCCGCTTTCATATTGCGCCCGCGCGCCGGTGAAATTCGCGCCGCCGCCGAGCAGATAATAGCCGTGGCTATGTCCCGAGTAGGCGCCTGCCAAGCCTTCCTGCCGCGCCTGTCCTTCGCCGGCAATCAAAACCGGCAAACTTTGCCATGCCAATTGTCCTTTATCATCAAATGTGCCTAGCTCAACGCTGTCGCTGCGCAAGCCCGGCTTGAGTTCGCCGTTGGCGACATAGACTTTTCCCTCATGGATTTTTACCGCCGCGCCCGCGCGTCCGGCAAAAGGCGTGATGCCTTCGTTATGCCATTGATTCGTGGCAGGTTCATAGCTGAAAACTTGATTGTTAAAGAAATAATCTTGGCTAGGCTGATTAAAATAAGCCTTCATCACTGCCGCTTGCTTGTCTTTGTCTTCTCCGGCGGCGCTGTAGTCTTGGAAATAGCCGTTAAAAATCGAGAGATTGCTGCCGCCGACAAAATAGATTTTGCCCTGATGCGCAAAGGCTTGCGCGCCGACCAAGCCCAGAGGCGAACGCGTGGGCAGGCGTTGCCATGTTTGACTGGCGGGATCAAACACATGCGCGTCATTGACGAGTTGCAAGACGCCCTGCGCGTCTTTCTGCAAACCACCGAATACATACAGTTTGCCCTCAAGGGCGGCGACGACGGGCTGGCTGCGCGTGCCGGCAGGAAAATCGGGCAAGGTTTGCCATTGCGCCTGCTGCTTGCTCAAATCGAGGCTGAAAAACTGCTCGCCCGCGCTGCCCAAGCCAATATAGGCGGTGTTGTCAATCAAAGCGCCGCCGCCGTCTGCAAATGCTTTCGGCAAATCAGGATAAACGCCCGCCCATGCCGCGGCAGTCAAACCAGTCAATGCAAGGGATAACAGAGTCTTAGAATAAAGTTTCACTTTTCACTCCTTCTGCTTATTGAAATAAATTTTTGCAAATCATAATATAGTTTGAAATTTCTTTCAAAGCATTTTATACTCGATGCACAAGCAAGGAGAATGGATATGAATTCCCCCCCTAACATTGCCGCCTTGCAAGGCGGGCTGATTGTTTCCTGCCAAGCTTTGCCGCATGAGCCTTTGCATTCCGCTTTCATTATGGGACGCATGGCATTGGCGGCGCAGCAGGGCGGCGCGGTCGGCATTCGTGCCAATTCCGTCGTCGATATCGAAGAAATCCGCCGCAATGTCGATTTGCCGATTATCGGCATCATTAAGCGCGATTATCCCGACAGCGAAGTCTTTATCACCGCTTCGATGGCGGAAGTAGATGAATTGATGAGCGTTTCCCCCGAAATCATTGCCCTTGACGCCCGCGATGCCCTGCGTCCCAATGGGCAAAGCCTATCGGCATTCGTGCAAGCCGTGCGCGCGAAATATCCGCAGGTGCTGCTGATGGCAGATTGCGCCACTTGGAAAGAAATGCAGACGGCGGATGATTTGGGCTTTGATTTTATCGGCACGACTTTAGTCGGCTACACCCCCGCTTCTCAAGGACAATTGATTGAAAGCGACGATTTTGCCCTCATCCGCCGCGCGGTCGCCACCCTCAAAGCGCCGATTATTGCCGAAGGCAATATCAATACGCCTGAGAAGGTGCGCCGCGTTTTGGATATCGGCGTCTTCGGCGTAGTGGTCGGTTCTGCCATTACGCGCCCGAAATGGATTACAGAACAATTTGTTGCGGCAACGCGAAAATAAAGCAAGGAGAAAACATGTCTCAAACCCGTGAAATCAAAGGACTCATGAGCGCACTGATTGTGCCTTTTGACGAACAAGGCAAGGTCAATGAAAAAGGTCTGCGCCAAGTCATCCGCCACAATATCGACAAGATGAAAATCGACGGTCTGTATGTGGGCGGCTCGACCGGCGAGAACTTTATGCTCGATACCGTCACCAAAAAACAGATTTTCCAAATCGCCAAAGACGAAGCCAAAGAGCAAGTATCTTTGATTGCCCAAATCGGCAGCCCCAATCTCTATGAAGCGATTGAATTGGGACAATACGCCACCGATCTGGGCTATGATGCTATTTCCGCCGTCACGCCTTTTTATTACAAATTCTCTTTCGCGGAAATCAAGCAATATTATTTCGACATTTTAGACGCGGTGGATAACCGCATGATTGTCTATTCCATTCCGTTTTTAACCGGCGTGGATATCGGCTTATCGCAATTCGGCGAACTCTTCGCGCATCCGAAAATCGTCGGCGTGAAATTTACCGCGGCGGATTTCTATCTCTTAGAGCGTCTGCGCAGCACTTATCCCGACGTGCTGATTTACTCGGGCTTTGACGAAATGCTGCTACCTGCTCTGATAAATAATGTGGACGGCGCCATCGGCTCGACTTACAACGTCAACGGCTTGCGCGCGCGCGAAACCATGGAATTGGCAAAAGCCGGCAAATACGAAGAAGCCCTGAAAGCGCAAAACGCCAGCAATGCGCTGATTAGCGACATTATAGACAACGGTCTGTATCCGACGATTAAGCAATTGCTGGTTCTCTCGGGCTGCGACGCCGGACCTTTCTTGTCGCGCAAACCGATGGCTTCAGCCACTGAAGCACAAATTGCGAATGCCAAAGAAATTTACAAACGCCATTTCGGCAATAAATAGGAGACTATGATGAAAAAACTCAGCCTTAGCATCTTGATTGGATTGACCGCTCTGAACGCCCAAGCGGCGGATTATGAATTCAGCTTCGGACTGGTCGCCGGCAATACCGCCAACGAATACAAAGCCGCAGAACATTTCGCTCAAGAAGTGAAAGAAAAATCCGGCGGCAAAATCGAAATCGAACTCTTCGGCAATTCCCAATTGGGCGACGACCGCTCGATGATGGAACAAGTGACCGGCGGCGCTTTGGATTTTGCCTTTTCCGAAAGTGCGCGTTTTCAAATCTACTATCCTGTAGCGGAAGTGTTCGCTTTGCCTTATATGATCAGCGATTTCTCGGTGGCGCAAAAAGCTCTGTTTGAAACCGATTTCGGCAAGGATTTATTAGCAAAAATCGAAAACGAGAAAAATATGCTGGTCTTGGCGCAGGCTTATAACGGCACCCGCCAAACCACTTCAAATCGCGCCATTAACAGCATTGCGGATATGAAAGGTCTGAAGCTGCGCGTGCCTAATGCCGCCACCAACCTCGCCTATGCCAAACACGTCGGCGCTGCGCCCACGCCGATGGCGTTTTCCGAAGTCTATCTGGCATTGCAAACCAATTCCGTAGATGCGCAGGAAAATCCGCTGCCGACCATCGACGCGCAAAAATTCTACGAAGTACAAAAACATTTGGCGATGACCAACCATATTCTCAACGACCAATTGTATTTGATAAACCGTGATGTTTTTAACGATTTACCCGAAGACTTGCAAAAAGTCGTGAAAGAAGCCGCGGTCAATGCGGCGGCTTATCACACCAAACTCTTCCAAGACGGCGAAGCCAAACTGGTTGAAGAATTCAAAAGCAAAGGCATGAACGTAACCACGCCTGATTTGAGCGCCTTTAAAGAGGCGATGAAGCCTTATTATGATGAATTCGTCAGCAAAACCGGCGAAGAAGGCAAAAAAGCCATCGCGGATTTTTCGGCATTGGCGAAATAAGTCCGACAAAGGCGGCCGCAGCGGCGGCTGCCTTTATTGTTAAGTGAGGAGTAAGCATGTTTGTTTCAACACACAGAGCGACACATAGAGCGTCGCTCTACGTGTTGCTCTGAATTGGAAGAGGTTACACCTCTCCCACAAGATTATCCTCCCTAAAGGGAGGGGTTTCAACCGGTAAGGAAATTTTGATGAAAGCCCTAAATAAATTAGAAGAATGGATTGGCGGTTCCCTATTTTTACTGATATTTGGCATTTTGATTTTCCAAATCATTGCGCGCGAAATCTTAGACTCGCCGCTGATTTGGTCTGAAGAAGCCGCGCGGCTGATTTTCGTCTATGTGGGCATGTTGGGGATTTCCATGGGCATTCGCAGCCAGCAGCATGTGCAGATTGATTTCATCAGCAACCGCCTGCCGCCTAAAATTAAAGTCGCGGTCTTCAGCATCATCCAATTGCTGATTTTTTCCTGCCTCCTGCTCTTTATCCACTACGGCATTGTCTTAATGAAACGCCCGCCCGATCAATTGGTCGCCTTGGGCATCTCCACCAAATATTTATATCTTGGCCTGCCGCTGATTGCCGGCTTGATGCTGCTGCGTTTTTTCCAAACCCAGCAGGAAAACTTCGCCAATAAAGCCGCGTGGTTTCCCGCATGGCTATATATCGCTTTGGCGGTTGCCTTTTTTGCGATTCTCTTCTTCGCGCCCGAATGGTTTAAATATCTGCGCATCAGCGATTACGTCAAATTCGGCAAAGACTCGGTGTATATCGTCTTGCTTATCTGGCTGGTGCTGATGTTCTTGGGTATGCCGGTCGGCTGGTCGCTCTTTATTACTACCGTTTTGTTTTTCTCTATGACGCGCTGGAATACCGGCAATTTCGCCGCCGCCAAATTGGTTGACAGCGTTAACAGTTTCAGCCTGCTCAGCGTGCCGTTCTTTATCCTCACCGGCATTTTGATGAACAGCGCCGGCGTTACCACACGGATTTTCAATTTCGCCCGCGCCATGCTCGGACATTGGACGGGCGGTATGGGGCATGTGAATATCGGCGCAAGCCTGATTTTCTCCGGCATGTCGGGTTCCGCTCTAGCAGATGCCGGCGGACTGGGACAGCTGGAAATCAAAGCCATGCGCGACGAGGGCTATCATGACGATTTATGTGGCGGTATCACGGCTGCATCCTGCATCATCGGACCTTTAGTGCCGCCGAGCATTACCATGATTATTTACGGCGTTATTGCCAACGTCTCGATTGCCAAATTGTTTTTAGCCGGCTTTGTACCAGGGGTCTTGCTCACGATTGCGCTGATGCTCATGAATGCCTATATCTGCAAAAAACGCGGCTACCGCAAAGCGGTTAAAGCTACGCGCAGCGAACGCATATCCTCTTTCAAAAGCTCTTTCTGGGCATTGCTGACGCCGCTGCTGATTATCGGCGGTATTTTCTCCGGCTTTTTCACACCCACCGAAGCGGCGGTCATTGCCGCCCTGTATTCCACCGTCTTGGGATTTGTCTATCGCGAGCTGAATATGGCGGGGCTGTTTAAAAGCTGCGTCGAAGCCATGGCGATGAGCGGCGTCACCATTTTGATGGTGATGACGGTTACTTTCTTCGGCGATATGATTGCGCGCGAACGCGTAGCGATTCAAGTGGCGGAAGGCTTTGTGGCATTTGCTGACAGCGCCTTGATGGTCTTGCTGCTCATCAATCTGCTGCTCTTGTTCTTGGGCATGTTTATCGATGCGCTGGCATTGCAATTCCTTGTCTTGCCGATGCTGATTCCTATCGCCCAGTATTACAATATCGACCTTGTCTTTTTCGGCGTCATGACCACCTTAAACATGATGATCGGCATCCTCACGCCGCCGATGGGCATGGCATTATTCGTCGTGGCAAGAGCGGGTAATATGTCCGTCAGCACAGTAACCAAAGGCGTATTGCCTTTCCTTATCCCGATTGCCTTAACCTTGGTCTTAATTACCATTTTCCCAAGCATTATTACGTTTTTGCCTAATTTGATTATGGGCGAATAAAGGAGTTTTGTATGGAATTTGTCTCTCTACACAGCAATTGCAGCGCGCCTTCGCGCGCTATCGAAAAAATCAAAGCCTTTCTCGCTGAGCATGATTTGGCGAAAATGGACAACGGAGAACATGCGATTGAGGGCGAAGACTTCTATGTGAATATCTTCGGCTATACCACCACCGTCGCCGAAGAGCGGATTTGGGAAGCACACCGCGAGTATTTAGATGTGCATGTCCTGATTGAGGGCAGCGAAGTGGTACGCTGCGCACCTTTGGATAAAAGCCTGGTACTGCAATACCATGCCGAGAAAGACTATGTGGAAATCGCCAGTACGGTGCCCCATGTCAGCGCCACGCTCGACAGCGGCAATGTGGCGGTCTTTTACCCTGAAGACGTGCATCAAACCGGCTTAATGGTCAACAACATCGCCGAAAACATCCGCAAAGCGGTGTTCAAATTGCGGCTTTGAGCCTGCAAAAGGCAAGACGATGAAGCATTTTCAAAAAAGCATCACGCCGCTGATTGAAAGCCAAGCGCAGCAATTTACCCCTGCCGAGCGCAAAATCGCCGATTATTTCTTAAGCGATGCCGACAATGAAATGCCCTCGAACGCCCGACAAATTGCGCAACGTTTGGGCGTCTCGGAAGCCGCGCTCACGCGCTTTGCGCAGAAATGCGGCTTTCGCGGCTTTCGCGAATTTATCTTCGCCTTCAGCCAAGACAGCCCCGATGCGGAAAAAAATTTCGTCCAACCCGTGTTAGCCAGCTATCAAGAACTGCTCAATAAAACCTATTCTTTGGTCGATACCGCGCAAATCCACCGCATCACGCAGCTGCTCTTGCGCAAAAAACGCGTCTATTTCTACGGCAAAGGCAGCTCGGGCTTGGTCGCGCAGGAAATGAAATTGCGCTTTATGCGCGTCGGGCTGATTTGCGACGCCTTCACAGACGACGACATGATGCGCATGAATGCCGTGCTGACCGACAGCCATTGTCTGGTCATCGGCATCAGCATCAGCGGTCGCAGCCAAATCGTACTCTCCGCCCTCGATAGCGCGAAAAAACAGGGCGCATCGGTCGTGCTGCTGACCGCCAATATCGCCGCTGACTTCCAATACCGCTTCGACGAAGTACAAAGTTTCGCCGTCAAAAATAATTTAGAATACGGGCGCATGATCTCGCCGCAATTCCCCGCCTTAGTGGTACTGGACATGCTCTATGCCGACTATATGAGTATCAATCAGCAGCAGCACGAAAATATCTGGCAGCGCACCTACGATGCCATTCAGCTTAACAAGGAGTAAACATGCCTATTTTGACCATTGATATCGGCGGCAGCGAAATCAAATCCGCCCTCTACAGCCGCGAAGGACAATGCCTGCAAGAATTTCCCGCTCAAGCCAGCGCCATCAGTGCCGATAACAATCAAATCGAAACGCAAATCCTTGCCATTTGCCAAGCGGTGCAAGCCGAGCATGATGTGCAAGGCGTTGCCATTTCCAGCTCCGCCGTCATCAATCCCCACACAGGACGGATTGAATTTGCCGGCCCGACCATTCCCAATTACACCGGTACCAATCTCAAAACCGCCGTCGAACAACATTGCCGACTGCCTTGCAGCATTGAAAACGACGTCAATGCCATGGCTTTGGGCGAAGCATGGCTGGGCGCCGCCAAGGGGCGAAGCTCCGCCTTCTGCCTGACCTTAGGTACAGGTCTGGGCGGCGCGATTCTCATTGACGGAAAACTCTGGCACGGCGCGAACTATACCGCCGGCGAAATCGGGCAAATGCCGCTCGCCCAAGGCAAACGCGTAGAAGAAATCGTCTCTACCACCGCCTTATTGCAACATTATCAAGAACAAAGCGGCGAAAAAATCAACGGACGCGAATTTTTCCACCGCCTAAAACAAGGCGAAGCGCAGGCAGAAGCCAGCTTTCAAGAACTTATGGAGCAGCTCGCACAAAGCCTGATGCCGATTATTTTCCTCTTTGCACCGCAAGCCATCATCGTCGGCGGCGGTATCTCCGCGCAGCGTGAATACATCGAACCGCGGCTTAAAGCCGCCATTGCCAAACGCCTACCGCCCTATTTCATGCCGCGCCATATCAGCTGCGCCACCCTAGGCAATGCCGCCAATATGCTCGGCGCACTGCGTTGGTTCTTAGACAGCGAAAACAAAGGATAAATGATGAACAGCATGTTTTATCGCGGCGCGGACATCTTTGACCGCGGACAATTGCTCTCAGGCTTTGCCCTGCACATCGAAAAAAACCGCAGCCGCCTGCTGCCCGAAGCCGCCATTCCCGAAGGCGCGCCCGTACGCGAACTCAAAGGCGGCATCTTAAGCCCCGGCTTTGTCGAAACCCAAGCCAACGGCGGCGGCGGTGTCTTAGTTAATGAAGATAGCAGCCCGCAAGGACTGGAAACCGTCATCAAAGCGCACCGCCAATTCGGCACCGTCGCCATGCTGCCCACCTTCATCACCGACAGCCAAAGCAAATATCATCAAGCCATCGCCAACATCGCCGAAGCGGTGAAAAACAAAATGCCCGGCATCATCGGCGGACATTTTGAAGGCCCATTTCTAAATCTCGAAAAAAAAGGCACGCATAATCCGCGCTACATCCGTCAGCCTGACGAAAGCGACTATACCTGCTACGCGCAATACGGCGAATACCTGCAACACAGCATTCTCTCCCTGGCGCCGGAACGGCAGCCCAAAGGCAGCATCGCCCGCATCAAACCCTTCATTCCGCACATCAACATGGCGCACAGCATGGCAAATCATCAAGACCTCATTACCGCCCGCGCCGAAGGACTGACCGGCATCACGCATCTCTACAATGCCATGGCGCCTATGAGCGGACGCGACCCCGGGCCGATTGGCAGCGCGGCGGAACTGGGCTTATATTGCGGCATCATCGCCGACGGCATCCATTCCCACCCCTTTGCCCTAGCCCATGCCTACCGCGCACTCGGTGCGGACAAACTCTTACTCGTCACCGACTCCATGCACACCATCGGCGCGCCGCACATCAGCGAATTCGACCTCATGGGCATTAAAGTCTATGTGCGCGAGCAAAGTCTGGTCAATGAACACGGCTCTCTGGCAGGCGCGCACATCAATATGCTGCAATGTCTGCAAAACGCCGTCCGCTACATGCACGCCGACATCAAAAGCGCCTTGCAAATGGCGGTCAGCAGCCCTGCTTACTATCTGCATCGACCGGATTTAGCCGGCATTGAAAACCGCGATAGCCAAGACATCATCTATTTAGACCCGCAATTAAATCTGCAGGAAGACTGGCGCTAGGATGATAAATCCATAGCGCTTTTTTGCCGGGCAGAGGTGGACAAATTGCCCAAAAAAGCACTGGCTTAGGTATTTTTCTTTAGGCAAATGAAGCCATTATTACCAAAAATTTTGCTGTTTGGGCTAGGCAAGGGGGGTAAAAGTCTTTACAATGCGCGCCGCCTGAACAGCCTCCCTAGTAAAGGCTAGGATTCTCAGGCTTTCAAAGACGGCTTAATCATTTCTTCCGCTGTAATCAGCGTCTCGCCGTCTGCTTTGGCATTGCTTGCAATGCGGTCAGCTTGCTGACAAGGGTGGGCATTTTGCCCCTGGGGAGCTTCCCCAAAGCGCCGAGTCAAAGGACCACAAGTCACCAGACTTCTTTCTTTTCACTTTTTATCAGAGATGGTAATCCGATATGAGCGTAACTCCTGTCAATCCTATTGCGAATGCAACAAACGACTATTATTTAACTCGCCAAAATGCGATGGAATCTAATGTCCGCAGTTATCCGCGTAAACTTCCTTTGGCGATTGCCAAAGCGCAAGGCTGCTGGGTAAGCGATGTAGAGGGCAATGAATACCTTGATTTCTTAGCCGGCGCCGGCACTTTGGCGCTGGGACACAATCATCCGGCGATTATCCAAGCGATTCAAGAGGTGCTGAGCAGCGGTTTGCCCCTGCACACCTTGGATTTAACCACGCCGATGAAAGACGCCTTTACCGAAAAACTGCTGTCTTTCTTCCCTAAAGATCAATATGTGCTGCAATTCACCGGTCCTTCCGGCGCCGATGCCAACGAAGCGGCCATCAAACTCGCCAAAACCTACACCGGTCGCGGTAATGTCATCGCCTTCTCCGGCGGCTTCCACGGCATGACGCACGGCGCATTGTCCCTAACCGGTAATCTGCACGCCAAAAACGCAGTGCAAAACCTCATGGCAGGCGTGCAATTTATGCCCTACCCGCACGACTACCGCTGCCCATTAGGCATCGGCGGCGAAGCGGGCGCAAAAGCCATCAGCCATTATTTTGAAAACTTCATCGAAGACGTGGAAAGCGGCGTCGTCAAACCGGCAGCGGTCATCTTGGAAGCCATTCAGGGCGAAGGCGGCGTAGTGCCTGCGCCGGCGGAATTTTTGCAGAAAATCCGCCAAGTCACGCAAAAACACGGCATCGTCATGATTGTGGACGAAATCCAAGCCGGCTTCTGCCGCTCAGGCAAAATGTTCGCCTTTGAGCATGCCGGTATCGAGCCCGATATTGTCGTGATGTCCAAAGCTGTCGGCGGCAGCCTGCCTTTGGCGGTTCTGGCGATTAATAAGCAATTCGACGCATGGCAACCGGCCGGACACACCGGCACTTTCCGCGGCAACCAAATGGCAATGGCAGCCGGCTATACCGCCTTGGAAATCATGCAAAGCGAAAACCTCGCCCAAAATGCCGCCGAACGCGGCGCCTATCTCAAAGAAGCCCTGCAAGAATTAAGCAAAACTTATCCCTGCATCGGCGATGTGCGCGGTCGCGGTCTGATGCTGGGCATTGAAATCGTTGACGAACGTCAAGCAAAAGACGGCATTGGCGCTTATCCCAATGACGGCGAACTGGCGGCAGCGATTCAAAAAGCCTGCTTTAAGCACAAACTCTTGATTGAGCGCGGCGGACGCGGCGGCAACGTACTGCGCGTTTTGTGTGCGGTCAATATCAAGCAAAGCGAATGTGAGGAAATGATTAAGCGTTTCTCGCAAGCCATCGGCGAAGCCGTACAAAGTCGCCAAGGCTAACAGGCAAGGGTAGGGCGGCAGACAGATAATGTCTGTCGTTTGCCTAAGTTCAAACACTCTTTTTAAGCCCCCGTCCAGATGAAATTAAGCGCCTTAAATGCATGGGATATTTTGGTCTTAACCCTGATTTTTTTCGGCTATCCCATTCTTGCTTCCACAGGCTTATATTTCACTGCCGCAGAAACGGTGGGAAACCAAGCGGCACAGCAAGCCCTGCAATTTAGTGCCCACGACAATTGGCGCAGCATCCTATTTAAAGGCATAACGCTGCTTGTAGCCTTTGCCTATCTGCACTGGCGGCGCTTTGATTTTTCGCAATTAAATTTCAAGCTGAATCGCTATACGCCTGTAAAAACACTGGCTTTTATTTTGCTGGTAGGCGTGATTGCTGCTGCATTTGACGGCATACAATTATTCCTGCTTGAGCCGGGCATGGAAGCCGAAGCCGTCGAGGGCGCCGAGCAAAGCGCGGAAAGCTACGGCTTTTGGGGTTTTTTGGCGGCATATACCGCCTATTTATCGCCGCCTTTCATACTCTTTGCCTTATTGAACGGCTTTTTTGAAGAGCTGTATTTCTTAGGTCTGATTTTTTGCGCGGAGAAAAAGATTTTCCGTCTGGTATTGATATTCAGCTTATTCGTGCGCTTTTCATTTCACACTTATCAAGGCATTGATGCCGCGCTGACGATTACGCTTTTAGGCTTAGTATTTTGTCTGCTGCGCTTAAAGCATAAAGCACTGCCGCCCTTTATGTTGGCGCATAGTTTTTTTAATTTATTCGGGCTGAGCTATTTGCTCAATTTATTGTATGGGCTGTGGTATTTTTTAGCGGCGTAAAATACGCCATCAAGCATTTTTCGGAGAATATATATGTCGGAATTATTCGCGCATCGTCGCGCCTTATTATGCCAAGAAGAAACGGCAATCCAAGATTATCAGCAAGCCATGCACACCGCCGTCAATGCGGTTAGCGATTGGCTGCAACAAGATAAAATGTACACCGGCGGCAGCATCAAACATCTGCGCGCGCAAATCGCCTTTCAAGCCGACAAAGCAGGCTTAGGCTTGGACAAAGCCCTGCAACGCGCGATTGATTTATTTTTAAACAACAGCTTGAAAGTACACCACCCGCACTCTCTCGCCCATCTGCACTGCCCGACCTTGGTCAGCAGCCAAATTGCGGAAGTCCTAATCAATGCCACCAACCAATCGATGGATTCTTGGGATCAAAGCCCTGCCGCCTCACTCATGGAAGAGCAACTCATTGACTGGTTAAGACAAAAAACGGGTTATGGTGCAGGCACGGCAGGTGTCTTTACCTCCGGCGGCACACAATCCAATCTCATGGGCGTGCTGTTGGCGCGCGATGCCTGCATTGCCAAACATTGGAAAAACAGCGCAGGCGACGAATGGTCGGTGCAACAAGACGGCATACCGCCCGAAGCCTTAAGCACAGTCAAAGTCATCTGCTCGGAAAACGCGCATTTTTCCGTACAAAAAAACATGGCGATGATGGGCATGGGCTTCCAATCCGTGATTGCCGTGCCTTGCACGCAAACTGCACAAATGGACCTTGCCGCCCTACGTCAAACCCTAGAAACCCTTGCCACTGAAGGCAAACACGTCGCCTGCGTCGTCGCCACCGCCGGCACCACCGATGCCGGTGCAATTGACGACTTCACGACAATCCGCCAACTCTGCGACCAATACGGCGCATGGCTGCACATCGATGCCGCTTGGGGCGGCGCCTTGCTCTTATCCAAGCAATACCGCCATTTGCTTTCCGGCATTGAAAAAGCCGATTCCGTTACCTTGGACTTCCATAAACATTATTTCCAAAGCATTTCCTGCGGCGCATTCCTGCTCAAAGACAAAGCCAATTTCCGCTTCATGCACTACGAAGCCGAATACCTCAATTCCGCTTACGACGAAGCGCACGGTGTGCCGAATCTGGTATCCAAATCCCTGCAAACCACGCGCCGCTTCGATGCCCTGAAACTGTGGCTTACCATCGAAGCCCTAGGAGAAGAGCTATATGCCTCTATCATTGACCACGGCATCAGCCTCACGCAGCAAGTCGCCGCCTATATCGAAGAAACAGAAGGCTTGGAAATGCTGGTTGCCCCGCAATTCGCCTCCGTACTCTTCCGCCTTGCGCCCGAAGACTACCCTGCGCATTTGATTGACAGCCTCAATCAAAATGTGGCGGACGAACTCTTTGCCAAAGGCGAAGCCAATATCGGCGTGACCAAAGTCGGTGCGGTACAGTCCCTGAAAATGACCCTGCTCAGCCCGATTGCCACATTGGAAAACGTACAAAAACTCTTGCAGCAAGTGCAAAACGAAGCGCTGCGGATTAAAGACAGCATCGCAGCCGGTACATACACACCGCCGATTGCCTAATTTCGGCACAAACAATACTTCTTGACTCTAGACAAAGGGAATATTTCTGTTGTTCTAGAGTCATTTTTTTAGTTCGATAATCAAAAAAAATAGATTTATCAATATCTAACATCTTAGCTTAAGCAGCCTACTCAGCCTGCCATATCTCATCGGCAGGCAAACAGAAAATTTTTATAATAGGCTTGATAGACATTCCCATTTGTTTTATTATTTTCTCCGAAACTTAAGAATACTATTTTGTTTCATTTTCCATTTTTATCAAAGGATACTGCTATGAAAAAAACGCTTCTTGCGCTGAGTTTAGGTTTGTTGGCGGTTGAAGTTTCCGCCCATGCTTTATGGATTGCCCAAGTCAACGGTGCGCCGACGGTGAGTTTTGGTCATACCGGTACTAATACCGATGCCTATGATGTCGGCGGCATTAAAAACACTTTCGCGCTTAAAGCCGACGGCAGCAAAGCGGAATTGAAGGCGATTGCGAAAGAAGATTTTGTAGTCTTTGAGAGTTTGGAAGGTTTGGGCATTGTGACGGCGACGCTTGACGAGGGCTATATGACGGAAGACCCTAAAACCGGCGAAGAAATCAATAAGCGCGGCGATCAAGTAAAAGGCGCTACTTCTTCTTTCCGCGTGTTAAATTATACGGTTGCTTATCAAAATCCGCGCATTAAGCCGCAGGCTTTGGGTTTGGGCTTGGAAATTCTGCCGAGCGTGAATCCCGCTTCTTTGAAACAAGGCGAGATGCTGAAAGTGCAAGTACTTTTAGACGGCAAGGCATTGGCGGACGCGCAAGTGAACAGCTATTACTTTGATGCAGAGGCCAAAACCTATAGCACCGATAAAGAAGGTTTCGCGAGTATTCCTGTCGCCACCAATGAGTTCAATATCTTAGATGTTGAGCATGAAATTGAAGATCCCAAAGATCCTTTTGAAGGTTTGGTGCAAAATAGTTCTTTAACTTTCCGCGCCAAACATAGCGGCGAACACAAACATTAATCCCAGCAAAAGCACTTTGTCTGACAAAGTGCTTTTGTTTATGCACATTTTTACAGGAGTTAACAGATGAAAAAATGGCTTTGCCTCTTCATTCTCAGCCCGCTTGCCTATGCCCATTCCCCGCAATTAAGCTGCAAAATCGAGGCGGAAAACGTGCTTTGCACGGGCGGATTTTCCGACGGTTCTTCGGCTTTCGGCGTGGAAGTCAAAGTCTTGGATTACGGCGATAAGGTTCTGCATGAAGGACGCTTCGACAAAGACAGCCGCTTTAGTTTCGCCAAACCCGAAGGTGAATACTATGTACGTTTTGACGGCGGCAGCGGCCATCAATTAGAGCTGGATTATCAAGACATTGAAGAATGAATGCTGAGCATCGTTTTGTAGAAATCGTGCCGCCGGCGCGTGCCACTAAAGAAACGCTATATGTGCTGGCGGTGTGTGTGCTGAGCATTGTTGTGGCGGCAGGCATTGTGCGTATCAATCAGAAAGACAGCCAACTTCAGCAAAGCCTGGGCGCCGATGAAATCAGCCTGCGCTACGATTTGAGCGCGGCGGAGCAAGGTGTGTTTGCGGATTTACAAGTCGCCTTTGACGATTGGCTATTGCAAGATGAAAACGAACCGCCGCCCAGCGTTGCCGATTGGATTGCCAATGATTTTCCGCCTTTTAACGACCAAGCGGAAGCCGGACAACGCGGCAATCATCAATGGACGCTGCTGCATCAGGAAGGACAAGCCGCTTATTGGGGACAAAGCCAAGATGTGGCAACCGCCGGCAGTCTGCTCTGGCTTTTGCCGGCGCAGCGGCAAGGCAGCGATATGCAGCATTTTGAAGTCTGGCATCATAAAGGCAGCCCGTCGGCATTGCCGCATCGTCTTGACGGCGAACATCTGCGCGCCGCCGGCTGGAAACGGATTAACCGCAATGCCGACATTGCCCGCTCTTAACCGCTTTTAACACAGGAATTTTTTATGAAACTCAAACCATGGCTTGCCCTATTTGCCCTTCTCAGCTGTCATGCCTTTGCCCAAATCCAAGTCGGCGTGGTGACCTTCGATTATGAGGAGACTTCTTGTTCTAATTATTCTCAATATGCTGATATTGATCCTAATAATGATCAGTGTTCTATTGGGGGAACTTTGTATGTATCAGAAGCTTTATCAGTTCCATATATGGCAAATTATTTTACAAATAAAAATAATTTTGATGTAGCTCTTTTTGAAAATACAAAGCTTGGACCAGGTTTTACTTATGAGTTTAAGCCTCGTCAGAATGGTGTTGTATATGCAGTACCTAAGACAGGAATGTTTAAATACACTGGAATTGATACTGCTTATACTATTAATGGATCTAAATATAACGCTCAGATTATTCCAGCAAATTCAGGGAAGACTCTTATTGCTGAAACAGTAGATGATTCTTATTTTTCTATCCATAAGGTTGCAAAAAATACTAATAAAGACCTCCCAGTAATGAGTCTTACATATACAACTCGTGTATTTGCGGCTATTAAGGATAAAAAAGGAGTTATTAACTTTACTTCGCCTTCTGTTCATAAGCACCATGGGTTTTTCAAAGCTGCTTGGTGTGGTGATGGTGTAGTTGATACTCAGTTTGGTGAAAAATATGATGATGGTCCTAACAATGGAAAACCAGGATATGCATCTACTGATTGTACCAAAAAAGTTGAACCAGAAACTCCACCTGTAAATGGTATATGACGGAGCATCAGCTGGCATTCCAACTTATAAAGCTCCAACAACAAATCTTTGTAAAACAGGTACTCCAAAAACATTAGCGGCTTGGATGCCGTGGTGTTAAACGACATCGGACACGACGATTTCGCCCGCAAAATGATTGCCGCCAGCGAAAATAAAGACGTTACCACCATTCAAGCCAATAAAGACGTGCCGCTCTTAACCGCTTTTAACACAGGAATTTTTTATGAAACTCAAACCATGGCTTGCCCTATTTGCCCTTCTCAGCTGTCATGCCTTTGCCCAAATCCAAGTCGGCGTGACCCTGCACCCTTATTACAGCTTCGTGGCGAATATCGGTCAGGATAAAATCAAAGTCGTGCCGCTGATTCCCGAAGGCTTTAATCCGCATGCCTACGAGCCGCGCGCGCAAGACATTAAAAACATTAGCGGATTGGATGCCGTGGTGTTAAACGACATCGGACACGACGATTTCGCCCGCAAAATGATTGCCGCCAGCGAAAATAAAGACGTTGCCATCATTCAAGCCAATAAAGACGTGCCGCTCTTAAGCGCCATGGGCTTAGACCAAAACAACCGCGAAGGCGTCATCAATTCCCACAGCTTTATTTCCATCAGCGCCTCTATGATTCAAGTCAATACCATTGCGCAGGAACTGGGCAAACTCGATCCCGACAACGCCGCCTTTTACCTGAAAAATGCGCGCGAATACAATAAACGGCTGCGCAAACTGCGTGCCGAAGCGCTGGCGAAAATCCGTGATGTGGAAAATCCCGTCTTAAAAATCGCCACCGTGCATAGCGGCTACGACTATCTTTTGCGCGAATTCGGTTTGGAAGTTACGGCGGTTGTCGAAGCCGCACACGGCATCGAACCCAGCCCCGCCCAATTGAAAAAAGTCGTGGACTTAATCAAATCGCAAGGCGTGCATATCCTCTTTGCCGAAAAAGACAATCCCAGTCCCTACACCGCCACCATCGCCAAAGAAGCCGACGTACGCTTAGGCAGCTTAAGCCACATCACGCACGGCGCTTACTCTCCGGAATTATTCGAACAGGCTATGAAAGAAAATCTGGATGAAGTCGTCAACGCCATACTGGAAAGCCAAAAACCATGATCAGCCTTGAGGACTATCAACGCCATCTGCACTATCTGCCCTATGCAGGACCGGAAATCGTACTGAAAAACCTCAGCGTACAATTCCAAAAAAGCACCGTGCTGAACAATCTCAACCTCCGCTTTGCCGCCGGCAAAACCACCGCCATTATCGGGCCGAACGGCAGCGGCAAAAGCACCCTGCTCAAAACCTTATTGGGACAATTCACCCATGAAGGCGAAATCGCCTTACACTGGCAAAATGCGGCTCAGCGCCACATCGCCTATGTGCCGCAGCACATTGATTTTGACCGCGAACTGCCGATGAACGAAGAAGACTTCATGGGCATGCTCCTGCAAAAACGCCCCATCTTCCTAGGCTTGGCGAAACAACAAAAAGCGATGATTCATTTCCTATTGCACAAAGTGCAAATGTTTGAAAAAAGGAAAACCAAAATCGGGCGACTGTCGGGCGGCGAACTCAAACGCATGCTGCTCATTCAAGCCCTTTATCCCGAAGCGGGACTGTTTTTATTCGACGAACCCCTCGCCTCCCTCGACGAATCGGGCATCGCCCTGTTTAAAGAACTGATTCGCGAACTCCAAGCCATGAACAAAACCGTCATTTGGGTCGAGCACGACCTGCTCGCCGTGCGTGAATACGCGCAAGACATCGTCGCCATCAACCGCCAAATCATCTACCAAGGCGATGCCGCCGCCCTCTCCGACAGCGAACTGCTGCTTAACATCTTCTCCCACAAGCAGGAAAGCCCGCATGTTTGAAATCATCAGAAACTACATCGTCGGACTGGCGCAAGCAGGACAACTGCCCGACATATTCACCTACCATTTTGTTGTCAACGCCCTCATGGCAGGCATTCTACTAGGCCCGCTGCTCGGCGGATTCGGCACCCTCGTCGTCGTCAAACGCTTCGCCTTCTTCTCCGAAGCCACAGGACATGCCGCCCTTACCGGCGTTGCCATCGGCATCTTGCTCGGCGAACCCTATCACAGCCCCTATGGCGGACTCTTCGCCTACTGCATGCTCTTCGCCCTGCTGCTCAACTACATTCGCAATCGCACCGCCCTTTCCTCCGACACCCTCATCGGCGTATTCCTCTCCGTCTCCCTAGCACTAGGCTCATCTGTCCTGCTGATATTGGCGACCAAAATCAACATCCACATCTTGGAAAGCGTACTTTTCGGCTCACTGCTCACCGTAAACGACCGCGACTTATATATTCTACTCGCCACCGCCTGCATCACCGTCCTCATCATCTCAGGCAACTACAACCAACTCATGCTTATCAGCTTTAATCCGCAACTCGCCAAAGTCCGCAAAATCAAAGTCCTGCTCCTAGACTACCTCTTCATTCTGCTCATCACATTGGCAACCATCTCCGCCCTGAAAATCATCGGCGCAATACTTGTCGGCGCGCTGCTCGTCATACCTGCGGCGGCGGCAAGACTTGTCGCCAACTCCATGCGCCAATTCTTCTTCATCTCCGTAGGGTTGGCGACCGCCGCCACCCTTGCCGGCGTCTACCTTCCTATCGCCTACGATATCCCTGCCCCCTCAGGCGGCTCAATCATACTCATTGCCGGAAGCTGCTTTATGCTTCTAGTCATCGTTAAACAACTTGCGAGAATCAAATGAAAAAACTGCTATTACACAGCCTGCTCATCAGCCTGAGCTGCCAAGCTGCCGCGTTCGACATCCTCACCGCCCACCCTATTACCACCGGTATCGCCGAAACCCTGCTTGCCGAAGAAATCGCCGCCCAGCGCATACGCATTCTCCCCGCCGCACCCAAAACCCTGCCCGCCACCCGACAACTCAACTACTTGCAAGGACGCGGCAAAGACAATCTCAAAAACCTCAGCCAAGAAGCCGACATCGTGCTGACCGTACGCAGCATTTTCGCCCAAGACTACCTCTACCCCTTCAGCCGCCGCCACAACATCCGCATCATCCCCATAGACCTTGCGACCCCGATTGACGGCGAACGCGCCGGCGTTAGCAAACAGGCACAAGACTTCCTGCAACACCCTGTCTGGCTCGACCCCTACAACCTCAGCCTCATGTACAGCACGCTGGCACAAGAACTGCAAGCCTACGACCCCGCGCTACAACTGGAAAACGCCCTCCATCAAGAGCAAAAACGCCTCATTGCGCTGAAAAACGACATGGAAACCTTCCTCAACGAACAAGAAGCAGAACCCGTCGTCCTCCTGCTCAACCCTGAACTCAGCTACTTCACGCAAGGACTGCAACTGGGCAGCATCACGGCAAGCCCCGACAGCGACATCGCCGAACTCATCAACACACAAGGCATCACACTCATCATCAGCGAAAACGAAGCCGATGAAAACACCGCCGCCCAAGCAGAAGCGGCAGGTGTGAAAATCCTTATCCTGCCGCGTCTTAGCAGCGACAACCCGACAGAACAATTAGCCAAACACTACGAAACACTGAAAACCCTGCTGAGAAAGGAATAACTATCCCTGCATAGATCCGCTAAGAGAATATTTACAGTCCATTCATAGCAAAATTAATTATTTTTCAATCAGTGATGTCGGATACTTGTATCCGACATCACTGCTAAATTATAGTACCTTAACGTCAAAATGGGGGAAAGGGACATTTTAGGTGCTAAAAAGTTTGAAAAACCTTATTCTGTAAGGCTTTTAGCGAGGTCAAAAGCTTTGAACACAAAAAATGCTTTTTCTGTGGCTCAAAACAGGTCAAAAAAGACGGCAGACAAAATCATCAGCAACGATACAAATGCCGGCAATGCGGTAAGCGTTTTAGCAGCAAAAAGCGTCTTAACCCTCAAGAGTTGTGGACACTTTATAGTAGCGGCAAACAAAGCATGCAAGAGCTCGTCCAACGTTTTTCCTGCAGCCGTAAAACCATTGCTAGATATCTCAAACAAGCCCAACTTAGAGAGCCTGAACAACGGCATTTTTCATCAGTCAATATCATCATGGATACTACCTACTTTGGACGTAAATTTGGTGTGATGGTGCTGTATGACAGCATCAGCCGACAAGCCTTATCGGTCAGCGAGGTTAAATCAGAAAGCAATGCATTGTATCGACAAGCCATACGAGAGCTACAAGAAAAAGGAATACATATTCAGAGTATTATCTGCGATGGCAGAAGAGGATTAACCTCATTATTTCCCGATATTCCCATACAGCTTTGTCAATTCCACCAAGTCAAAACCATTAACCGTTATCTGACAAGAAAACCTCAAACAGCAGTGGCAGTAGATTTAAAACAACTTGCCTTAAGCCTAAAAAACAGCAGCAAAGCGGCATTTGAAGAGCATTTGAATAACTGGCATAAGCAGCATAAAGACTTTCTCAACGAACGTAGCTCAAATCCCGAAACAGGTAAATCACACTATAGGCACAAACGTTTAAGAAGTGCTTATAACAGTCTGAGGCGCAATCTGCATTGGCTTTTTACCTTTGAAGATTATCCGGAGTTAAACCTGCCAAAAACCACCAATTTGCTTGAAGGAAAATTTGGTGATCTGAAAAGACTTTTAGCTTGTCATTGCGGCATGGGAAAGGACAATAAGGTTAAGTTTATAAAAGATTATTTTGCTTAAAAAACGCTAGATAGCACCTATTTTGTCCCTTAGGGCTAAAGAACTCGAAAACAGCACCTAAAATGTCCCTTTGCTCTCAAAATGAAATTTAGAGATGCGTATTTCATCACGAGGAGCGCCTAAAATAATCTCATTTTGACATTAAGAGACTATAAAATAAGTATTACAACTTATCTCCTCTAATACTGATATGGTCTTTTAAAAATGGTAAAAAAATTTGATTTATCTGATGATAACTCACTCTTGCTTTGAATATATTTTTATCGGGGCTGACGTAGATTAGCCCTAAATACCACACCAAATTCGCAAGATTCTCAGCTGCTCTTTTGGTGTACCAAAGTTAAACCGGAATTCGCATTCCTTCAAGAATAACGGAAAAGATTTACGCTCAATTCCATTGTATTTTCTCAGAACACGTTTTGCCTGATTCCAAAAATTTTCAGTTTTCAATCCCATTAATATGGTTTTGCCGTTGTGCAAAATACGTACTGTGGTTGATACGATGATGGGCAAACTCACTCACTCACATCAAACACGTCGCAGCTTTTGCAGCAATCGGTATAAACCATACTGTCAGGCATGATTTTTCTTCTAATAACAGGAAGTAATGTATCTTGCTTGGTGTTTTCAACAATAAGGATATAAATCTTACCATGTCGTTTTAAAATACCGAAAACAGCCACTTTACTTGCTGCACCACGACCGCGTTTGCCTTTGCGTTGTCCGCCAAAGTAGCTTTCATCCAATTCGATAGAGCCGTCGAAGAATTCATCAGCTTGCTGTTCTAAACAGTAAGCAATAACCTGTCGGATTTTGCGATAGAACAGCATAGCAGAATTAGGCTGAATATCGAGGATATCGGCGGCTGCACGAACTGTTACTTCCAGTACAAAAAATTGAAGTAATTTTTTCTGTGTAGATTTACTTAATTTGCAATGAGTTATCTTCATTTTTTGAGTATAAACCGATTGCTAATCTACGTCAGTCCCAAAATTTTTAAGAAGCTTTTGGTTTATCTCATATTCACTCTATATTTAGTCCAAAGCAGGAGAAAATAAAGAAATGTTGCAGCATCTTTACCGCTTTTTCTGCCTATACCTGCCAATCTTTTTTACCCTCAAAAGCAATTCTCCAAAAGAAATCCTTTTTCATGTTATTTCATGAGTTTAGCAGATAATTGCAAAAAAATGCTAGCAATGATTGCAATATTTTTAAAAAGCTGTCATGTTAGCGTGCTGTTTTTCCTTTGAGCAGCCGGCGGCAATTACTGTGCCGCTTAGGCGAGCCAAGGGTAAAGGCACGGGGAGGGCAACCTCTTTAAGAAGGAGTATAGCCGTTTTATTTCAAAGCGATAGATTATGCCACCGTATCGGTTTAGCGCTGCGGTTTTGCTTTGAATCAGAGCGGCTATGTCGAATCGTCTTTGGGCGGTTCGCTTGATTGACATATTGGAGAAGAATACTTATGCAAATTGGTATCCCAAAAGAGTCGCTGGCAGGCGAGGCGCGTGTCGCCGCAACGCCGAAAACAGTGAAGGAATTAAAAAAATTAGGTTTTGCCGTAGCGGTGGAGGCTAATGCGGGCTTGGCTTCGCAGTTTGATGATGCGGCTTATCGCGAGGCGGGTGCGGAGATTGTTCAGGGCGATGCGGTGTATAACAGCGATTTGATTTATCAGATTAATCCGCCGACTGATGCCGAGCTTGCCAAGATTAAGGACGGCACGACTTTAGTGAGCTTTGTGTGGCCGCGCCAAGATCAGGCTTTGGTCGATAAGCTGGCGCAGCGCAAGATTACGGTCTTGGCAATGGATATGGTGCCGCGGATTTCGCGTGCGCAGTCGATGGACGCTTTGTCTTCTATGGCGAATATCAGCGGTTATCGTGCGGTGGTGGAAGCGGCGCATGAGTTCGGGCGTTTCTTTACCGGTCAGATTACGGCGGCGGGCAAAGTACCGCCTGCGCAGGTCTTGGTGATTGGTGCCGGTGTTGCCGGTTTAGCGGCGATTGGTGCGGCGAAGTCTTTAGGCGCGATTGTGCGTGCTTTTGATACGCGCGAGGAGGTTGCCGAGCAAATCGAGTCGATGGGCGGCGAGTTTCTGCGCGTGGATTTCGAGGAAAAGGACGGCGGCAGCGTCAATACGGGCTATGCCAAAGTGATGAGCAAGGAGTTTATCGAGGCGGAGATGAAACTCTTTGCCGAGCAGGCCAAGCAGGTGGATATTATTATTACGACGGCGGCAATTCCCGGCAAACCCGCGCCTAAATTGATTACCAATGAGATGGTGGCGAGCATGAAGCGCGGCTCTGTGATTGTCGATTTGGCGGCAGCGACCGGCGGCAATTGCGAGGCGACAGTTGCCGGCAAACGTCATGTCACAGAAAACGGCGTGATTGTGCTGGGTTATACCGATTTGGCGAACCGCTTGGCGGGGCAGTCTTCCCAGTTGTATGCCACGAATTTAGTCAATTTAAGCAAACTGTTATCGCCGCAGAAAGACGGGCAGATTCATGTCAATTTTGAAGACTCGATTTTGCGCAATATGACGGTTATCCGCGATGGCGAGCTGACTTTCCCGCCGCCGGAGATTTCCGTTTCCGCTGTGCCGCAGGCAAAAGCCGAGGCGGCAAAAGCACCTGAAACGGCGGCTGTCGAAAAACCGGCTTCGCCGAAAATTTTCCGCCAAGTGACGCTGGCTTGTTTGGCGTTTATGGCGTTTCTATTTATCGGCGGTGCGCCTGCGCCTTTCCTTGCCAATATGATGGTCTTCGTGCTCTCGATTGTGATTGGCTATTATGTGGTGTGGAATGTGAGCCATTCTCTGCATACGCCGCTGATGTCGGTAACTAATGCCATTTCGGGAATTATCGTGGTCGGGGCGATGCTGCAAATCGGGCATGGCAGCGCGATGGCGAGCTTTTTAGCCTTTGTGGCGATTTTGCTGGTAAGCATCAATATTTTTGGCGGCTTTGCGGTAACGCGCCGTATGCTCGCTATGTTCCGCAAAGATTAAGGAGAATGTCATGACAGGTTTTACCACAGTTGCTTATATCGCTGCGGCGGTTTTATTTATCTTGAGTTTGGCAGGGCTTTCCAAGCAGGAAAGCGCAAAACGCGGTAATCTCTTCGGCATTATCGGTATGAGTATTGCCTTAGTCGCCACTTTGTTTAATTCCGAAGTGCATGGCAAATTCTGGCTGTTGCTGGCAATGGCGATTGGTGCGGTCATCGGTTTGCAACGCGCGAAAAAAGTCGAGATGACCGGCATGCCGCAGTTGATTGCGCTCTTGCACAGCTTTGTCGGCTTGGCGGCGGTCTTTGTGGGCTACAACAGCCTGCTGTTGCATGCCGACCTGCCTGCGGAAATGCACACCATTCATTTGGCGGAAGTATTTTTAGGCGTCTTTATCGGCGCGATTACCTTTACCGGCTCGCTGGTGGCTTGGGGAAAACTCGAAGGCAAGGTCAAATCCGCCGCCTTAGTGCTGCCGCATAAACATAAATGGAATATTGCCGCCGTTGCCGTATCTTTCTTATTGATGCTGATTTTTATCGCCAAAGACGGCTCGATGTTCCTGCTGATTCTGATGACGCTGATTGCCTTTGCTTTCGGCTGGCATTTGGTCATGTCTATCGGCGGCGCGGATATGCCGGTAGTGGTCTCCATGCTCAATTCCTACTCCGGTTGGGCGGCGGCGGCGGCAGGCTTTATGCTCAATAATGATTTGCTGATTGTTACCGGTGCCTTGGTCGGCTCAAGCGGTGCGATATTGTCTTACATTATGTGTAAAGCCATGAACCGCTCCTTCTTATCCGTGATTTTGGGCGGCTTCGGCAATACCGCGGCGGCGGCAGAAGAAAGCGGCGGCGAATACCGCGAATGGACGGTGGAAGAGGTCGCCGAAGCGCTGAACGAGGCGGATTCCATCATCATCACACCGGGATACGGTATGGCGGTGGCACAGGCGCAATATCCTGTAGCGGAAATCACGCGCATTCTACGTGCCAAAGGTAAAAACGTCCGCTTCGGTATTCATCCGGTGGCAGGACGCCTGCCGGGGCATATGAACGTCCTCTTGGCAGAAGCCAAAGTGCCTTATGACATCGTGCTGGAAATGGAAGAAATCAATGAAGATTTCCCTGATACGGATGTTGTCTTAGTCATTGGTGCGAACGACACTGTCAATCCATCCGCGCAAACCGACCCTAACAGCCCGATTGCCGGCATGCCGGTCTTGGAAGTGTGGAAGGCGCGTCAAGTCGTGGGCTTTAAACGCTCGATGAACGCAGGCTATGCCGGCGTGCAAAACCCGCTGTTCTTTAATGAAAACACCTTCATGTGCTTTGGCGATGCCAAAACCACGGTTGAAGGCATTCTGCGCGCTTTGCAAAACTAAGCGCGCGCACAGCAAAAAGGCGGCTGCAATGCCGCCTTTTTTATGCCTGTTGTTAATACAACACAATCGGTGTGAACTTCCATGTGATGACGTAGAGACAGGCGAAATTCACCACTACGCTCATCCAGAAGAAAATAATAAAACGGTTTTTGCTGGTTTTGTGGCGCAAGAGCGGACGGGCGATGAGAGCGCCCGGCCAGCCGCCGAGCAGGGCGGCAATATGCAGACTGGCTTCCGGCACCCGCTGTTGGTCGGTCAAGGCGGCGTGTTTGTCCAAACTGTAAAGCGAGACGGTCATCAAAGAGATAATAAAGGACGCTACCGCAATAGGGGCGGAGATGGTGGAAAGGCTGATGTAAAACAGGCAGACCAAGATGGCGTAAATCGCCGCTTCAAAGAGATAAGGTCCTGTTTTGCGTGCATCGTGGGTGGTGTTTTTAAACAAAGTGGCTTCATGTCCTTCCAATACGATGCGACTGGCTTGGATTTTGTTTTTATTTTTTTCCAGTAAAAAAGCAATGCGGTCGCCTTTTTGCGGGCGGCGTTGCTCATAGGCGAAATTCGAGATGTGGAAGAAAATATTCGGTTCGTCTTCTGTGGTTTTGATAAAGCCGAAGCCTTTCATATCATTCCAATGCACGATTTCCCCCCGATAGACGGCATCGGTTCGCGGCGGCGGTTTGGAATGCAGGAAAAGAGCCATAATTATTGCGCTTTATCAGTAGGTTCTATGCCGACGGAGCGCAGTTTGCGGTATAAATTGGTGCGATCCATGCCGACGCGTCCCGCCAATTTGGCGATATTGCCTTCGCAGAGGCGGAATTGCGCGAGGAAAAATTGGCGCTCGAATTCTTCGCGCGCTTCGCGCAGGCTTAAGTCCAGCAGATAGCCGAGATTGCCGAGCAGCCAATCGCCGGCATTGTCGGCATTGCCGAGCGGCACCAATGCGGTTTGTGCTTCTTCGCTGGAGATTTCCGCGTCTTCGTTTTGTATCAGCAGGCGTTGGACGAGGTTGCGCAGTTCGCGGACGTTGCCCGGCCAACTGTGCTGGCGCAGGGTGTTTTGCGCGGCGAGGCTGAAGTGGCGGTAGGGCAGTTGTTCGTAGTCGGCAAAATGTTTGCTGAAATATTCCAATAATTCGGGTACGTCGTTGCTGTGTTCGCTGAGAGCGGGGATGTGCAGATGCGCGACGGTGAGTTGGTCGTACAAAGCGCTGTCGAGGCTGTCTTTGAGTTGCGCGGCTTCCGCTCTCGAGGCGGCGATGATGCGGATTTGGCAATGCTGCTGCGTGCCGCTGTGTCCGGAGAAGTATTGCTGCTCGGTGATGAGGTTGAGCAGCAGGTTTTGCAGGGCGGCGGGAATGTGGGCGATTTCGTCTAAAAACAGCGTGCCTTGCTCGGCTTGGGCAATCAGCCCGATTTGCTGGGCGCTGCCGATGAGGGCGTTGAGCATGCCGTGTTCGTCCATGCCGGCAAGCGGCGCGTGAATAAATTTGCCGTCGCGCCAATGGCTGTGCTGATGTATGAGGCGCGCCAGATGCTGTTTGCCCGCCCCTGCTTTGCCGGTAATGAGCAGGGGTACGTTTTTGCCGGCAAGTTCCCGCGCCTGTTCCTGCAATTGCTGCATGTCGGCGGTTTTGCCTATCCATTCGACCGGCGGGTCGATTTGCGCTTTCAGCGCGGCGTTTTGGCTGAGCAGTTGCTGGGTTTGCAGGGCGCGTTCTATCGTGAGCAGGAGTTTGGAGGTGGAGAGGGGTTTTTCCAGAAAGTAATAGGCGCCGAGTTTGGTGGCTTCGACGGCGGTTTCGATGTTGCCGTGTCCGCTCATCATAATGACGGAGCTGTTGAAATGACTTTGTTGCTGCCATTCGCGCAGGAGGCTGATGCCGTCGGTGTCGGGCATCCAGATGTCGAGCAAGACCAAATCGGGCAGATGGGCGCTGTATTGTTGGCGCGCGCTGTCGGCATTTTCGGCGCTGAGGCAGCGATAATCTTCGTCTTCCAAGATGTCGATGAGGCTTTCGCGGATCATTTCTTCATCATCAACGATGAGAATCGTGGCGGATGTTTTATTCATTGTGGTTCTCAATCGGTAATATGAAGCTTATTTTAGCACCTTTTAGGGTTTTGGCATGTCCTGCTTGGATGCTGCCGCCGTGTTCGTTGATGATTTTTTTCACGATTGCCAAACCTAGCCCCGTGCCTTTGCTTTTGCCGGTTACATAGGGTTCAAAGGGGTCTTGGTGCAAATTGGTAAAACCTGTGCCGGCATCTTCGATGCTGAAAGCGGTCTGTTTGTCTTGGCGGCTGCTTTGCCAGCGGATGGCGGGCATGTTTTCTTCGCTCATGGCTTCGACGGCGTTTTTCATCAGGTTGTGCAAGACTTGGCGCATTTGCACGGCGTCGGCGAAAATGCGCGGCAAATCGCTGTCTAAGTCCAGAGAAATCGGCGTTTCGGGGTACATGTCGGCAATTTCGCGAATCAGATGGTTCATATCGACGGCTTGGCGGCGCAGCTCCAGCGGTTTGGCAAATTGGCTGAAGTCCGCCACCATTTGCTGCATGGCATCGACTTGGTTGATGATGGTTGAAGTGGCGCGTTCTAAAATGCGGCGTTCTTCATCGGCGAGTTTGTCGTTTAATTTGCGTTGCAGGCGTTCGCCTTGCAGGCGGATGGGAGTCAGCGGATTTTTGATTTCATGGGCGAGGCGGCGTGCGACTTCTTCCCAAGCGGCATTGCGTTGGTTGTGCTGGAATTCGGTCACGTCTTCAAAGACGATGACTTGTCCGCCGCGCTGTTTGCGGTTTTGCAGAGGCAGCGGCGCACCATGGCAAATCAGGGTCTTGCGCGTGCTAAAGCGGCTAAGGGTGATTTCCGTACGCCAGCTGTCTTTTGAGTTGAGCAGGATGTCTTGCAGACCGAGCATGAGTTCGCCGTAGGCATCATGAGCTTGCGTGTCGTGACGCGGCGGTTTTTGTCCCTGATAGTCGCTGAGCGGACTGTCTAAGAGTTGCGCGGCAACGGGATTGAAGCGTTGCAAGCGTCCGTGCCAGTCCAGCGTCAGCACGCCGGCGCTGAGGTTGTCCAAGAGGGCGTTGAGGAAGTTGTTTTGGTCGCTGAGTTCGTCTTGTATGCGGTAATTCATGCTTTCGGCATCGCGCAGGGTCAGGAGCATGGCGTTGAAGTTATTGCCTAAGGTGCCGAGGTCGTTGTTCGGCATGTCCGTGATGGGGGTGGAGAAATCGCCTTGGATGACTTGTTTGGTGGCTTCGATTAATTGGCGCACGGGGCGGGTCATGGTGTCGCCGAAGAGAGCGCTGATCCACAGCGCGCTTAGGACGGTCAGGGTCAGAATCAGTCCTAATACAAAGAGCAGGCTGGCGGTGATGTGCGGTTGCAGATAGAGAAAGCTTTGATGTTCTTCATAGCTGGCGCGTACGTTTTCCGCCAAGCGGTTAAAGCTGTCGGGCAGGGAGAATATGGCTTGCAGATAGTAGGGTTCGCGGTTGGCTTTGCTGATGTCGGTGACGACTTTGATGGTGTAGCCGTCGGCATCGTTATTGGCGAATTCAAAATATTCCTGCGCATTGTCCACTTGCAGGAGGGCGAGCGAGCTGGGCGCTTCGACGGTCATAACGGCTAAGTCTTGGTGAGCGAAGGCGACCAGATTGCCTTGTTGATCGAAGACGGAGAGTTCCAAAGCATTGGCATTGCGCCGCATCGGCTCAATTGCCGCTACCAATTGCGCATAGTCCATGGGCTGCATGAATGCCGCGAGACTTTCCGATTGGGCAAGAGCTTGGCGCGCTCGCATGCCGACCGCCGAGCGCGTGATTTGCAGAGCGTCTTGCAGGGCAACGCTGATTTGGCGGTTGAAAATTTGTCCCAAATCATAGGATAAGAATAGCCAAGTAAAGCCCGCGATAATGCCTACCGGTATCAGACTGGTAAAGAGCATGCGCAGGGCGAAAGACAGGGAGAGACGTGCGCCGCTTTGGTGCTTGCGCAGGCGTTTGACGAGATTGACGGTCTGCCAGATGGCGGCAGCGGTCAGCAAGATGATGCCGATGAGGGTCAGCACGAGCAGGCGCGTGTAATGCGGGGTGGAAAAGCCGGGATTGGTCGCCGCTTGGCTGAGATGGAAGATGGCAAAGAGGGTGGTTAAGATGCCGATTGCGCCGCTGAAGCTGAAAAAAAGCAGGCGCTTGGTCGAGCCTTTGCCGAGGCTGCGCGGTTTTAGAGCTGACATGGCAGGCTCCCGCTGTCCAGCGTCCATTGGGCGAAAAATAAGGCATTCAAACGCAGGGCGAAGGGCAGTTGCGCTTGGGATAATTGCATGCGCAGCATAATCGGCGTGTCTCTTTCTCTTTTGTCTAGGGGCAATTGTTCGATGCTGCCCAAGGCTTTTAAGGCGCTGTCCACATCGCCGAAGGGCAGCGGCGTTTGCGCGCCTTGTTGCAGGGTATAGGATTGGCTGAGATGGTTGTAATCCAAATGCCATTCCTGCACGGCAAGGCGGCGCGGGCTTTGCCACCACTGTGCGCCGGCTTCTTCGATGCTTAGGCGGAAAAACAGGCTGATACCGCTGCGCAATGCCGCCAGCGGTTCTTCGGGCAGGCGGATATGAAATTGCGCATCTGTCTGCCATTGGGCATCAAGCACATAGCAGCGGCTGCTTTGCAGGCTGATTTGCGCCGCCGCCGGATAGGCGGCAAGGCATAGGCAGAGCAATGTGCAATAACGCATCAGCCTTCCGTTTTCTCAAGCAGGGCGTAGAAAAAGCCGTCGCCGTCCGCATCGGGCAAATGCAGCATGCCGAAGCCCGTGTCTTGGCAATGCGGCAGTTCCGTCGGGCGCAGGCGGGCGTCGCTTTGCAGCATCAAAAATTGCTCGATTAATTGCTGGTTTTCGCGCGGCAGAATCGAGCAGGTGGTGTATAGCAGTCGCCCTTTGGGTTTCAAGGTTTGCCAGATTTGGCGCAGCAGCCGCATTTGCGTTTTCGGCAATTGCTTGAGGTCTTCCGCGCTGCGGACAAAGGCGATGTCGGGATGGCGGCGCAAGACGCCGCTGCCGGAGCAAGGCGCGTCGAGCAGGACGGCATCGAAGGCTTCACCGTCCCACCATTGCTCGATTTCGGCGGCATCGGCGGCAAGGCATTGTGCCGTCAAACCTAGGCGCGACAGATTGTTTTGTACTTTCTGCAGGCGCGTCTCGGATACGTCCAATGCCAGCACTTGTGCTTGCGGGGCAAGCTCTAGCAGATGTCCGGTTTTGCCGCCGGGAGCGGCGCAGGCATCGAGAATGCGTTCGCCGTTTTGCGGATTGAGCAGTGTGGCGGCGCATTGGGCGGAAGCGTCCTGCACGCTGATTTGCCCTGCATTAAAGCCGGCAATGTCTTGCACATTCATGCCGCTGTGCAAGGTCACGGCTTGGGCGTGCAGCGGGTTTTCCGCGCCTAGTTCGGGGTTTTCCGCCAGCCATTGCGCGCGCTCGCCGCGAATACGCAGTGTCAGCGGCGGTTGTAAGCGGTTAATTTCCGCCAAAGCGACAAGGGCGTTGCGCTGCACGCTTGCCAGCCATGCCGGCACATTGTAAATGCGGAATTTGTCCAACAAATGGCGGCTGGCTTCGCGTTCGCGCTGCACATTGCGCAAAATCGCATTGATTAAGCCTGTGGCATTGCCGATACCGTTGCTTTTCGCCAGTTCGACCGTTTCATTTAAGACGCCGTGATCGCCCAAAGAAAGACGCAGCAGCTGATAAATGCCCACATTTAAGATAATGCCCAAAAAGGCCTGTTCTTCGCTGGGCGGCTCTTTTAAGAAGCTGTCGCGCAGCTTGGACAGCGCGGGATATTCGCGCAATACGCCGTAGACCAGCGCTTGATACAAGGCTTGATCGGGTTCGCGTACCTGCGCTTTGGTGCTTTCCAATAAGCCGTTTAAAGATTGCTGTTCAAAGACTACCGCGTGCAAGGTTTGCACCGCCGCTTGGCGGGCGTTCAGCGGTTCGCTCCAATCAATGCGCACGGTTTCGCGCGGCGCTTTGCGTGCTGAATCGAAGTCGCGGCGCGGTTTGCGTTCGCCGCTAAACGGACGTGCAGGACGATCGCCATCAAATTCACGACGCGGCTTGCGTTCGCCGCTAAACGGACGCGCAGGACGATCGCTATCAAATTCACGACGCGGTTTGCGTTCGCCGCTAAACGGACGTGCAGGACGTTCACTATCAAATTCACGACGCGGTTTACGTTCGCTGTTAAAAGGACGTGCAGGGCGATCGCCATCAAATTCACGACGCGGTTTGCGTTCGCCGTTGAAAGGACGTGCAGGACGATCGCCATCAAACTCGCGGCGCGGTTTGCGTTCGCCGTTGAAAGGACGTGCAGGACGTTCGCCATCAAACTCACGACGCGGTTTGCGTTCGCCGCTAAACGGACGCGCAGGACGCTCGCCATCAAACTCGCGGCGCGGCTTGCGTTCGCCGTTGAAAGGACGTGCAGGACGATCGTCATCAAACTCGCGGCGCGGTTTGCGTTCGCCATTGAAAGGACGTGCAGGACGCTCGCCGTCAAATTCACGACGCGGTTTGCGTTCGCCGCTAAACGGACGCGCAGGACGATCGCCATCAAATTCACGACGCGGTTTGCGTTCGCCGTTGAAAGGACGTACAGGACGATCGCCATCAAATTCACGACGCGGTTTGCGTTCCCCGCTAAACGGACGTGCAGGACGTTCACCATCAAATTCACGACGCGGTTTGCGTTCGCCGTTGAAAGGACGTGCAGGACGATCGCCATCAAACTCGCGGCGCGGTTTGCGTTCGCCGTTGAAAGGACGTGCAGGACGTTCGCCATCAAACTCACGACGCGGTTTGCGTTCGCCGTTGAAAGGACGTGCAGGACGTTCGCTGTCAAATTCGCGGCGCGGTTTACGTTCGCTGTTAAAAGGGCGGGCGGGTTTTGCATTGCCTGCGCCGCCCTTGCCGTGGGCGGCTTTGCTTTTGCCGCCAAATTGGCGCGCTTTACCAAAAGCAGTTTTTTTATTCATGAATTGTTTCCTTCAATACTTGCCGCTAGGCGGCAATATTATGATTTGATTTGAAATTGTTTGCCGCTTAAATCGCGGCCGTTGCGCAGTTGCGCGGCGCTTATCGCTTGTTTGCCCGGAAATTGCAGCAATTGCAGGCGCAGGATGCCTTTGCCGCAAACGACGTCAATTCCTGCTTTGCTGTGGGCGATAATGCTGCCGGCAGGAGCGGCGGCGCTGCCCTCGATCAATTCCGCCGCATAGATGCGGATGTTTTCCCCTTCCAAGGCGCTGTAAGCGACGGGGAAGAGATTAAAGGCGCGGATTTTTTGCAGGATATGGCGGGCGTCGTCTTGCCAGTTAATCTCGGCTTCGCTTTTGCTGAGTTTGTGCGCATAGCTGATGCCTTCGTCGCTTTGCGCAATCGGCTGCTGCGCTTGTGTCAACACGAGGGGCAGCGCTTCCAACAGGGCTTCTGCGCCGAGCTGCATCAGGCGGCGGTGCAGTCCGACGGCGTCGTCATCGCCTATCTCAAGGCGTTTTTCCAACCATACGGCGCCGGTATCCAAGCCTTTGTCCATTTGCATGATGCCGATGCCCGTTTCTTTATCGCCGGCTTCTATCGCGCGCTGAATCGGCGCCGCACCGCGCCAACGCGGCAGCAAGGAGGCGTGGATATTGATGCAGCCCAAGCGCGGATAATCCAAAAACCATTGCGGCAGGAGTAGTCCGTAAGCCGCCACGATTACTAAATCGGGGCGCGGCAGTTCGGGAAAAGGCGGCGTATCGGCTTGCAGTTTTTCGGGCTGCGCAATCGGAATTTGATGCGTTAGCGCAAGGCTTTTGACGGCGCTGGGACTGAGTTTGCGTCCGCGTCCTGCGGGGCGGTCGGGCTGGGTCAGTACGCCGCTTACGGCATAACCCGCTTCAATCAGGGCGGCGAGGCTATGGGCGGCAAATTCGGGGGTGCCGGCAAACCACAGGATCGGTTTAGTCACGCGTTTGCGCCTCTTTGATGGATTTGGCGAGTTTTTTCTCGATGCGCTCGCGTTTCATGCGCGAGAGATGGTCAATGAATAAACGTCCGTGCAGATGGTCGATTTCGTGTTGGATGCAGACGGCGAGTAAGCCGCTTGCTTCGCGTTCTTGCCTTTCGCCGTATTCGTCCTGATAACGCACGCGAATCTGCGCAGGTCGCCATACGCCGGCGTATTGCCCCGGCAGGGATAAGCAGCCTTCTTCATACTCGGCAAGCTCTTGCGAGCTGTCGATGATTTCCGGATTAATCAGCACGAGCTTGTCGCTGGCTGCGGCGATTTCCGATGAGTTTTCCTCGTCTGCGCTTTCCTCGCTTTGGCTGTGCGCTTCCTGAGGCGGCATCTGCGGCACATCCATGACGGTCAATCGTTGATGAATGTTCACTTGCGTTGCCGCCAATCCGATGCCTTTGGCGGCGTACATGGTTTCAAACATGTCGGCAATGGTGTTGCGCAGGGCTTCGTCGAATGTTGTGATTGTCGCCGCTTCTTGGCGTAAACGTTTGTCGGGATGAATTAAAATCGAATATGCGGACATAAGGTCTCCGTCTTGTTTTTGCGCGGGTATTTCTGCCGCGCTTGCAAAGGTTCTGAATAAAAAGTAGGAAAATGACGCTAATGCCGTTATTATACGCAATGTAACCCTTGAGGTTAATATTATGTATTGTTTTTGAGGAGTCAAAGGTGTCAGCAAACCGTGTAAATGGATTATTAATGGGTGCTTCTTTGGTAGCGATTCTGGCAGGATGCAGCTCACCGCGCGAACCTTTTGCCAATCGCCTGGATCGGCCGGACGAGCAATGTTTGGCAGGCAATTATCATCAAGGCGTTTCGCCACAGGCGGCTTTCGGCGATCGCCAAGTAATGCGCTATGTGGTGAAAAAAGGCGATACGCTATGGGATATTTCCAAGCGCTTCTTAGTCATGCCTTGGTATTGGAAGCAATTGTGGTATGACAATCCGCAAATCCGCAATCCGCATCTGATTTATCCGGGCGATGTCTTAGCGGTGGTTTCCATCAACGGCGAAAGACGCATTACCATGATTGAAGGCAACGGTCCTTATCACGGCAAAGATACCGGCCGCATGGTCAGAGTGAAAAGTCCTGAGCATATCGATATACACCGCATGAAACATTCCGAGCAATCGCATAATCTCAAAATTTATAAATACACGCCGAACGGCGATCGCGAATATGCACTCAATGACGGACCAATCAGTATCGCTCATGGCGCAATCAAGCCTATGTTGCTGAAAACGGAAATTTTATTACCGCATCAGATTCAAAGTCTGCCGAAAATCTTCGGCGATGCCGGCGATTATTTGACCTTAAGTCAGCAGCAGGAAATTTACACTCACAGCGTGCCGAACGGCGTCAGCGAATTGAATGTGTATCGCGTCGGCTATCCTTTGCATGACTATGTGGGCGGAAAAGCTGTGACCCGAGCGGACGCAAACGGTAGAAACAGCGCGGCGATTTTAGGCTATCAAATGGATTATATCGGCAAGGTCGAGGTCAGCGGTTTTGACGTGGCAAGCGGTTTGACCAAATTACGTCCTGTCGAAGTGGCGCAAGCGATGAAAGAGGGTGATGTTTTGATGCCGGTCAATGCTTATGACGACCGCGACTTCTTCCCGCAATTGCCTTCTGCGCAATGTAATCGCGGTTATATGATTACCAACACCAATACGCAAACTTTGAGCGTGAAAGAATTTGACACGGTGGTGACCAGTTTCGGTCGTGATAACGGCGCGCAAACCGGCGATATTTGGAAAATTGTCCGTCCAGGACCTTCGCGCGTGATTGACGGTAAACCTGTGCAAATTCCTGCCAAAGATTTGGGTTATCTGATGATTATCAGAGTGTATGACACGCACAGCTTAGGATTTGTATTGGATTCTACCCAAAATATCGATATTACCGATTGGTTGGTACGTCCTTAACTCATGAACGATTCGCTTAAGGCATGGTGTGCGCTGCTGCGCGCGCCGCAATTAGGCAATAAGGGATTTTCCCGATTACTGGCGGCCTTCGGGTCGCCAGATGCTTTTTTTGCCGCCTCTGCGGCAAGTATTTGTCAGCATTTGCCCAGTGTCAAAGAAACCCATTGGCGCGCTTGGCAGGAGATGCTCTCACACCCTGATGTGCAGAAAGATATCGATTGGCTTCATGCGGCGGATAATCGCTATATCATTACCTTGCATGATGAAGGCTATCCGCCTTTATTGAAAGAAATTGCCGATCCGCCGCCGCTTTTGTTCGTTTTGGGTAATGCGGAAGTCTTGAGCATGGTGCAATTGGGCGTGGTAGGCAGTCGTCAATCCACGCCGGGCGGTGAGGCGGTTTGCGGGCATATTTGCGAGCAGGTGAGTGCGGCGGGGATTGTGATTACCAGCGGTTTGGCTTTGGGGATTGACGGGGCGGCGCATCAAGCGGCGCTCAATGCCGGCGGACAGACGATTGCGGTGGTCGGGACGGGATTGGATCGCGTCTATCCGGCGCGTCATCGCGATTTGGCGTATCAGATTGCGGCGCAAGGGGCGATTGTGTCGGAATTTCCGATCGGCGTGGGTGTGCGTCAGCATCATTTTCCGCAGCGCAACCGCATTATCAGCGGTTTGTCGGCGGGGGTATTGGTGGTTGAAGCCAGCGTGCAGAGCGGTTCTTTAATTACGGCGCGTCATGCGGCGGAGCAAGGGCGCGAGGTCTTTGCCATTCCCGGTGCGATTCAAAATCCGCTGAGTCGCGGTTGTCATGCTTTGATTCGTCAGGGCGCGAAATTAACCGAGACGGCGCAGGATATTTTGGAAGAATTGTTGCCGCTGGCGAAGGCGAATTGGCAATTGCTGCACAAGGCCGCACCGCAAGCGGATGGGCTTGAGGTACAGGCGGTGCAATCTCCGCAAAATCAGGTGGCTAATCCTCAAGCGGCGGATGAGGGGCAGTCGGCTTTATTGCAGGCGATGGGTTATGAACCTGTGCGCGCCGACGACTTGCTGGCGCGTACGGAATTGACGATTAGCGAAATTTCCGCCATGCTGTTAATGCTTGAATTAGACGGCGAGGTGCAGGCCTTGCCGGGCGGACGCTATCAGCGTCTTAAATCTTAGGAGGAAGTGATGCGCGAGTCGGTCATAGATGTCTTGTTTTATCTCTTTGAAGATATTTTGGAAGAAGAGGGCGCAGATGAAACCGATTTTGAATTTGTTGCCAATAGTTTGGAAGAAGCCGGCTTTGCGCGGGAGGATATTGTCCGCGCCATGGACTGGTTTTATGCTTTTGGGAATTTAAATGAAACGGCGCCGCAGGTCGGGCAGCATGCCATCCGCGTGTTCTCAAGCCGCGAGCGCGAGTTTTTAGACAGCGAATGCCAGAATTTTCTTTACGGCTTGCAAAGAAGCGGCGTGATTGACGGCGCCATTTTGGAAATGGTGATTGAGCGCGCCTTGGCTTTAGAAGAGCCTTTGGATGTCGAGATATTGCGCTGGGTGGCTTTGATGGTCATGCTCAATGCGCGGCGGCAGGAAGATGATCCGCTTGTCGGCGCTTGGCGCGAGCAATGGCTGTATGTCGATGATAATAATGTATGGCAATAATCAGGGATTGAGGAAATGACAAAGCATCTGTTAATCGTAGAATCGCCGGCGAAGGCGAAAACCTTGCATAAATATTTGGGCGCGGATTACGAAGTCTTGGCTTCTTACGGGCATGTGCGCGATTTGGTGCCGAAAAACGGCGCGGTTGATCCGGAAAAGGACTTCGCGATGAATTACGAAGTGATTGACCGCAATGCAAAACATGTGAGCAATATCGTCAAGGCATTAAAAGGTGCGGATTCCTTATTGCTCGCGACTGACCCCGACCGCGAAGGCGAGGCGATTTCATGGCATTTGTATGAATTATTGAAAGAAAAAGGCGCTTTGGATGATAAAAACGTGCAACGCGTCGTTTTTCACGAAATCACCAAAGCGGCGATTTTGCATGCAGTGGAAAATCCGCGCGGCATTGCGATGGATTTGGTCAATGCCCAGCAAGCGCGGCGGGCATTGGATTATTTGGTAGGTTTTAATTTGTCGCCGCTGCTGTGGCGCAAAGTGCAGCCGGGGCTTTCCGCAGGACGCGTGCAATCCCCTGCCTTGCGCATGATTGTTGAGCGCGAGCGCGAAATCGAAGCCTTTAAAACGGAAGAATATTGGAAAATCGCCGCTGCCAATCTCTTTGGCAAACAGGCTTTCCAAGCGGGATTATCCGTATTTGCCGGCAAAAAAGTCGAGCAATTCAGTTTTACTGACGAAGCCGCCGCACAAGCTGCGATTGCCGCCTTAAAACAAGCGGCGAACGGCGTCTTGCAAGTCATCGAGGTGCAGGCGAAAGACCGCAGACGCAATCCTGCCGCGCCTTTTATTACCTCTACTTTACAGCAGGAAGCGGCGCGTAAATTGCGCTTTAGCGCGCAGAGAACCATGCGTGTTGCCCAAAAATTGTATGAAGAAGGCTGCATTACCTATATGCGTACCGATTCCGTCAATTTGGCGAAAGAAGCGGTGGCTGCCATTCGCGAGCTGATTCAATCGCAATATGGACAGACATTCCTTCCCAAAACCGCGCCGACGTACAGCACCAAATCCAAAAACGCCCAAGAGGCGCACGAGGCGATTCGCCCCACCGATATACGCATCGAAGCGGGACAATTGCCGGCGGATATGGGGGGCGATGAGCGCAAACTCTATGATTTAATCCGCAAACGCACCCTCGCCTCGCAAATGTCGCCGGCGATTATGGAGCAAGTGAGCATTGATATGCAGGCAGGTAGTGCAGAACACCAGTTCCGCGCGACCGGTTCGACGATTAAATTCTCCGGCTTTATGAGTGTCTATTTGGAAGATCAGGACGATGTCAGCGAAGAAGAAGGCGGCATCCTGCCTGCGCTTAAAGCAGGCGATGAGGTGCAGGTACAGGATATTCTTGGCACGCAGCATTTTACTGCGCCGCCACCGCGTTATTCCGAAGCCAGTTTGATTAAAGCCTTGGAAGAAAAAGGCATCGGTCGTCCTTCGACTTATGCCAGTATCATTTCTACGCTGATGAACCGCGAATATGTGGAAATGGATAACCGCCGCTTTATTCCTACCACCATTGGCAAGGTCGTGAATGATTTCCTGACCAATCATTTCGAACGCTATGTGGACTATGACTTTACCGCCAATCTGGAAGACGAATTGGATGCCGTTTCGCGTGGAGAAATGCAATGGAAACCCTTGCTGGCGGAGTTTTGGCAGCATTTCCACGGTCAAATTGAAGAGAAAAAAGATATTTCTCGCGAAGAAGTCATGCAGGCACGGGAGTTGGGCACAGATCCCAAATCAGGTAAACCGATTAGCGTGCGCTTCGGGCGTTTCGGGCCTTTTGTCCAACGCGGCAGCAAAGATGATGAGAATAAACCGGACTTCGCCAGTATTCCGCCGGAATGGAATTTCGAGCAAATCACGCTTGAGCAAGCCTTGGAATTGTTTAAATTGCCGCGCGTTTTAGGGCACAGCGAAGAAGATGGAGAGATTGTAACAAATCTGGGGCGTTTTGGTCCTTATGTGCGTTTCGGCAAGAAATATGTCTCCCTGCCGAAAGAAGAAAATCCTTTTACAATCAGCTTTGAACGTGCTTTAGAATTGATTGCGGAGAAGAAGGCATTAGACGCGCAGAAATATATAAAAGAGATAAAAAATGGAGATGAGATATTACAAGTTTTGAATGGTCGCTTTGGCCCATATGTAACAAATGGTACTATTAACGCCTCGATACCGAAAACATTTACCCCTGAAGAAGTCGATTTAGCGCAAGCGCTTGAATTGCTCGAAAAAGCGAAGGAACGTAAGGCTAAACGCGGTGCGAGTGGTAAAACGGCAAGCAAAAGCAAAACGACGGCTAAAATATCCAAAACCGCCGCTGCAGAAAGCAAAGCCGCTGCTAAAAAAACTACCAAAACCACAGCGACTAAGGTAGCGAAAAAATCAGGGGCAAAAACTGTGAAGAATAAGACTCAAGAGTAAAACATGAAAAAAGATGAACATGATGATTTGCGCCACGGCTTCGGCTTTTTAATGCATGACACCACGCGTTTGATGAACCGCTATTATGATCGCCGTGTGCGCGCCTACGGCATCACCCGTACGCAATGGACCCTGCTGACCTATTTATTCCGCTATGAAGGCGTAAGCCAAACTAAATTAGCCGAATATATGGATTTGGCACCAATGACGCTTACTCGTCAAATCGATAAATTAGAGGAAGACGGTCTATTGTCGCGTCGCCAAGATGCTCGCGATCGCCGCACCAATCTGATTTATCTCACAGCTAAAAGCCAGCCGCTGATGGATCATATGCATGAAATTGCAGTGGAAGCCAAAGAAGCGGCATTGAAAAATTTTAGCGACGAAGAGCGGGAAGCATTGCGCAAATATTTATTGCGTATGCGGGAGAATATGGCTTTAGCCTAAAGCTTAAATAACAGTATAGATTTCTTTTGCTGCCTTTTTGATTTAAACAAAAGAACTATCGATATGATTAATGTTTACGGTGTGGATTCAGCCTATAATCCGCACCTTTTTATTAGGAGGAAAAAATGATTCAAGGTTTTAAAGAGTTTATTTCTAAAGGCAATGTGGTAGATTTGGCAGTGGGAGTCGTCATGGGGGCGGCATTCGGCAAAATCGTGACAGGATTGGTTGAGAGTTTTATCAATCCCTTAATTGCGATGCTTTTTGGCCAGCCGAATTTTGATTCCGTGAAATATGTGATTGCAGGGACTGAATTCCCGATTGGCAATATCATTACTGCAGTAGTGAATTTTTTTTTAATTGCCTTGGCGGTGTATGTCTTTATCGTGGTGCCGATGAATAAGCTGAAAGATAAAATGAAAAAAGAAGAGGCGATTGTGGAGCCGGCAGAAGAGATTCTGTTGCTGCGTGAAATTCGTGATAGTTTGGAATTGCGCCGCGCTAAAGCAGATGCGTCAATGAATAAATCTTCCTTATCATAAAAGCAATATCGGCTTTGGTGATTTAAAAGAATCAATATAACTTTGCTGTATTTTCTGCATAATATAGTCGGAGAAATGAAAAAGTATTATAGTCAAAGAATTTAAAAAGAGTTACAACTTCGGTTCACTTTTTCGTACTCACTGTATCGCCTGCAATTTGCCTCCTTGTGTCACTTTTTAAATTCTTCGATATACAAGGCGGTGAGCCGCAGACAGTACAAGAGCGTACGACAAGGCGAGCTAACACCGTAATACTTTTTCAATTCTTCGACTATAACTAAAAATGCCGTTTGCAATCTTTATATGCGAACGGCATTTTTAATCGATGGTAGATTCAAATATGAACTGCAACGCACCCAAAGCTAGCTTTAACCTCCAATGGCGTCATAAAGTCTAGCACCTTACGAGGACGATTATTCAAATTGTCCTCTATCTCTTTGATGAATTCAGCGCAGAGATTATCAAGTCTCACAGACTTCGGCAAAAATTGCCGAATCAATCCGTTGAGGTTCTCATTACTCCCTCTCTCCCAAGAGTGATAAGGTCTGACAAAAAATATCTCGGCATTGAGTGCTTCAGCTATCTGTTCATGCCGAGAAAATTCTTTGCCATTATCAAAAGTAATCGTGCAAACCTTTTCAGCATTAAGTATCTCTATACAAGCTTGTGCCACTTGTTCGGCTTTACGATGCTTCAATGCTTTGAGTTTGAGTTCTCTCGTTGTTCTTTCTACAAGAGTCACTAATGCTCCTTTGTGCTTATGACCAATGACCGTATCACCTTCATAATCCCCTAAACGGCTACGCTGTTCTACTATTTCCGGGCGTTCTGAAATATCTACTCTGTTGGGAATGTGCCCGCGTCTGTCATGAGCTTTGAAGCCACGTTTACGGTAGGTTTTCTGACTACGCAGATGACGATATAAGTCTGCGCCTGATTTCTTGTCTGCATAAATATAGCGATAGATGTTTTCATGACTGGGAACATGTTGCCAACCCAGTCGTTTAAGACGCCCTGTTATCTGTTCGGGAGAATATTTTCTCTCAATCAGATGATTGATGTAGGCTTTGGCAAAATCACTGAGTTGATAAGCGTTTTGCTTTTACGATCTTGTGCCATTTCTTGAGCTTGCAGCGGTCGATAAGCTCTTTTACCTGTATTGCGTTTGATCTCTCGGCTGATGGTATAGTCAAAGAATTGAAAAAGTATTACGGCGTTGGCTCGCCTTGCCGTACGCTCTTGTACTGTCTGCGGCTCGCCGCCTTGTACTACTTTTTCACTTCTCCGACTATAGATTTATGGCAGCCCACGATATTGGCTATTTCGCTATATGAATAAGCGCTTTTCTTAAGCACGGATATTTATACCTTTGTTCTTGTTAAGATGTGTATAGTGTTTCATAACGTTCTGATAGGTAAGAGTTGATGAGCAAGTGCAACACCGCACATCTTACATCTTCTCTCTTGTCTATTAAACGTTGCACTTCAAGCTTGAATCTAAGGTCTTTAATGTTATGAGCAGAGTTTTCCGAAAATAATGAATTATCGAACGGTCGCCGCCATATCGCCATTATCAAACATCAACACCTGCTCAGGAAAACGCAAAGCCGCCAAACGAAATGACGACTGATGCGGCGGCGTGCCTGATTGTCTGTCGCGCCAGCGTGCGCCTACCGAAAAATCCACACAAAACACATTCTTCCTCGCGCCATGCCAAGCATTGCCCTGTGGCGGCATCAAATGAGCCGACTCATTCTTCGCCACTTTTTTCGGATACCAATTGCGCCAATAATGCCCTATCACAATCGGTGTCGGTTCAACATAATCATTCCACCATGCAAAACGCTCGGTAGCACGCCAGCGACCGCCCGCAAAAAAAGGCTTATCCGATATTTTTTCCACTCCGCAGCTCAAAGCCCGAATAGGATTCAAGCGGCTGCGTGCCAAATCATATTCTGCGCTTGCAGGCATCATAGGAGGGCTTGCATGAGGATTTTCCAACATATCGGCCAATATTTCCTGTTCGCGCAAATAATCGTCATACCAAGATGCCGACTGAATATGTTTCAGCAAAAACTTGTCAAAATAACGGTATCGCTCAAGCAGACTCCCTTCCGCCTGCTCAATTTGCGCCATACTTTCAGGCAACCATGCCGCATGCACAATCCGCAAATCAGCGCGTTCCAATAATAAAGGCTGCTGCGACAGCCAACCTTCCAATGCCGCCTTACCGCCCTCTGCCTGCACATGCCACGGCGAATATTTCTGATCTTTTTGGCGGCGTTCGGCAAAATACCAACCCGAACCGTCCTTAGCATCATGCACCAATAAATTCAGCTCATGATTACCCAACACCATATAAGCCCAGCCCGCATCATGTGCCGATTTAAACCATTCTAATATCGCAGGACTATTTTGTCCCCTATCGCACAAATCGCCCACAAAAACCAATCTGCGTCCCTGCGGGTGCGAACCGTTTTCCCGATAGCCCAAATAATGAAGCAGGCTTTCCAAAGCCTGCCATTCGCCATGCACATCGCCTACAATATCCAAAGGCGTATCAGGCAACGTTTGACGCAATGAATACATCATTTTCTCCTTAAAATCCGTATATTGTCTAAATCATCAACCATGGCATGAAGATAGCATATTTATGTGGATTTCACTATCATCGTACTGAAAAACTAGCGGCGGCGGTTGTCGCCTTGATTTTGTGTCTAGCACCGGCATAGTGTTTTGCATAAAATGCAGAAATAGCCGCGTATAGGTATTTGTTGGTAAGCATTGTTGTGAATATTACGCCGACAGGGTATTTTATTTTCAGACAGCCCGAACATAAAAATATATAGGATAAACATGCAATACAAGCCCGATTTTTTGAACCCGCGCCCCATTTTTACCGCGCAAGAGCAGAGGCATTTAGCGGCATTAAGCGCCGAATTGCCCTTATCTGTTTTGCTGCAATCGCCGCGCAATATGGAAGAAATCGGCATTGATTTTGTGCACAGTTCCGCGCAATTAGAGGGCAATACCTACGACAAGCATGACACGCTTGCGCTGTTAAAAATGGGACAGACGGCGGGCGGAAAATTATTTTCCGATGCCGTGATGCTATTGAATTTGCGTGCAAGTTACGAATACATGCTTTCCTGCTTGGACGCGACTCAGCCTGAACAATGGAAAACATTTATCAAAAACACACATGCCCTGATTGCTAAAGACTTATTGCCTAACTATGAATTGGGTACGGTTCGGCAAAGTGGCGGACACATTTCAGGCACGGACTATACGCCTTTGGTGAATCCGCAAAAATTAGACGCTGAATTGAATTATTTAATCGGCATTGCGGAAAAAATCGCCAACCCATTTGATAAAGCACTATATTTTCATAATAATCTGGCATATCTGCAATTTTTTCGCGATTGCAATAAACGCACCGCCCGCAACACCTTCACTTTTACCCTAATGCAAGCGCAAATTTTCCCATGCGTGTTTTTGCAAGACAGCTACAAAGCCTATTCAGACGGCATTTTTGCGTATTATGAAACAGGGGAATTTACTTTATCGCGCGAATATTTTATTTATGCCTATGAACAAACCGTGCAAAAATACGCACCCAAACCTGACCCTGAATTTAAGCGAGACATTTAATTTTCAGGTAGCCTTTCAGTACACGACACAATTCATTTAGGGTGCGTGTTACGCACCGAAATTTCAATGATTTGGTGCGTGGGACGCACCCTACATTTTGGGTGTTTGTAAAAATTGTCGTGTACTGTAAGGTAGCCTGAAAACATATTTAGGAATAAAAAATGAGTAATTTACTGATTGAAGTTCAAATCTTACAAAATCTATTAATTTCTCGTGCCACAGGTGGAATTAACTCATCAAACGAAAAGGAAGCTAATATAGACTACTTACGATTGAGAACATTACTATTTTCAAATAAGGAATTAGAAAAATATATTCCAAATTTTTTAATGGCATGCAGAGATTTACATCAATTTTGGCACGAAGTAAAAGCACCTAGATTTGAAACTTATGCTGAACGTAGAAAATTTATTTATGATGAATTTGCGCCTCTACTGAATTTTATAGAATTTAGTTACAACAAAGTTCAACCTTCTGACAATTTGACCAATGAAATTATCCAAAAAATTGACGCGATACATGTAGAAAATGCTTGGAAAAAAGCTCTTGAAAGACGGCTTGAAGACCCAGAAGGGACAATTACATCAGCAAGAACATTGATTGAAAGTGTATGCAAGCATATTTTAGATGAAGATAATATTTCTTATGATGATAAACAAGATTTGCCTGCGTTATATAAACAAACGGCAAAACATTTAAATTTAGCTCCATCTCAACATACAGAGGAAATTTTTAAACAGATTTTAGGCGGTTGTACGGCAATTATTGAAGGATTAGGAACGCTGCGAAATCGTTTAAGTGATGCACATGGGAAAGGGAAAATAGGTGTTCAACCAAAACCACGCCATGCCGCATTAGCTGTTAATTTATCAGGATCATTAGCCGTTTATTTATTAGAAACTTGGGAAAATAAGAAAAATCCCAAATTGTAATTTTCAGAGAGCCTGAACCCCTATTTTTTAATCTTTTACGAGAAAAAACATGAACATCTCCCAAATCATCGCCACCGAACTTGGCGCACAAGAAACCCAAATCCAAGCCGCGATTACCCTGCTGGACGAAGGCGCAACCGTCCCCTTTATCGCGCGTTACCGCAAAGAAATGACGGGCGGACTGGACGACACGCAGCTCCGCACGCTCGCCGACCGCCTGACCTATTTGCGCGAATTACTCGACAGAAAAGCCACCGTACTGAAAAGCATTGAAGAACAAGGCAAACTCACGCCCGAACTCGCCGCGCAAATTGAGGCTTGCGACAACAAAACCGCGCTGGAAGACCTGTATTTGCCCTACAAACCCAAACGCCGCACCAAAGCACAAATTGCGCGTGAAAACGGTTTGCAGGCATTGGCGGATTTGCTGTTCAGCCAGCCTGAAACCGACCCCGAAACCGCCACCGCCGCTTTCATCAACAAGCAAGTGCCCGACAGCAAAGCCGCTTTGGACGGTGCGCGCGCCATTTTGGTGGAGCAATTTGCCGAAGATGCCGAATTAATCGGGCTTTTGCGCGAAAAATTGTGGCAGGAAGCCGAAGTCCATGCGCAAGTGGTGGACGGACAACAAGAAACCGGCGAAAAATTCAAAGATTATTTTGATTACCGCGAGGCGATTCGTGCCATGCCCAGCCATCGTGCCTTGGCGGTTTTGCGCGGTCGCAATGAAGGCATTTTGCAGGCTGCCTTAAAATATCAGCCCGATAAAACACCCATTACCGAGCAATCCGAATACGAAAAAATCATCTGCCAACATTTTGATTTGCAGGATAAAAATCGCCCTGCCGACAAATGGTTGCGCGATACCGTGCGTTTGACTTGGCGGGCGAAAATTTTCCTGTCTTTGGAATTGGAAGCGTTCAGCCGCCTGAAAGAGCAAGCCGACACCGACGCGATTACCGTTTTTGCGCGTAATTTGAAAGACTTACTGCTTGCCGCCCCCGCAGGTCGTTTGCCGACTTTGGGGCTTGACCCCGGTTATCGCAATGGCGTGAAATGCGCGGTGGTGGACGACACGGGCAAATTATTGGATACCGTGATTGTGTATTTGCATCAAGAAAACAATATGTTAAATACACTGGCAGCCTTAATCAAAAAACACCAAGTCAAGCTGATTGCCATCGGCAACGGCACCGCCAGCCGCGAAACCGACAAAGTAGCAGGCGAATTGATTAAATCATTGGGATTGAAAGACTTGCATAAAATCGTCATTTCCGAAGCGGGCGCGTCCATCTATTCGGCTTCGGAATTGGCGACGGCAGAATTCCCCGATTTGGATGTGAGTTTGCGCGGTGCGGTGTCCATTGCGCGGCGTTTGCAAGACCCCTTGGCGGAATTGGTGAAAATTGACCCGAAATCCATCGGCGTGGGGCAATATCAGCACGATGTGAATCAATCACAACTGGCAAAATCTCTGGACGCAGTGGTGGAAGATTGCGTGAACGCGGTGGGCGTGGACGTGAACACCGCTTCTGCACCTTTGCTATCCCGAATTTCAGGTTTAAATCAAACCCTTGCCCGAAACATTGTCGCCTACCGCGATGAACACGGCGCATTTCCCAACCGCAAAACCCTGTTAAAAGTGCCGCGTTTGGGCGAAAAAACCTTTGAACAGGCGGCAGGATTTTTGCGGATTAACGGCGGCAGCGAACCCCTAGATGCCAGCGCGGTTCATCCAGAAGCCTATGATTTGGTGACGAAAATGTTGGCAAAATACGATTTATCGGCAGATGACGTGATTGGCAAACGCGAAAAAATCGCTCAAATCAAAGCCACTGATTTTATTGACGAACGTTTCGGTTTGCCCACGATTATGGACATTTTGGCGGAACTGGAAAAACCCGCCCGCGACCCACGCGGCGCATTCCAAATGGCGAATTTCAGCGAAGGCGTGAATGAAATCAGCGATTTGGAAATCGGCATGATTTTGGAAGGCGTGGTGTCCAATGTGGCGAACTTCGGCGCATTTGTGGACATCGGCGTACATCAAGACGGCTTGGTGCACATTTCCGCCCTGTCCAATCAATTTGTCAGCGACCCACGCGAAGTGGTGAAAGCAGGCGATGTAGTAAAAGTAAAAGTGCTAGAAGTGGACGCGGCACGCAAACGCATCGCCTTGACCATGCGTTTGGACGATGATGGAAAAACGCTTGAAAAATCAGGGAAATCAGAAAAACGCGATTTCAGACAATCTCCAAAATCCAAACCACGCAAAACGGCAGTGAAGAATACGGCAATGGCAGATGCTTTTGCGAAGTTGAAAAAATAAACCGTTCAGGCTGCCTGAAGTTAATTATTTGGAGATTGAGATGTATAGAAAAGTGATATGTTTATCAACTATATTATTGATTTTATTGGTTATGTTTTTAATTTTGTTGATATTTTTCAATTTTCCATTTTCCTTCTGCAATCCAGTGGAATCAAAATGTGATTGGTTTAACTTAGGAAATAAGTTTAATTTGATAGAGTCGTTTAATACAATCGGTACAATTATTTCTGCAATCGGATTGGTTTGGTTCAGTTATTTAACCTTCAAAAACCAAAAAAGTACAGAATTTGAAAATTTATTTCAAATCTTATTAAATGAACACAATAAATTAATGGAGAATGAATCTTTTAAAAAGGGGGTGGAAAAATTAAATGAAGAAATTGTTAATATTATTCGGAAATACAATTTTAAATATCCTGATGATATACTTATTTATCAAGAACTATTATGTAAATTACATACAACAAAAAGGAAGAATAATATTGAGGAAGTGATTAAATTAAGAAACTCATTGAAATCAATATATAATGAAGAAAATAAAATAAATACCAAACATGAGTTATATAATCCAACATATCAAATTTTTTGTAAAGAATCCGACCAAGATTATAAAACACAACGTGATATAGTTATTAAATATTCTGATGAGGTTATTAATATTATTGAAAGATATTTTAAAGAAGATCATATTGATAAAAATTTATCTGCCATTAAGACTGAATTAGAACAATTGATTAATGGTAATAAAATAGTTAAACCTTATCTTATAATTCTTTTTCGCATATTAAAATATATAAAAAATACTGAGAAGATTGAAGATGATGATAAAAATGAATATTTTGGTTTGGTTCGTGGATTGATTCCATCTAATGTATTATTTTTAATTTTATTTAATAGTTATGGTTGGAGTAAAAGTAATGAAAGAAATTCTATTGCTTATGATGAATTATTGGTTCGAGCAAAACTATTCGAACACCTAGATTTTAATCAAGATTGGATAGAAAATATATACCAAAATGAACATATTCCTAGAATTGATATGATTAGTCTTGTAGAAAAGACTGCAATAGAAATGATGGATAAAAAAGCTTTTGGAGAAAATGTATATTTAAGTAAAAAAATATGATTGCCCCTATCCTCTGAAATCTTTCCTGTCAGAGACTATTAAAATCTTGATGTTAGGTGGTTTCCTACCACCCAAACCTATTTGGGAAATATTTTTTCTATCCAAATTTCAATAAAATAGCTGATACATTTGCGAAGTTGATTGATATTTCGGGCTGCCTGTAAACACATTGAGACACCAACTATGACCCCAAACATCACCACCACTTTAACCGTTGAAGAATGGCTCAAAGTTTTGCATAACCCCAAATTAAGCACCCCAAAATCCCTGCAAATTTTGCTGACGGTTTACCGTAGCCCCAATCATCAAAATCGCGCGGGCATTATTGGCGAACAAATGGGCTACACCAAAAGTCCGCATTCCACTATTAACATGATGGTGGGTAGATACAGCCAAAAAATTCATCGTCATTATGGCGAACAATTGCTGTTTAATCGGCGTGGTAATGGCACGTTTCAATGGTGGATGCTGTTTTTTGAAGGCTGGTGGCAGCAGGAAACAAATTATTTTATTTGGCGTTTGAAACCTAAATTGTGTCAGGCTTTGGAAAAGAGTGGTTTATTGGAAAATGAATGAAATCAAAACCCACCCATTCCCCCCCTTTCTACCGTCCAATGCCAAGCTGTTGATGCTCGGCAGTTTTCCGCCACCGCGCAATCGTTGGAAGATGGATTTTTATTATCCGAATTTCAATAATGATATGTGGCGGATTTTCGGCTTGGTATTTTTCGGCGATAAGAATCATTTTATTGATGTGACAGGCAAACATTTCAAAGAAGCGCAAATCCGCGATTTTTTGCATGATAAAGGCATCGCCATTTACGGTACGGCTTATCAGGTGCGGCGTTTGCAAAACAATGCGGCGGATAAGTTTTTGCAGATTGTGCAGCCTGTGGATTTGACGGCGTTGTTGGCGCGGATTACCGATTGTCGGCACATTATGACTACGGGAGAATTGGCAACGCAGACTTTATTGTCGCAGTTACCTGAACACACCGCTGTGCCGAAAATTGGGCAATCTTCACGCGCTGAATTTTTGGGGCGTAATTTGTGTTTGCATCGTTTGCCCTCCAGTTCGCGTGCTTATCCTTTGGCTTTGGAGAAAAAGGCGGCGGCGTATGCGGAGGTTTTTGCAGGAGCGGCTTTGCTTTAGCGGGCTTGTGCCGTTTTTTCGACGATATCGATTTTAGCCGCTTATCAGAGATTGTGCCGATGATATAGTCTCTTTAGATTAAAATGATGCGCCTTAAAGAAAATATTGTAATATTTTCAATATGTTGAAAATTTTTATTGTCTCGTTTTAATCTGAAGAAACTATAGTCAATTCATGACAAATACGAACATTATATTTTTAACCTTAGCTTAGGTGTTTATGCCAGAAAGCACTCGCATGACAAATTGTGTTGGATATAAATATCTAAACTATTAATTTATAAGGAAGTAGGTCGGATTCTTGAATCCGAAAAATTTATATTTTAAGTAATGTCGGATACAAGTATCCGACCTACCAAATTGAAAAACATTAATTTTGTATGAATTGACTATATTAAGATTGCCGCATTGTGCGGCAATCTTTTTTGCTTATTTTTCGCTGAGTTGATAGCGGGTGCGGAAGGTTTTTCGGCTGTTGGGGGCGAGGATGTGCAATCCCATGCCGTTGTTAAAGCAGTCGGGTGCGCCGCTGAGGTTTTCCAGGGCGATGGATTGGCGTTCCGGCGGTATGTAGATTTGCAGGTAGGGGTAGCTGTCGTCGGGGTAGAGGCTGAGGCGGAATTGCGCGTTTTCTAAATGGCAGGCGGCGCCGTCGTGGTTTTGCAGGACGAAGCTGTTATCCAGCATGGTGTCGCCGATGAGGCTGGCGCGGCTGAAGCGTTGGTCGGGGATGCGTTTGCCTGTGGGCAGCAGATCTTGGTCAAATTCCAGTTGTTCTTGGCTGTTGATGTAGAGTTGCCATGTGTCGGCTTGTTCGCCCAAGCGGAAGTAGGGGTGCCAGCCGTCTGCGATGGGTATGGCTTCTGTTCCGCTGTTGCTGACGGTGCTGGCGATTTCCAGTCCTTCGGCGCTGAGTGTGTAGCGGATGTCGATGCGGTAGCAGAAGGGGTAGCCTTCTTCGTTTTGCCGGTAGTGGTGATGGAGTTCAATCCATGCGCTGTTGTCGTCTGCGTATTGTTCGCCGATTTGGAAGTCTTGGTCGTAGATGAGTCCGTGCAAGGCATGGCCTTTGCGATTGTGTTTTTGGCAGTGGTGTTCTTGTTCGTTGAAGCGGTAGCGGGCATTTTTCATGCGACAGACAAAGGGGCTGAGTTTGGCGCTGCGAAAGCCTTGAGTGATATTGCTGCGGGCTTGTTCGGGGTTTTCGTAGCCTTGTATGGCGTTGAACCATTCGCCGTTTTTTTGTAAAAGGGCGTAGGCGTGCAGGAGGGCGCCGAAGGACAGGATTTCTGCCCTCGCGTGATTTTTGTGTTCCAAGATAATGCTTTGTGTTCGGATGTAGACGTTGAACATGGGCTTTCCTTATTTTTTCTTGGCGTGTTTGAGGGAGTCGATGGCAACGGCAAGGACGATGATGCTGCCTTTGATGATGTATTGCCAGTAGGGGCTGACGCCGATGTAGGTGAGTCCGTAGTTAATCAGGGTGAAGATGATGACGCCGATGACGACGCCGATAATACTGCCCACGCCGCCGCTGAAGGAGACGCCGCCGATGACGCAGGCGGCGATGGCGTCCATTTCATACATGAAGCCGAGGTTGTTGGTTGCCGAGCCGATGCGTCCGGCTTCCAAGAATCCGCCGAATGCGTAGAAGACGCCCGAGAGGGTGTAGATGCCGAGTAGGTTGAGGGTAACGTTGACGCCTGAAACGCGGGCGGCTTCAGGGTTGCCGCCAATGGCGAAGAGGTTTTTGCCGAAACGGGTTTTGTTCCAGATGGTCCACATGATGATGATGGCGATGAGGGCGTAGATGGTGATGTAGGAGAGTTTGAAGCCGCCTATTTTGAAATAGCCTTGCGTGAAGCTGGAGTAGGCGGCGTCGAATCCCGCAATGGGCGCGGAGCCGACGAAGTCGTAATACAGGGAGTTGATGCCATAGACGATGAGCATGGTGCCTAAGGTGGCGATGAAGGGGGTAACGTTCAGCACGGTAACGATGATACCGTTTAATAGCCCGAGTATGGCGCCGATGGCACAGACGAGGATGATGACGAGCGGAATGGAGAGGGTTTCCAGTTCGGGGAATACTTTATTGACGTTGGTAGTGGCTTGCAGGAGGGTGGCGGCAACCACGGCGGCCAAGCCGACTTGTCTGCCCACGGATAAGTCGGTGCCTTGGGTTAAAATCAGCCCTGCCACGCCAAGGGCGATGATGATGCGCACGGAGGATTGGGTGAGGATGTTGCTGAAATTGGTCAGGCTGAGGAAGCTGGTGTCTTTGGAGACGATGGTAAGCAACAGAATCAGCAGCACAAAATACAGAGCGTAGTCTTTAAAGAAGGTAAAAGCTTTGTTGGAGGCGGATGCGTTCATGATAATTCCTTTTAACTGTCAGCAATTGGAGAAGATAGGTATTTGGCGGAAAGGTGCAGGATTTCTTCTTGCGAGGTGTCTGCGGTATTGACGATGCCCGCGACTTTGCCGGCGCTCATGACTAAGATGCGGTCGCTTACGCCCAGCAGTTCGGGCATTTCGGAAGAAATCATGATGATGGCTTTGCCGCGTTTGGCGAGTTCGTTAATCATTTGATATATTTCGTATTTAGCACCGATATCGATGCCGCGCGTGGGTTCATCCAGCATGAGGATGTCCGGCCCTGTGAGCAGCCAGCGTCCTAAAATGACTTTTTGCTGATTGCCGCCCGAGAGCGAGCCGATGCGCGTTCTTTGTGAGGGGGTTTTGACGTGCATGGAGTCGATGACCCATTGCGTGTCTTTGTGCATTTCCTTATTGTCTAAAAAGCCGCTATGTTCATAGTGTTTCATATTGGCAATCAGGGAGTTGAAGCTGATGTCCAAACCGCCGAAAATGCCGGTGCTGCGCCGCTCTTCCGTTACGAGGGCAAAGCCGTTTTTAATCGCTTCCACAGGGCTTCTGTTGGCGACCGCTTTGCCGTTTATCCGCACTTCGCCGCTGCCGCGTTCGCGGATGCCGAATAGGGTTTCGACCAAGTCGGTGCGTTTGGCGCCGACCAAGCCGCCGATGCCCAAAACTTCGCCTTTGCGCAGTTCAAAACTGATGTTTTGAATCGAGGGCTGGTTTTTCGCGCTTAATGCCCGCACTTCCAGCACGATTTCGCCCGGCGTATTATCTTTTTCAGGAAAACGCTGGGTCAGGCTGCGTCCGACCATTTTGGCGACTAAGGCGTCCATATTGGTTTCGGCCGTATGTACCGTGTCAATCCATTTGCCGTCGCGCAGAATCGTAATCGTATCGCAGACTTTGAAAATCTCTTCCATTTTATGCGAGATGTAAATGATGCCGCAGCCGCGCTGCTTGAGTTTGTCGATAATGGTAAAGAGATGAGAGACTTCTTTTTCAGACAGCGAAGAGGTGGGCTCGTCCATAATTACGATTTTCGCTTGATAGGAAAATGCTTTCGCGATTTCAATCATCTGCATTTCCGACACGGTCAATTTCGCCACTTTTTCGCGCGGGTCGATATCGATGCCCAGTTCGTCGAAAATCGCCTTGGTATCGGCATACATTTTCTTGCTGTCGATGAAAAAGCCTTTGATGGGATAGCGTCCCAGCCACAGATTATCCATCACGCTTTGCTGCTTGACCATGTTCAATTCTTGATGAACCATGGAAATGCCGTTTTCCAATGCTTCTTTTGTGGTTTTGAAATCGACTTCATTGCCTAAAAATTCAATGCTGCCCTTGTCTTTCGCATAAATACCGAATAGGCATTTGAGCAAAGTCGATTTTCCCGCGCCGTTTTCCCCCATCAAGGCATGCACGGAATGGGCGCGTACTTGCAAATTGACGCCGTCAAGCGCTTTAACGCCCGGAAAGGATTTATGGACATCCGTCATGGTCAGCAGAATCTCGCCGGTAGAGGGTGCAGGAGCTGTCATTAAAGTATCCTTTATCAGTTAAAAAAGGGCGGGCTGATGCCGCGCCCTCGCAATGGTTTTTATGATGAGGCTTATTTTAAAAATTTATCCAAATTGCTCTTATCCACGCCTACATAAGGCACGCGGATTTGCTTGCCGTCTAATGTGTACACGCTGCTTTGCGACAAATCTTTGCCGTTTGCTAAATCTACCGCTAAAGCATAAATCGCTTTCGCCTGCGTTTCGCCGTCATTTAAGACCGTGCCTTTCAGCACATCCGATTTCACTAATTGCAAAGCCTCCGGCAAAGCATCGACGCCGAAGGTCGGCAATACGCCGCCTTGCGCTTTCATCGCTTCAATCGCGCCTAATGCCATGCCGTCGTTATTGGAAATGACGACCTCGATATTTTTGCCTGAAGGGCCTGAGAGCCAAGCCTGCATAATGTCTTTCGCCTTGGCGGCATCCCATAAAGCGGCGTCTAATTGCAGCTGATTGGTTTTAATGCCGTTTGCATTGAGTTTTTCGACCACGAATTTGGTGCGCGCTTCCGCATCGGGGTGTCCGGGCTCGCCTTTGAGCAGCACAAAATCCAAAACGCCGTTTTTGTTGGTGTCCCAGTCAGGATTTTCTTTCCATGTCTTGGTAATCAAATCCGCTTGGATTTCGCCCGATTCTTGAGGATTCGTGCCGACAAAATAGACTTTGTCATAAGAAGCGATTGCCGCTTCGCCCGGGTCTTTATTGAAGAAAATTACAGGAATGTCTTCGGCGCGCGCTTTTTCGATAATCGTCGGCGCTGCGGCAGGGTCAACCAAATTGATTGCCAGCACTTTCACGCCCTTGGCAATCATCACATCGACTTGGTTATTCTGCTCGGACTGATTATTTTGCGAATCATTCATTAAGAGCTTGGCGGTTTTATGCTCCGCCGCTTCCGCCTCTAAAGATTTACGCATCAAAGACATAAAATTATCATCGTATTTATAGATGGTAACGCCCACTTTCGGCGCATCGGCAGCAAAAGATTGTCCCATCATCAAAGCCGCAACACAGACAGCTAAGGTCTTGCGAAATGTCATAAAAGTCTCCTATGTTTTTCTCAACAAATATCTCTCACGCAAAGGTAAGGCGGCAATGAAAATTATCTCTTCATTGACACAATGTTAATTTTAAGCAAACAGACTGCTTTGTAAACTATTTTTTCTAAACGCCAAAGCAATTATATGAATTTCCATGTGTTTTAATGCGGCAAATGGTGGGCAAAATCATGAAAACACCCTTAAAAAATAAGTTTTCTTATACAAAATCCACATTGACTTTTGATGAAATACTATTCATGATAATGTGTATTCCATATCAGGAGCGAATGCCATGTTTATGCCCAACGATCATCCGCACCGCCGCTATAATCCGCTTGCCGACGAATGGGTGTTAGTCTCTCCCCATCGTGCCAAACGGCCTTGGCAAGGACAGCAGGAAAAATGCGATACCGAGCGCAAACCCTCTTACGATCCCACATGCTATCTCTGCCCGGGCAATACGCGGATTAACGGCGAGAAAAATCCCGTTTATACCGCGCCTTATGTCTTTACCAATGATTTCTCCGCTCTTTTGCCCGATACGCCCGAGCATTGTGAAGAGACGCATCCTCTGTTTCAAAGCCACAGCGTGCGCGGCGTGAGTCGCGTGGTCTGTTTTTCGCCCGATCATGGCAAAACCCTGCCGGAATTGTCCCTGCCGGAAATCGAAGCCGTGATAGAAGTCTGGCAGGCGCAATGTCGGGAATTGGGAGAAAAATACCAATGGGTGCAGATATTTGAAAACAAGGGAGCGGTGATGGGTTGCTCGAATCCGCATCCGCACGGACAAATTTGGGCAAGTGATTTTCTGCCGCATTTGCCCGCCAAAGCGCATCAAGCCCAGCAAGAATATTTTGCCCGCCATCACCGCGCGCTCTTGCAAGACTATGCGGCGGAAGAATTGCGTCGTCACGAACGCATCGTCGTGGAAACAAGGGATTGGCTAGCGGTAGTACCTTATTGGGCGGCATGGCCCTTTGAGACCCTGCTCCTGCCTAAAATTCCTCTGCATACCCTTTTGGATTTGAATGTCTCGCAACGCAGTGATTTAGCCTTGGCACTTAAGCGCTTAAGCACGCGTTACGACAATCTCTTCCAATGCAGTTTTCCCTATTCTATGGGATTTCACGGCGCGCCCTTTGACGGCAAAGAGCATCCGCAATGGCGGCTGCATGCGCATTTCTATCCGCCACTGCTGCGTTCTGCCAGCGTGCGCAAATTTATGGTCGGCTATGAAATGCTTGCCGAAGCGCAGCGCGATTTAACGCCGGAACAGGCGGCGGAACGTTTGGCGGCATTGTCTGATGTGCATTATCGTACGGCAGATTAATGGACGAGGTTTTTGCTGCGTTGCTGCGATTGGCGGCATGGCTCTTCCACATGCCTTGCCTTATGTTTGAGAAAATGTGTCTAAAGATAGGTTTTCGTCCGCCGCCGAGCATCGTCGGTTTAAGTATTTACTGGAGCAGCTGATGATTTCGGCTCTTTTATTGCTTATCTATTAACGTTTGAAAACGCATTCACAAGGAATATAACAATGGATATCTCCGCTATTTTTACCGAAATATTTAATACCGCGCCCGCATATCGGATTCGCGCGCCGGGACGCGTGAATTTAATCGGCGAACACACCGATTATAACGACGGCTTTGTGCTGCCCTGCGCCATTGATTTCGCCAATTATGCGGCGGTGAAAAAAAACGACGGCAAGCGTGTGCGCGTATATACTGAAAATTATCGGGAATATGATGAGTTTGAATTAAACGGCGCTTTTCCTGCCTCGGATAAGCAATGGGCGAATTATGTGCGCGGCGTCTTCTGGGCATTGGCGGAAAAAGGCTATCCGATTAGGCAGGGCTTGGATATGGCGATTAGCGGCGATGTGCCGCAGGGGGCGGGATTGAGTTCTTCCGCCGCTTTGGAAGTGGCGGTAGGCAAAGCCCTGCAAACGCTGTTTGATTTGCCGCTCAACGAAAGCGAACTCGCCCTTATCGGACAATATGCGGAAAATCATTTTGTCGGCTGCAAATGCGGCATCATGGATCAACTTGCCAGCGCGCGCGGCGAAAAAGGTCATGCGATTTTAATCGATTGCCGCAGTCTTGAAACGCAGGCGATTGCCATCCCCGACAGCTTGAGCGTGATGATTATTCATTCCCACGTCAAACGTGGCTTGGTCGGCAGCGAGTACAATACGCGCCGCGAACAATGCGAAAGCGCTGCCGCGCATTTCGGCGTGAAAGCCCTGCGCGATGTCAGTTTGGAGCAATTTGAAGCCGAAAAAGGCGGACTTGAGGCGCTGGCGGCAAAACGCGCCCGCTACATTATTCAGGAAAATCAACGTACATTGGCGGCAGCACAGGCAATGAAAAATAATGATATCAGCGCTTTATCGCGCCTGATGGCAGAAAGCCATGCCGGTATGCGCGATGAATTCGAGATTACCCATCCGGCGGTAGATGCCATGGTGGCATTGATTGACGAAGTTATCGGGCATAGCGGCGGCGTGCGCATGACCGGCGGCGGTTTCGGCGGCTGTGTGGTGGCGCTGGTGCCGCATGAGGCGGTTAAGGCGGTAAGCGCGCATCTTGAGGCGCATTATCAAGCCAAAACCGGTCTGAAAGAGGAAATCTTTGTTTGCCAGCCGAGAGAAGGCGTGACTGCGCAAGTCCTTGCTTAAGCATCATCTTTGAAAGACCGCCAACAAAAAAAGCAGCTCTTTTCTTTTAAGAATCGAGCTGCTTTTTATTAGCAGATAATGATGCGCTTTATTACGCACCCATCAATTGCTTCAGGGTTGCGCCGATGTCCGCCGGCGAACGCACGGTCGCCACGCCCGCCGCTTCAAGGGCTTTGAATTTATCTGCCGCCGTGCCTTTGCCGCCGGCGATAATCGCGCCCGCATGTCCCATGCGTTTGCCCGGAGGTGCAGTCACGCCAGCAATATAAGCCACCACAGGTTTGCTGACATGGGCTTTGATAAATTCCGCCGCTTCTTCTTCAGCCGAACCGCCGATTTCGCCGACCATCACAATACCTTTGGTTTGCTCGTCCGCTTCAAAAGCAGACAGCACGTCAATGAAATTGGTACCGTTAATCGGGTCGCCGCCGATGCCGACGCAGGTGCTTTGTCCCAAGCCGATTTGCGTGGTTTGATGTACGGCTTCATAAGTCAATGTGCCGGAACGCGACACAATGCCCACGCTGCCTTTTTGATGGATATGACCAGGCATAATGCCCATTTTGCATTCACCGGGAGTAATCACGCCCGGGCAGTTCGGACCGATGAGGCGCGAAGCGCTGCCTTGCAAAGCCGCTTTGACTTTCATCATATCCAAAACAGGAATGCCTTCGGTGATACAGGCGATGATTTCAATACCGGCATCAATGGCTTCTAAAATCGAATCTGCCGCAAAGGGCGGCGGTACGAAAATCATGGAAGCATTAGCGCCGGTATCGCGTACCGCTTCGGTAACGGTATTGAATACAGGGCGGTCTAAATGGCTTTGTCCGCCTTTGCCCGGCGTTACGCCGCCGACCAATTGCGTGCCGTAGGCAATCGCCTGCTCGGAATGGAAGGTGCCTTGCGAGCCGGTAAAGCCTTGGGTAATGACTTTGGTGTCTTTATTGATGTAAATACTCATGGCTGCTCCTTATTGTGCCGCTGCTACGGCGCGTTTTGCCGCATCGGTTAAATCATCTGCCGCTTCAATGCCTAAGCCGCTTTCATTGAGCATTTTGCGTCCCAATTCCACATTGGTGCCCTGCAAACGCGCGACCACAGGCACTTTCAAATCGATTTCTTTTGCGGCGCTGATAATGCCTTCGGCAATCAAATCGCAGCGTACGATGCCACCGAAGATGTTGACCAAAATCGATTTCACTTCCGGCGAAGTCAAAATCAGTTTAAAGGCTTCCTTCACGCGTTCTGCTGTCGCGCCGCCGCCCACATCCAAGAAATTCGCCGGTTCGCCGCCGTGCAGTTTGACGATGTCCATGGTCGCCATTGCCAAGCCGGCACCGTTTACCATACAGCCGATATTGCCGCCTAATGCCACATAATTGAGCTGCAATTCCTGTGCTTTGTTTTCGCGCTCGTCTTCTTGACTGCGATCGCGCATTTCTTCCAAATCTTTATGGCGGTAAAGGGCGTTGTCGTCCACGCCGATTTTGGCGTCAAGAGCCAGCAAATTGCCGTCGCGGGTGACAATCAAAGGATTGATTTCCACCATCGCCAAATCTTTTTCAATGAAGAGTTTGTATAAACCTTCCATTAATTTGGCCAGTTGTCCGGATAATTCTTTATTCAAGCCCATGTCGAAGGCGGCTTGACGACCAACATAAGGGAAATAACCGGCAGCGGGATCCACGCTGACGCTGATGATTTTATCAGGGTGGGTCTCCGCCACTTCTTCGATATCCATGCCGCCTTCCGAAGAGCAAATGAAACTGACGCGGCGCGTGGCGCGATCAACAACCGCCGATAAATATAATTCGTCAACGATATCCAAGCCTTCTTCAATCAAGACCATATTGATCGGCAGGCCGATATCGCCGGTTTGCTTGGTTTTTAAGGTGTTGCCGATCATGTTTTCAGCGTAATTGCGCACTTCGTCCAAAGATTTGGCGACTTTCACGCCGCCTGCTTTGCCGCGTCCGCCTGCATGCACTTGAGCTTTGACAACCCAAACCGTACCACCCAGCTCTTTAGCCGCCGCTACTGCTTCTTCTGCAGATTTAGCCAAAATACTGCGCGGAATGCTAACGCCATAATCACGAAAAAGTGATTTGGCTTGATATTCATGTAAATTCATAGCTAATTTCCAATTTTGTTGGTTGAATGGTCACAAAAACCTCGCGTATCTTAACATATCCCAATCGCATTCAGCGTCGGCAAATCGTTTTTTCTAAGATTTTGCCGCCAAATAGGGGAAATCAGGCTAAGATAGCGTCTTTTCATCAGGAAATATTATGCCTAAAGAGATAATATTCCGGCACCAATTCCCCATTACTATCCGCTGGGGAGATATGGATGCCTATCAACATGTAAATAATACGCTGTTTTTCCGCTACCTAGAATCCGCGCGCTTTGCCTATTTCGAGCAATATGTGCTGCCGCTGATTGGCGGTAAAATACCCATGATTGTCTTGGCGGAGATGCAGTGCAAATTTGAGGCGGAGATTGTTTATCCCGCCGAATTGGTCGTGAAAAGCAAAATCTCGCGTTTGGGCAGGAGCAGTTTTGACGTTTATGCCGAAATTTGGAATGCCGGCAAACGCTGCGCCCAATCGACGGCGGTGATGGTGTGGCTTAATCCCGAAAGCAAAAGACCGGAGGCAGTACCTGAAATCGTGGCGCAAGCGATAAGGACATTGGAGCATTTGGCTTAATGACCGCGTTTTAGAGTAATCAATAAGGAAAATTCGTGCAAAGTATTCAAATCATTCTCCTGATTTTCGCTTTTTTATTTTTTGTCAGCATCGTGGCGACGCGTTTGTCCGCGCATTTCGGCATGCCTTTGCTATTGGTGTTTTTGGGCGTGGGCATGTTGGCGGGCGAAGAGGGAGTCGGCGGTATTGTTTACGACAGCTTTTTCAGTGCGACTTTTATCGGACAATTTGCCTTGGCGATTATTCTGCTGGACGGCGGCCTGCGCACCCAGATGAGCAGTATTAAAATCGCCGTCAAACCGGCGGTAACCTTGGCGACTTGGGGCGTGGTGGCGACGGTCATCAGTCTCGGATTATTCACGACTTTTTTCTTGAAAATCGATTGGCAGCTCGGCTTTTTGATGGCGGCGATTGTCGGTTCGACCGATGCTGCGGCGGTTTTCTCGTTATTGCGCAATAGCGGCGTGCGCCTGCATTCGCGGATTTTATCGACTTTGGAAGTGGAAAGCGGCGCGAATGATCCGATGGCGATTTTTCTGGTGACCGCTTTGCTGACTTTAGTTACGGATCCGCAGGGCGGCGGTGCGGCAGGTTTTTTGAAAATGCTGTTGCTGCAAATGGGTTTGGGTTTCTTGATTGGTTTTGTAGCAGGCAAAATTCTGGCGTGGATTTTGCGCAAAATTGCTTTGGCGGAGGGTTTGTATGCCCTGATGATTGCTTCAGGCGGTTTGATGGCTTTCGCTTTGTCGAATTTACTCGGCGGCAGCGGCTTTTTAAGCGTTTATATTGCCGGCATTATCATCGGCAATACGCGCAGCCCTGCCAATGAACCTTTGTTGAATGTGATGGACGGCTTGGCTTGGCTGGCGCAGGCAAGCATGTTCTTGGTCTTGGGTTTATTGGTAACGCCGAGTCGTTTGTTTGAAGAAAGTTTCGATGCTTTGATTATCGCCGCCTTTTTGATTTTTGTGGCGCGGCCGCTGGCAGTATATAGCTCGCTACTGTGGTTTCCTTTTAAAAAACGAGAGGTTGCCTATATCAGTTGGGTGGGTTTGCGCGGCGCAGTACCGATTACGCTGGCGATGATGCCGCTGATGGCGGGTGTGCCGAATTCGCGCCTGTTTTTTGATGTGGTCTTTTCGGTAGTGATTTTTTCTTTGCTGATTCAGGGCACGACAATCGGTTTGATGGCGCGGAAATTGAAAGTGGTTCTGCCGCCGCAGCCGGAGCCATTGCAAAGCAAGGCGATTTGGCTGACCGAAAAGCTGAATATGCATTTGCAGTCTTTTGCGGTGGAAAAAAGTTCGCCGGCGGAAAACAGCCATCCCTATGCCTTGACGCGTCCGAAAGCCTTTCAGCATGGGCGGCTTTTCGCTTTAATCCGCGAGGGTAAAAGTCTGCGCGTGGGTATGAATACGCGCATGCAGGCGGAAGATGTGGCATGGTTTATCTTTCCCGAGGATAAGGGCGAGGATTTCGCCCAGCAATTTGCCGGCTATGCGCAAAACGATAATGAGCAGGAATTTTTCGGCGATATTGAAGTCAAGCCTTATGTGCGGATGAGCGAATTGGCGGAAGAATACGGGCTTCAGATTGCCGAGGAGGATGCGGAGCGGACGCTGGGCGATATGTTCCGCGAGCGTTTCGGCGATGTGCCGGTGGCGGGCGATGCTTTAAAAATTAATGACAGCGAAATCATCATCAAGGAATTGGACGATCGCGGCTATATCAAATGGCTGGGCTTGAAGATTCCCGAACGGCGCGAGGCGGCGCAAGAGACGGATACAGAGGATACGCCGCCGCCTTTACCGCCGATGCTGTGATTCATCAAAATTTCCTTACTGGTTGAAATCCCTCCCTTTAGGGAGGATAATCGAATTGGGAGAGGTGTAACCTCTTCCAATTCAGGGCAACACACAGAGCGACGCTTTATGTGTCGCTCTGTGTGTTGAAACATCCAGCGCAATTTGCTGTGCAATAAAGGCGTAATGCCTGTCGAGTATGTCGCCGCTGTGTCGGCGGCTATAAGCGATGATGTCTTGCCTGCCCGCTTGGGCGTGATAATCTAGTAAGGCTTGAACGGCATCGGGAAGGGTGTCGGCATCGCATTGACGGACGAAGTTTTCTTTGCGCAGTTGTTCGGCGATATCTTGGAAATTGAACATCGATTTGCCAAAGCACAGCGGTATGCCGGCATGTACGGCTTCCAGCGGATTATGTCCGCCGCGCGCGATGAGGCTGCCGCCGATAAAGGCGACCGATGCGCAAGACATGGCGGCGCCGAGTTCGCCGAGTGTGTCTAACAGGGCGATGCCGTGCGTATTGCTGCTTAAGGTGGCGCCTTGACTGCGCAATAGGGGCGTAAATCCTGATTTTTCGATGAGTTTGCAGATGCTGTCGCGGCGTTCGGGGTGGCGCGGTGCGATGCACAGGCGCAGTTGCGGTAGGTGATGAAGCAGATTTTTGTAGGCGGCTAAGATGTGCTTTTCTTCGCCTTCGTGGGTACTGGCGGCTATCCACAGTGGCGCTTGCGGATTGGGCGGCAGAAAGTCCTGTAAAGGAAGTATTTCGGTGACGGGAGCGGCGAATTTTAGACTGGGCGTGATGCTGATGCGGCTGTCGCGGCAAAGAAAGCGGAAGCGTTTGGCGTCGCTGCGATTTTGTGCATTGATGCGTAATTGCGGTAGTACGCGGCGCAGCAGACGGCGGGCAAAACGATAGTAGCCGCGCAGGGATTTGGCGGATAAGCGGGCGTTGATGAGTAGGGTGGGGATGTTTTGCGCTTGGCATTGTCGCAGAAGATTGAACCAAATTTCGGTTTCCATCAGCACTACGCCGCGCGGTTTCACATGCGCCAGAAAGCGGCGGATGTTGCCGCGGCTATCATAGGGCAAATAGCTGTATTGGATGCGTTGGGGGTAGCCTGTGGCAAAGGTGGCGATTTGCGCGCGACCGGTGGGCGTGGTGCAGCTAATCCATAGGTTGAGGTCTGTATGGCGCGTAAGCAGGGTTTCTAAAAGCGGTGCAATGGCGAGAAATTCGCCTACCGATACGGCGTGTATCCATAGCGATGCAGGCTTGGTGGGCGGTAGAAGATAAGCAAAGCGTTCGCCGATATGGCGGCGATACTCGGGATTGCGGCGCGATTTAATGAGCAGGCGCAGCAGGGCAAAAGGAGCGAGGAGATTCAGTAGGCAGTTATAGAGAAGCGGCATGGCTGGCTCGGCTGACGGCGGCGCAATTGGCGCGCAGATGGTCTGGATTAATAGTGCCGCTGATTAAGGCGGTAATCGGGTGTTGAAAGAGAAAATCAGCGAGGTTTTGCAGCGAATATTGCGCCAGCAGATGCCCGCTGCCAAAGCCTTTTTTGATGAGGATGCTGACGTTTTGAGCGTCGGCTTGCGTAATGACATTCGTCATTTCTCTGTGTTCGGGGTTCAGCTCGAGCATGAGTGCATCCACATAAGGCAGCCATGCTTGTGCCCCTGCGTCGGTTTTGCAGGAAATGCCGATGGCGCGGATTTTGCCTGCTTGCTTGGCTTGCTCGAGGGCGGCAAGGCAGTCGCTTTGATGTAAAATGGCGAGATCATTGCCGTCGGAATGGATGTTGATGAGGTCGATGTGTTCGCTGCGTAGGCGGCGCAGGCTGTTGTCGATGCTTTGCTTGACGGCGGCGGCGGAAAAATCAAAGCTGGATTGGTTGTTATGAAAGTTTTCGCCGACTTTGCTGGCGATGTACCATTCGTTGCGGCGGATAAGCGCGCCAAGGCGGTTTTCGCTACTGCCGTAAGCAGGGGCGGTATCCAGCCAATTGATGCCCAGCGATTGGGCAAGTGCAAGCAGTTCCTGTACGGCTTTATCGTCGGGTAAATCAAAAGATTGCGGATATTTGACGCCTTGATTGCGCCCGATTTTGACTGTGCCTAGTCCGAGAGCGGAAAGGCGGATACCGCTGTTGCCAAGCGGACGCGTGGGAAGAAGTGCTGTGTTCATGGCGTTTATTATACAAGGAGTGAAACGGAATGGGGATTTATGCAATCGGCGATGTGCATGGACAATATGAGGCTTTGATGCGTTTGTTAGAGCGTCTTAATTATGACGAAGCGGCGGATGAGTTGTGGTTTGTGGGCGATATTATCAATCGGGGACCGGATTCCGTGCGGGCTTTGCGCTGTGTCAGTCGCTTAAAAGGTAAAACGAAAGTCGTTATTGGTAATCATGATTTTACTTTGATGGTACAGGCGAACGGATTGGATAAGGGACGGATTAAAAACACGACCAAAGAGATTCTAAATGCGCCTGATGCGCAGGAGATGATTGATGCCGTCCAATCGTGGCCGCTGATGGTGCAAGATGAAGCACGGCAAATCGTAATGGCGCATGCGGGGGTCTATCCTTATTGGGATTTGGATACGGCAATCGAGATGAATGCGCAATACTGCCGGCAGATGCGGCAAAAAGACAATGAGCGGCGAGAGTTTTTGCAGGCAGTGTATCGCAACGGCAACGGCGAATGGAAAAAAAACGGCAAAAATAGCGTCAAACAATGCTTTGCGGTCAATGCTTTTGCGCGTATGCGTTTTTTAAAGACAAATGCCGCTTTGGATTTTGGCGGCAAAATGCCGCCGGAAGAAGCGCCGAAAGCGCTTGTGCCTTGGTATGAATTGCATGCGGCGCGGCAGGCTTTTCGCGTGGTTTTCGGGCATTGGGCGGCATTAGGTTTGCGGCTGCATGAAAAATACGCCTGTATTGACGGCGGTGCGGCATGGGGCGGCGAGCTGATTGCTTTCGATTTGGCGCAATGGCGGGTGGCGGCAACAGTGGCGATTGCAAAATAATTCCAAAAAGACTTGACGCATATTTTTAATCTGCTAATATGCGCGCCTTGCGGAGGGATACCCAAGCGGTCAACGGGAACAGACTGTAAATCTGTCGGCTCAGCCTTCGAAGGTTCGAATCCTTCTCCCTCCACCATATCAAGCGGGCGTAGTTCAATGGTAGAACCTCAGCCTTCCAAGCTGATGGTGTGGGTTCGATTCCCATCGCCCGCTCCATTTAATTCAGTTTTTATTCCAGTCCATATAGCTCAGTAGGTAGAGCACTTCCTTGGTAAGGAAGAGGTCACCGGTTCAAATCCGGTTATGGGCTCCATTTACATCGGGTGGATTGAGATGTCAAAAGAGAAATTTGAACGTACGAAGCCCCACGTAAACGTGGGCACGATCGGTCACGTAGACCATGGTAAAACGACGCTGACAGCGGCATTGACCAAAGTGGGTGCAGACCGTTTTGGCGGGCAATTCAAAGCCTACGACCAAATTGACGGTGCGCCTGAAGAACGCGCTCGCGGTATTACCATCTCTACTGCACACGTAGAATACGAATCCCCAACCCGTCACTACGCACACGTAGACTGCCCGGGACACGCCGACTATGTGAAAAACATGATCACCGGTGCGGCACAAATGGACGGCGCAATCCTCGTATGTTCGGCGGCAGACGGTCCGATGCCGCAAACTCGCGAGCACATCCTTCTGTCTCGCCAAGTAGGCGTACCATACATCGTCGTATTCCTGAATAAAGCTGACATGGTTGACGATGCGGAACTGCTTGAGCTCGTTGAAATGGAAGTTCGTGAACTCTTATCGGACTACGACTTCCCCGGTGACGACACCCCAATCATTGTGGGCTCGGCACTGAAAGCTCTGGAAGGCGATACCTCGGACATCGGCGTTCCGGCAATCGAAAAACTCGTTGAAGCACTGGACAGCTACATCCCGGAGCCGGAACGAGACATCGACAAACCATTCCTGCTGCCAATCGAAGACGTCTTCTCAATCTCAGGACGCGGCACCGTAGTAACCGGACGTGTAGAGCGCGGTATCGTTAAAGTAGGCGACGAACTTGAAATCGTAGGACTGCGTCCAACAGCAAAAACCACCTGTACAGGTGTAGAAATGTTCCGCAAACTCCTAGATCAAGGACAAGCAGGCGACAACGTTGGCGTACTATTGCGTGGTACCAAACGTGAAGACATCGAACGCGGACAAGTATTGGCAAAACCGGGCACTATTACCCCGCACACCAAATTTGAAGCCGAAGTATACGTACTCTCTAAAGAAGAAGGTGGACGTCATACCCCATTCTTAAAAGGCTACCGTCCTCAATTTTACTTCCGTACCACGGACGTAACAGGCGAATGTATCCTTCCTGAAGGCACAGAAATGGTCATGCCCGGAGATAACGTAAAAATCGAAGTTCAACTGATTCATCCGATTGCGATGGACGAAGGCTTGCGTTTTGCGATTCGTGAGGGCGGTCGTACAGTTGGAGCCGGTGTTGTGGCGAAAATTATTGAGTAATTTTTCTTACGATACTTGACAAAAATACAAGGCGGGGATAAAATCCCGCCTCTTCATTAGTTAAATAGGCGAGTAGCTCAATTGGCAGAGTTGCGGTTTCCAAAACCGTCGGTTGGGGGTTCGAGTCCCTCCTCGCCTGCCATGTTTCTCAGAGAATCCTTTATGTCAACAGAAATTGCAGTTGAAAAAAAACCGCTATCCGGTTTGTTTACGGTTTTAGCGATTGTTTTGTTTTTAGGCGGATTCTATCTAGCAGGTTCTTTGTTTTTAGCAAGTAAGGCTTGGTATCTGCGATTGGCGGTTGCTGTTCTTGGAGCAGTCTTGGCAGCCGCCGCACTCACTCAAACAATCTATTGGCACAAAATGATTAGTCTCGTCCGAGGTGCTCGGATAGAAATGAATAAAGTTTTTTGGCCGAATAAAGACGAATTAATTAAAACCACTGCGATGGTTTTGGCGATTGTGACGGTTTTTGCAATCGTATTAAGTATTATAGATTGGATTTTAACGTTAATTGTTCAATTGGTGTTGTGATGGCAAAACAGTGGTATGTGCTACAGTCGTATTCGCAATTTGAGCAATACGTCAAAAAACAGTTGCAGGAAGTTATTGAGCGCGAAGGTATGCAAGATAGCTTTGGGCAAATTTTGATCCCGACAGAAGAAGTGGTTGAGGTCAAAGAGAATAAAAAGCGTGTATCTCAACGCAAATTTTTCCCGGGTTATGTTTTAGTTGAAATGGAAATGAATAATGATACATGGCATTTAGTCAATTCCATTCCTAAGATGTCCGGTTTTGTTGGCGGAACGCATGAGAAACCTGCGCCGATTACGCAGGCGGAAGTTGATGCGATTATGCGCAAAATGCAGGAGGGGATCGAGAAACCTCGTCCGAAAACTTTATTTGAAATTGGTGAAGAGTTGCGGATTATTGACGGACCTTTTGCTGATTTTACCGGAACGGTTGAAGAAGTGAATTATGATAAGAGCCGTATGCAGGTGTCTGTCATGATTTTCGGCCGTTCCACCACGGTCGAGCTTGAGTTTACTCAAGTGGAGAAAATCATTTAATTGGGAAGCTGAAAGGCGTGATACCCATTTAGGAGTTTTATAAATGGCTAAGAAAATTAGCGGATATATCAAATTGCAGATTCCTGCAGGTAAAGCAAATCCAAGTCCTCCTGTTGGTCCGGCATTAGGTCAGCATGGTGTGAATATTATGGAGTTCTGTAAAGCGTTTAATGCAGAAACCCAGTCTTTAGAAGCGGGTATGCCGATACCTGTTGTGATTACGGTATATAGTGATCGCAGCTTTACTTTTGTTAAGAAAACGCCTCCGGCTGCATATTTGCTGAAAAAAGCTGCGGGCATCAAATCCGGAAGCGCGCGCCCTAATACTGAAAAAGTAGGTACGATTACGCGTAAGCAATTAGAAGAAATTGTTGAAATTAAAAAAGCGGATTTAACTGCTGCGGATGTGGAAGCCGGTGTTCGTACATTGGCGGGAAGTGCCCGGTCAATGGGCTTGAAGGTGGAGGGCTAAACAATGGCAAAGAAGACTAAGCGTAATTTAGCTATCCGTGAAAAAGTTGCTGCCGGCAAAATCTATAATGTTGCTGAGGCATTAGATTTATTAAAATCGCTTTCCGCTGTTAAGTTTGTCGAATCTGTGGATGTGGCGATTCAATTAGGTATTGATCCGCGTAAATCAGATCAAGTGGTGCGCGGCGCAGCTGTATTGCCTAACGGTACTGGTAAGAGCGTGCGTGTGGCTGTATTTGCTCAAGGCGCGAATGCGGAAGCTGCTCAAGCTGCCGGTGCGGATATTGTTGGTATGGCTGAATTGGCAGATGAAATCAAAGGCGGACGCAGCGATTTTGATGTCGTTATTGCCGAACCGGCTGCGATGGCTGTCGTTGGACAATTAGGTCAAATTTTAGGTCCAAGAGGCTTAATGCCAAATCCAAAAGTGGGTACGGTAACGCCTGATGTAAAAACAGCAGTATTAAATGCCAAAGCAGGTCAAGTGCGTTTTCGTGCGGATAAAGGCGGCGTAGTGCATGCGATTATCGGTAAGGCAGACTTTGAAACAGCTAAATTGGAAGAGAATTTGAAATCTCTGGTTGCTGAAATTAGCAAATTACGTCCGGCAACAGCAAAAGGCGTTTATTTGCAAAAGGCTTATCTTTCTACAACGATGGGACCTGGTTTGCAAATAGAAATTAGCGGTTTGAGCGCTTAAGAATAATCGAAGATTCTTTGGATGGCTGCGTATGCAGCTATCGTCAAAGACTGCAGGTGCTACGGCTTAATTTCCTGCATAGATGGTAGTGGCGTCAAATTAGGATAGCCATGCCAAAGGCCCGCGAAAAGCGGTGGACAATCTAATCCGACCATAAGGAGTATGGAATGGGATTAAATTTAACCGGCAAACAAGAAGTTGTTGCAGAAGTTGCTGATGTTGCAAGTAAAGCGTATTCGCTTGTCGCAACAGAGTACCACGGATTAACAGTGGCGCATCTGACGCAATTACATTCTCGTGCGCGCGAAAACGGCGTATATTTGCGTGTTGTAAAAAACAGTTTGGCACGCCGTGCATTAACCGACACAGAATTTAAATGTGTTGATGAAAAATTAGTTGGTCCATTGATTTTAGCTTTTTCAATGGAGTTTCCGGGTGCAGCGGCGCGTTTGTGGCGCGATTTCCTGAAAGAAAATGACAAAATTAGCAAAGATATTGTTAAGTTTGTCAGTATTTCAGGTGAGCTATTGCCCGGTAGCGACTATGAGAAAGTTGCTAAATTGCCGACTAAAGACGAAGGTATTTCTATGCTTATGTCTTGTATGCTTGCACCTGTTGCGAAATTGACCCGTACTATTGACGCTGTCCGTCAAGCCAAAGAAGCGGCTTAATTTTCTTACTGTTTTTTTTTGAATTTTACTTAAGGAATTTTTAACATGGCTATCTCTAAAGAAGATATTTTAAATGCAATTTCTGAAATGAGCGTAATGGAAATTGTTGACTTGATTTCTGCGATGGAAGAGAAATTTGGCGTTACCGCTGCTGTTGCTGCTGCTCCTGCTGCTGCCGATGCTGCTCCTGCCGCAGAAGAGAAAACTGAATTTGACGTGATTTTAACTGATGCCGGTGCTAACAAAGTATCAGTCATCAAAGTTGTACGTGAATTGACCGGCTTAGGTCTGAAAGAAGCGAAAGCTGCGGTTGACGGTGCGCCTTCAACTATCAAAGAAGCAGCATCTAAAGATGAAGCTGAAAAAATGAAGAAACAATTGGAAGAAGCTGGAGCGAAAGCGGAGCTCAAATAATTGCCCTGTTGTTTCTTTATGGAGTACTGATACGAAAGTATCGGTACTCTTTCTTGTCTTCGAAAATCCTAATTGCTATGGGGATTAAACAAGTCATTATAGCAATGATGATTTATCCATTTATTTCCGTGCAATATGCACATTCCAATGCCGAGGTTGCTTGATTATGACCTATTCGTTTACCGAAAAAAAACGTATCCGTAAAAACTTCAGCAAGCGTCCAGCCGTTTTAGAAACGCCTTATTTGCTTTCTATGCAGCTGGATTCTTATAACGATTTCTTGCAACAGCATGTTGCTTCAGATCGTCGTGAGAATAAAGGTTTGCAAGAAGCTTTCAATTCAATTTTCCCTATAAAAAGTCATAATGAAATGGTTGAATTGATGTTTATCGGTTATGACCTCGGTAAACCTGAATTTGATGTGCGAGAGTGTCAATTGCGGGGAGTGACTTATGCCAGTCCGCTGCGCGCCCGTTTACGTTTGGCGATTTACGATAAGAACAGCACTAAGAAAAAGCTCAAACAAGTGATTGAGTCTGAATCGGTTTATATGGGCGAAATGCCTTTAATGACGGATAATGGCACATTTGTCATCAACGGTACTGAAAGAGTGGTGGTTTCTCAATTGCATCGCTCACCGGGGGTGTTTTTCGGTGATGATAATGGTCAAGGGCATAGCTCCGGCAAATTATTATTCAATGCGCGCATTATTCCCTATCGCGGCTCGTGGTTGGATTTTGAATTTGATGCGAAGGATTTGATTTATTGTCGTATTGACCGTCGGCGTAAATTGCCGGTGACGATTTTATTACGCGCTTTGGGCTATGATAACCAGCAAATGCTGGATATGTTCTTCGATAAACAGCATTTTACCATTACTAAAGACGACAAAATCGAGATGCAATTCGAGCCGGAAGAATTTCGCGGAGAAGTGGCTCAGTTTGATATTGTTGCTAATGGCGAAGTCTTGGTTAGCGCAGGTAAGAAGATTTCTTCTCGTTATATTCGTCAGTTAGAGGCGGCAGGAGTTAAAAAACAAGAGGTTCCTGCTGAATTTATGATTGGTCGCATTCTAGCGCAAGATTTAATTGATAAAGAGAGCGGCGAATTAATTTTGCCTGCCAATAGCGAATTAACGATTGAGCATTTGCAGCGCTTCTTTGAATTGGGAGTCAAATCATTTGATACTTTGTTCATCAATGAACATGGGCGCGGCGGTTATTTGGCTGATACGCTGCGTACCGATGAAACGACAACGGAATTAGAAGCGCGTGTCGAAATTTATCGTATGATGCGCCCTGGCGAGCCGCCGATTAAAGATGCGGCAGATACTTTGTTTGAAGGATTGTTCTTCGATGAAACACGCTATGATTTATCCCGCGTTGGGCGGATGAAGTTCAATCGCGGCTTAGGGCGCGAAGAAATAGAAGGTGCAGGAGTTTTATCGCGCGAAGATATTGTTGATGTGGTGAAAAAATTAATCGCGATAAAAGACGGTTTCGGCAACACGGATGATATCGATCATTTAGGAAATCGCCGTATCCGCTGTGTCGGGGAAATGGCAGAAAATGCTTTTCGTGTCGGTTTGGTACGTTTAGAGCGTTCTGTGCGCGAGCGTTTGAATCAGGCGGAATCCGAAGGTTGGACGCCCAAAGATTTGATTAATGCGAAACCCGTTTCGGCGGCTATTAAAGAGTTCTTCGGTTCTTCGCAGCTTTCGCAATTTATGGATCAAAACAATCCTTTATCTGAAGTTACGCATAAACGGCGGATTTCGGCTTTAGGTCCGGGCGGTTTGACACGTGAACGTGCCGGTTTTGAGGTGCGCGACGTGCATCCGACGCATTACGGTCGTTTGTGCCCGATTGAAACGCCTGAAGGTCCGAACATCGGTTTGATCAATTCATTGGCGGTATATGCAAAGACTAATGAATACGGCTTCTTAGAAACCCCTTATCGCAAAGTGATTGACGGCAAAGTAACTGAGGAAATCGTTTATTTGTCGGCAATTGACGAGGCGAATTTTGTTATTGCGCAGGCAAATGCGCAATTGAATGAAAAGGGTGAATTTGTTGACGATTTGATTTCGACGCGTTTTGAAAACGAATTTACCTTAATGCCTGCCGATCGCGTGCAGTTCATGGACGTATCGCCGAAGCAGATTGTTTCGGTAGCGGCTTCTTTGATTCCATTTCTTGAGCATGATGATGCGAACCGCGCTTTGATGGGTTCAAACATGCAACGTCAAGCGGTGCCGACTTTACGTGCGGATAAGCCTTTAGTCGGAACAGGCATGGAGCGCGTGGTAGCGAAAGATTCCGGTGTATTGGTGCGTGCGGAGCGCGGCGGTGTGATTGATTCTGTCGATTCTTCGCGGATTGTCGTCAAAGTAAACGACGATGAAGTACAAGCGGGCGGCTTAGGGGTAGATATTTATAATCTCACCAAATATACCCGTTCGAATCAAAATACCTGTATCAATCAAAAGCCTTTGGTTTTTCCGGGGGATGTGGTAGCGCGCGGCGACGTATTGGCTGACGGTCCGTCCACAGATATGGGCGAATTGGCTTTAGGGCAAAATGTATTGGTCGCCTTTATGCCTTGGAACGGCTATAACTATGAAGACTCGATTTTAATTTCCGAACGCGTCTCGCAAGAAGACCGCTTTACGACTATTCATATTGAAGAATTGACTTGCGTCGCGAGGGATACGAAATTAGGTCCTGAGGAAATTTCCAGTGACATTCCGAATGTGAAAGAAAGCGCTTTGGCTAAATTGGATGCTACAGGTATCGTGCATATCGGTGCGGAAGTGAAAGCCGGAGATATTCTGGTCGGTAAAGTGACGCCGAAAGGCGAACGCTCCCAGTCGCCGGAAGAAAAATTGCTGCGCGCAATTTTCGGCGAAAAAGCTTCTGATGTAAAAGACAGTTCTTTACGTGTACCGACCGGAATGGACGGTACGGTGGTTGATGTGCGTGTTTATACCCGCGACGGCGTAGAAAAAGATGAGCGCGCCAAAGAAATCGAGGCGATGGAAATCGAGTCGATTGCGCAAGACATTAAAGACCAATTACGTGTTTTCGAAAAAGATATTTATGACCGCGTGGCGCGTTTGCTGATGGGGCAAGAAATCAAAAAAGTGCCGGGACGTAAGGCCGGTGCTGCAGTGGATCAGGCTTTGTTGGACGAAGTGGCGCCTGAGCAATGGTTTGATTTGCGCATGAAAGATGCGGATATTAATGAGCAACTCGATACCATGCACCAATTGCTTGCCGATAAACGCAAAGAATTGCAAGATTTCTACGAAGAGAAGAAAGCCAAATTCGCACAGGGCGATGATATGGCGCCCGGTGTATTGAAGATGGTAAAAGTCTATCTGGCAGTTAAGCGTCGTTTGCAACCGGGCGATAAAATGGCAGGTCGCCATGGTAATAAGGGTGTCGTCTCTTTGGTCGTGCCGGTGGAAGATATGCCTTACATGGAAGACGGCACGCCGGTAGATATTGTGCTTAACCCATTAGGCGTACCTTCTCGAATGAATATCGGACAGGTTCTTGAATTGCATTTAGGTTGGGCCGCGCGCGGTTTGGGACGTCGCTTGGGACAATTGATGGATGAGGGCAAATCCGTTAAAGAATTGCGTGACTATTTGCATGCGGTGTATAACCATAATCCGGAATGCGCTACCACGGATTTAGCGAGTTTGAATGATGAAGACTTCTTAGTCTTATGTCAGAATTTACGTGAAGGGATTCCGATGGCAACGCCTGTTTTTGACGGTGCCAAAGAAGAAACCGATCTGCGCAAAATGTTAGAGCTTGCCGGTTTGCCGCTCTCAGGACAGACGCGTTTATACGACGGTCGCACGGGCGAAGCCTTTGACCGTGATGTCTCGGTCGGTTACATGTATATGCTTAAATTGCACCATTTGGTCGATGACAAAATGCATGCGCGTTCAACCGGTCCTTATAGTTTGGTGACGCAGCAGCCTTTAGGCGGACGTGCGCAATTCGGCGGTCAGCGTTTCGGAGAAATGGAGGTGTGGGCATTAGAGGCTTATGGTGCGGCTTATACCTTGCAAGAAATGCTGACGGTAAAATCTGATGACGTGGAAGGTCGTACGAAGATGTATAAAAACATTGTCGATGGCGATTTGCGTATCGATCCGGGCTTGCCGGAGTCCTTTAACGTGCTTACCAAAGAAATTCGTGCTTTGGGTATTGATATCGGTCTTGCTCAAGAATAATTCACAAAGGTGTTGGAATGAAAGAAATTATTGCTATGTACGGGCCACAGAATGTGGCGGAAGATTTTGATCAAATCCGTATTGGATTGGCATCGCCTGATGTGATTCGTTCTTGGTCTTACGGCGAGGTAAAAAAACCCGAAACCATTAACTACCGTACCTTCAAGCCGGAGCGTGATGGTTTGTTCTGCGCGAAAATCTTTGGTCCGATGAAGGATTATGAGTGCTTGTGCGGCAAATACAAACGTTTGAAACATCGCGGCGTGGTCTGTGAACGTTGCGGTGTAGAAGTGACCAAAGCCTCTGTGCGCCGTGAGCGTATGGGGCATATTGACTTGGCAACGCCTGTCGCCCATATTTGGTTTTTAAAATCTTTGCCCTCGCGTATTGGTTTGCTATTAGACTTGACCTTGCGCGAAATCGAGCGGGTCTTGTATTTTGAGTCCTTCATTGTGCTTGATCCGGGCATGACGCCTTTGGAAAAAAATCAGCTCTTAAATGAAGAAGCCTATCATCAGGCGGTTGCCGAATATGGTAATGAATTCAAAGCAATGATGGGTGCTGAAGCGATTCAATACATTCTTAAACATATGGATTTGGCGGCTGAAATTCAGGATATCCGCGAACAGTTGGAAGCGACGAATTCCGAAACCAAAAGCAAGCGTTTGTTAAAACGCTTGAAACTCATGGATTCCTTGCTGCAATCGGGCAATAAACCGGAGTGGATGATTTTAGAAGCCCTGCCTGTGTTGCCGCCGGATTTGCGTCCATTGGTGGCATTGGATTCCGGTCGTTTCGCCACTTCGGATTTGAACGATTTATACCGCCGCATTATTAACCGTAATAACCGCTTAAAGCGTTTGTTGGAGCTATTTGCGCCGGATATTATTGTGCGCAATGAAAAACGCATGCTGCAAGAAGCGGTGGATTCCTTATTGGATAATGGTCGTCGCGGTCGTACTGTAACCGGTTCTAACAAACGTCCTTTGAAATCCTTAGCTGATATGATTAAGGGTAAGCAGGGACGTTTCCGTCAAAACTTGTTAGGTAAGCGGGTTGATTATTCCGGACGTTCTGTCATCGTGGTTGGTCCGACCCTGCGCCTACATCAATGCGGTTTGCCCAAGCGCATGGCATTAGAATTGTTTAAACCCTTTATTTTCCATCAATTGATTTTAAACGGACATGCGCCGACGATTAAGGCGGCAAAATTGATGGTAGAGCGCGATGAGCCGCAGGTTTGGGATGCGCTGGAATATGTGATTAGCGAACACCCTGTGATGCTTAACCGCGCACCGACTTTGCATCGTTTGGGTATTCAGGCCTTTGAGCCGGTCTTGATTGAAGGCAAGGCGATTCAATTGCATCCTTTGGCTTGCTCGGCATTTAACGCCGACTTTGACGGCGACCAAATGGCGGTGCATGTGCCTTTGTCTTTAGAAGCGCAATTGGAAGCGCGCGCATTGATGATGAGTTCGAACAACATCTTGTCGCCGGCAAACGGCGAGCCGATTATCGTGCCTTCACAAGATATGGTATTGGGGCTTTACTATATGACGCGTGAGCGCATCAATGCCAAAGGCGAAGGGATGCGTTTTGCCGATGTGGCGGAAGTTGAGCGTGCGTATCAAAGCGGCTTGGTGGATTTGCAGGCGATCATTGAAGTGCGCTTGAAAGTTTATGCCGACGGCGATACGGCGGATACGGCGCCGGTGCGTGTCAAAACAACGGTTGGCCGTGCTTTGTTATCGCAAATTCTGCCGGCGGGTCTGGGTTTTGTCCATATTGACAAGCCGATGAAGAAAAAAGCCATTTCCGCTTTGATTAACCAATGCTATCGCCAATTAGGCTTGAAAGATACGGTTATTTTGGCTGACCAGCTGATGTACACAGGTTACCGCTATGCGACCCGTTCTGGTTCTTCAATCGGCATTGTGGACATGGTTGTGCCGGAAGCGAAGCAGGAAATTTTGGCAAAAGCGGAAGGCGAAGTTAAGGAAATTGAAGAGCAATTCTCTTCAGGTTTATTAACTGCCGGTGAGAAATACAATAAAGTCATCGATATTTGGTCGCGCACCAATGACCAAGTTGCTAAGAAAATGATGGAGCAACTGGGTAAAGACAAAGTAACGACACGTGACGGACAAGAGGTTGAGCAGGATTCTTTCAACTCGGTCTTTATGATGGCGGATTCCGGTGCGCGGGGTTCTGCGGCACAGATTCGTCAGTTGGCCGGTATGCGCGGCTTGATGGCGAAGCCGGATGGTTCGATTATCGAAACCCCGATCACGGCGAATTTCCGTGAAGGTTTAAACGTATTGCAGTACTTTATCTCTACGCATGGTGCGCGTAAGGGCTTGGCGGATACCGCTTTGAAAACGGCAAACTCCGGTTATTTAACGCGTCGTTTGGTCGATGTCGCGCAAGATGTCGTGATTACGGAAAAAGATTGCGGCACGAGCGAAGGTATTGAGATTCAAGCGGTGGTAGAAGGTGGCGATGTGGTCGTCTCATTATCAGAGCGCGTATTGGGTCGGGTATTGGCAGAGCCGGTCAGCGACGGCAATGATGACATTGTTTTGCAAGCCGGACAGTTGCTGGAAGAAGCTGAAATTCAAATTTTGGAAAAAGCCGGTGTTGATCGCGTTAAAGTACGTTCGGTTATTACCTGTCAATCGCGTCACGGCGTATGCGCACAATGTTACGGTCGTGATTTGGCGCGTGGCCATCAAGTGAATGTCGGCGAGGCGGTAGGCGTAATTGCGGCGCAATCAATCGGCGAACCCGGAACGCAGTTAACCATGCGTACTTTCCATATTGGCGGTGCGGCACAAAGTTCGGCGGCGGTCGGCAGTATTGAAGTGAAAACCAACGGTCATGCGCGTCTGTCTAATATTAAGACCGTTACTAACAGCGAAGGCAAACTGGTAGCGGTATCGCGTTCCGGAGAATTGTCCATTCTCGATAAGAACGGTCATGAACGCGAGCGCTATAAACTGGCCTACGGTGCGATTTTGAATATCGTTGACGGCGATGAAGTCAAACAAGGACAAACAGTCGCAATGTGGGATCCGCATACGCATCCGATTGTTGCCGAAGTGGCGGGGCGCGTCAGCTTCTTTGATTTTGAAGAGGGTGTGACGGTGCAAACCTCATCTGATGCCGATACCGGTTTGACGGTGCAAACCGTGATGGAAAACTCGCAGCGCCCAACCTCGGCGAAAGATAAGCGTCCCTTGATTCAGTTATTGGATGAAAACGGTAAGGCAATTACGCAATCAGGCTCGGAAATTCCGGTGAACTATTTCTTACCGGCGGGTGCGATTGTCAATTTGCTTGACGGCGCAGAAATTCGCGTAGGTGATGTTTTGGCGAGAATGCCGCAGGCTTCCGGTAAATCAGCAGATATTACAGGCGGTTTGCCGCGCGTGGCAGATTTGTTTGAAGCGCGTAAACCGAAAGAGCCGGCAATTCTGGCGGAAATGACCGGAACGGTTGCTTTCGGTAAAGAAACCAAAGGTAAGCAGCGCTTGATTATCAACGGCGAAGAAGGGGAATCTTTAGAATTATTGATTCCTAAATGGCGGCGTTTAAACGTATTTGAAGGCGAGCAAGTGAAAAAAGGCGAGGTGCTTGCTGACGGCGAGCCGAATCCGCAAGATATTTTGCGTTTGCGTGGCGTACATGAATTAAATGAACATATCGTCCGTGAAATTCAAAATGTTTACCGCTTGCAAGGCGTAAAAATCAACGATAAACATATTGAAGTGATTGTACGTCAAATGTTGCGTAAAGCTTTGGTGGTCGATGCGGGCGAATCGCGCTTGATTCCCGGCGAACAATTGGAATTGAATCGCGTCTTGGAAGTGAATGACAAATTATTGGCAGAAGGCAAGCTGCCGGTACGTTACGAACCGGTGCTGATGGGAATTACCAAAGCCTCTTTGGCAACGGATTCGTTCGTATCAGCGGCTTCTTTCCAAGAAACCACCCGCGTATTGACGGAAGCTGCCGTGGTCGGACAAGCGGACGATTTACGCGGACTGAAAGAAAATGTGATTGTGGGTCGCCTGATACCGGCAGGTACGGGGCTGGCTTATCATCAACAGCGTCGAGAATTGCGTTATGCTGAACAATCATTAGAACTGATGCAGCAAAACGAAGCGGCGCAAACTGTTGCAGAAAACGTTGCCGGGCATGAAGATGCTTGACTTTTGCAATAGATAACAGTACTATCCCGCACCTTTGACGCGGTTTAGCGAATTGTTTTTAAGATATTAACGCTTTGGAGAATAAAAAATATGGCAACTATTAACCAATTGGTGCGCAAACCGCGCGTCAAGCAAGTTGATAAAACAAATGTCCCTGCATTGCAGGGATGCCCTCAAAAACGCGGTGTATGTACCCGTGTTTATACTACAACACCTAAAAAGCCTAACTCAGCTATGCGTAAGGTTGCGCGTACGCGTTTAACTAACAAGTATGAAGTAACTGCCTATATCGGCGGTGAAGGTCATAACCTACAAGAGCACAGCTTAGTGCTTATTCGAGGCGGGCGTGTAAAAGATTTGCCGGGTGTGCGTTATCACATCGTGCGCGGTGCATTGGATACAGCAGGTGTTAAGGATCGCAAACAAGGTCGTTCAAAATACGGCACCAAGCGTCCTAAATCATAATTTCTAGGAAAAGAAAACATGTCAAGAAGAGTACGTGCGCCTGTGCGCCACATTTTGCCCGATCCGAAATTCGGGAATATCGTTGTTGCTAAATTTGTAAACATGCTGATGGTAAGCGGTAAAAAATCGGTTGCGGAAAGCGTTGTTTACAAAGCATTAGAAGCTGCTGCCGAGAAGAAACAAATGCAGCCGGTAGATGTGCTTGAAGAGGCTTTGGAGAAAGTTCGTCCGGCGGTAGAGGTAAAATCTCGTCGCGTAGGCGGCGCCACTTATCAAGTGCCGGTTGAAGTGCGTCCGGTGCGTCAAAATGCATTGGCAATGCGTTGGTTGATTGATGCGGCTCGTAAACGTAATGAAAAATCAATGGCAGAGCGTTTGGCTCACGAGTTGGTTGAGGCGATTGAAGAGCGCGGCGCAGCCGTTAAGAAGCGTGATGATACGCACCGCATGGCAGAAGCAAACAAAGCCTTTGCTCACTTCCGTTGGTAATCCAACCTTTTAAATTTGGAGATTTTACGTGGCACGTGAAACCGTAATTGAACGATACCGCAATCTAGGTATCATGGCGCATATTGATGCAGGTAAAACAACAACTACTGAGCGTATCCTTTTCTATACTGGTGTTTCGCATAAATTAGGCGAAGTGCACGAAGGTGCAGCGACAATGGACTGGATGGAGCAGGAGCAGGAGCGTGGTATTACAATTACTTCTGCGGCAACGACTTGCTTCTGGGAAGGAATGGCAAAGCAATTCCCTCGTCACCGTATTAATATTATTGACACCCCGGGGCACGTTGACTTTACCATTGAAGTAGAGCGTTCATTGCGTGTGTTAGACGGTGCTTGTTTGGTGCTTTGTTCTGTTGGTGGCGTGCAGCCGCAAACGGAAACTGTGTGGCGTCAAGCAAATAAATACCGCGTGCCGCGTATTGCTTATGTCAATAAAATGGATCGCACCGGAGCAAACTTCCTGCGTGTTGTTGAGCAAATGCGCGACCGTTTGAAAGCTAATCCGGTTCCTTTACAGATTCCTGTAGGGGCGGAAGATACCTTTAAAGGTGTTGTTGACCTTATCAAGATGAAAGAAATTATCTGGAATGAAGATAATAAAGGTACATCATTTGAATATGCCGATGTTCCTGCTGATCTGCTTGAGCAGGCGACAAAATTGCGTGAGCAATTGGTAGAAGCGGCAGCGGAAGCAAATGAAGAATTGATGAATAAGTATTTGGAAGAGGGCGAGTTAAGCGAAGAAGAAATTGTTCGCGGTTTGCGTGAGCGCACGATTGCCAATGAGATTATTCCTGTAGTATGCGGTTCGTCTTTCAAAAATAAAGGCGTGCAAGCAATGTTGGATAAGGTGATTGAGTTATTGCCAAGTCCGGTTGATGTGCCGGCTATTCAGGGTGTTGACCCGAATACGGAGGGAACAGATTCGCGCGAATCAAGTGATGAAGCGCCTTTCTCTGCTCTGGCATTTAAGATTGCAACCGATCCTTTTGTTGGAACGCTAACCTTTATTCGTTGCTATTCAGGTGTTTTAGAAGCCGGTTCAACTGTTCTGAATTCTGTAAAAGATAAAAAAGAGCGTATCGGGCGTATGGTGCAAATGCACGCTAATACTCGTGAAGAGATTAAAGAAGTCTTGGCAGGAGATATCGCGGCTTGTATCGGTTTGAAAGATGTGGTCACGGGTGAGACTTTATGTGATGTGAATAAGCCGATTATTTTAGAGCGCATGGAATTCCCCGAGCCTGTTATTTCGGTTGCGGTCGAGCCTAAGACAAAAGCTGACCAAGAAAAAATGGGTATGGCTTTAGGTAAGTTGGCGCAAGAAGATCCTTCATTCCGTGTGCATACAGATGAAGAAACAGGGCAGACCATTATCTCCGGTATGGGCGAACTGCATCTTGAGATTATTGTTGACCGCATGAAACGTGAGTTTAAAGTTGAAGCAAACGTTGGTGCTCCTCAAGTGGCTTATCGCGAAACAATCCGCGAATCTGTTGAGCAAGAGGGTAAATTCGTACGTCAATCAGGCGGTCGCGGTCAGTTTGGTCATGTGTGGTTGCGTATTGAACCTCAAGAGCCGGGCTTCGGTTATGAATTTGTCTCGGCAATTGTTGGCGGTGTGGTTCCTAAAGAATATATTCCGGCAGTTGATAAAGGTGTTCAAGAGCAAATGCAAAATGGTGTCTTGGCAGGTTATCCATTAGTAGATGTTAAAGTTACCTTGTTTGACGGTTCTTACCATGAGGTTGACTCATCTGAGATGGCATTTAAACTTGCTGCTGCAGAAGGGTTTAAGCAAGGGGCTCGCAAAGCTAAGCCTGTCTTGCTTGAGCCGATGATGAAGGTAGAAGTCTCGACCCCAGAAGATTATATGGGCGATGTGATCGGGGATTTGAACAGTCGTCGCGGTTTGATTCAAGGTATGGATGAAGAGTCAACAGGCAAAATCATCCGTGCTCAAGTGCCTTTGGCAAATATGTTTGGTTATGCAACTTCTCTGCGCTCATTGAGTCAGGGTCGTGCAAATTACTCGATGGAATTCGATTGCTATAATGAAGCGCCGAATAACGTCGTTGAAGAAGTCATTAAAAGTAAATCTTAATTCCTTGACGGAGAAAAAATATGTCAAAAGAGAAATTTGAACGTACGAAGCCCCACGTAAACGTGGGCACGATCGGTCACGTAGACCATGGTAAAACGACGCTGACAGCGGCATTGACCAAAGTGGGTGCAGACCGTTTTGGCGGGCAATTCAAAGCCTACGACCAAATTGACGGTGCGCCTGAAGAACGCGCTCGCGGTATTACCATCTCTACTGCACACGTAGAATACGAATCCCCAACCCGTCACTACGCACACGTAGACTGCCCGGGACACGCCGACTATGTGAAAAACATGATCACCGGTGCGGCACAAATGGACGGCGCAATCCTCGTATGTTCGGCGGCAGACGGTCCGATGCCGCAAACTCGCGAGCACATCCTTCTGTCTCGCCAAGTAGGCGTACCATACATCGTCGTATTCCTGAATAAAGCTGACATGGTTGACGATGCGGAACTGCTTGAGCTCGTTGAAATGGAAGTTCGTGAACTCTTATCGGACTACGACTTCCCCGGTGACGACACCCCAATCATTGTGGGCTCGGCACTGAAAGCTCTGGAAGGCGATACCTCGGACATCGGCGTTCCGGCAATCGAAAAACTCGTTGAAGCACTGGACAGCTACATCCCGGAGCCGGAACGAGACATCGACAAACCATTCCTGCTGCCAATCGAAGACGTCTTCTCAATCTCAGGACGCGGCACCGTAGTAACCGGACGTGTAGAGCGCGGTATCGTTAAAGTAGGCGACGAACTTGAAATCGTAGGACTGCGTCCAACAGCAAAAACCACCTGTACAGGTGTAGAAATGTTCCGCAAACTCCTAGATCAAGGACAAGCGGGCGACAACGTTGGCGTACTATTGCGTGGTACCAAACGTGAAGACATCGAACGCGGACAAGTATTGGCAAAACCGGGTACTATTACCCCGCACACCAAATTTGAAGCCGAAGTATACGTGCTCTCTAAAGAAGAAGGTGGACGTCATACCCCATTCTTAAAAGGCTACCGTCCTCAATTCTACTTCCGTACCACGGACGTAACAGGCGAATGTATCCTTCCTGAAGGCACAGAAATGGTCATGCCCGGAGATAACGTAAAAATCGAAGTTCAACTGATTCATCCAATTGCGATGGACGAAGGCTTGCGTTTTGCGATTCGTGAGGGCGGCCGTACAGTTGGTGCCGGTGTTGTGGCGAAAATTATTGAGTAATGACAATGGCAAGTACACAAAAAATTCGTATTCGATTAAAGTCCTATGATCATCGCTTGATAGATTCTTCTGCCAAGCAGATTGTAGAAACGGCTAAGCGTGCCGGGGCGCAGGTAAAAGGTCCTGTGCCCTTGCCGGTAAAAAAAGAAATCTATACCGTATTGATTTCTCCGCATGTTAATAAAGATGCTAGAGACCAATATGAGTTGCGTACTCATAAACGGATTATGGATATCATTGACCCTACAGACAAAACTGTAGATGCGTTGATGAAGCTTGATTTGGCTGCAGGTGTTGACGTTAAGATTGAATTGCAGTAAAATCGCGCACCTTTCGTTAGTTTGAAGGCGAAGAGGGTTACCCGCCCTCCTCTCGCCTTTTTCATTTACTGAGGATTATTTATGACAATGGGTTTGGTGGGTCAAAAAATAGGAATGACCCGAATATTTGATTCGGATGGTTCTGCTAGCGCAGTAACCGTTATCGAAGTTCAGCCTAATGTGATTTCCCAAATTAAAACGCTGGAGAATGATGGTTATACGGCTGTACAGGTGTCTATTGGTGAACGTAAAGCAAATAAAGCTAATAAAGCATTGGCTGGTCATTTTGCAAAAGCAAATATTGCCGTTGGTTTGCTTACCAAAGAGTTTAGATTGAGCGAAGAAGAAGTTGCAACATATTCTCTTGGCGCAACAGTTGAGCTCTCTTTGTTTGCTGAAGGGCAAAAGGTTGATGTGCGCGCTCGTAGTATTGGTAAAGGTTTTGCCGGTACGATTAAGCGTCATAATTTTAGAGGGCAGCGTAACTCGCATGGTAACTCTCTTTCACATCGCGTTCCAGGCTCCATCGGGCAGAACCAAACACCAGGGCGTGTATTTAAAGGTAAAAAAATGTCAGGGCATATGGGGAATGTGATGCGCAGCGTTCAGAATCTTGAAATTGCACGTATTGATGCAGAACGTAATTTGATTCTGATTAAAGGCGCCGTTCCTGGTAGCAAAGGTGCTTATGTCACTATTCGCCCATCAGTGAAAGGATAGGAGATAGTATGGAATTGCAATTTAAAAATGGTTCTGGAACTGTTTCTGTGGCGGATAAGATTTTTGCTGCGGATTTTAATGAAGCCTTAGTGCATCAAGTTGTAACTTCTTTCTTGGCTGGCTCTCGTTCTGGTACGAAAGCGCAAAAGACGCGTTCCGAAGTATCTGGCGGGGGTGCAAAACCTTGGAAGCAAAAAGGTACGGGTCGTGCGCGTGCGGGCTCTATCCGCTCTCCAATTTGGCGTAAAGGTGGCGTTACTTTTGCTGCTAAACCACGAGATTTTGAGAAGAAAGTTAATCGAAAAATGTATCGTGCTGCAATTTGTTCAATATTGTCGGAATTGCATCGTCAAGAGCGTTTGAGTGTAGTTGATGCATTTGTTTTAAATGAAACTAAAACAAAAGAATTCCTTGCTAAATTGAATGCAATGAATGTTGGGCAAGATGTTTTATTAATATTGGCTAATGTTGAACCGTCTGTGTATCTCAGTGCTCGCAATATAACAAAAGTAACCGTTATAGATGTTAAGGCCATAGATCCTGCATTGTTATTGCGTCATGAGCATGTTGTTGTTGATAAAGCTTCGCTGGAAGCAATGAATGAGTGGTTGTCATGAAACAAGAAAGATTGTTGCAAATTATTCAGGCGGCGCATGTAACCGAAAAAACTTCTGGCTTGGCGACTGTTAATCAACTCGCATTCAAAGTAGAAAAGACAGCTACTAAGGAGGAAATTCGTGCAGCTGTGGAGTCTTTACTTGAAGTCAAAGTGATTGCGGTAAATACAGTTGTTATAAAAGGTAAGGCAAAGCGTTTCCGTGCCCGTATGGGAAGTCGAAAAGATTTTAAAAAGGCTTATGTGAGTCTTGATAAGTCTGTCGATATGGAAGCATTGTTATCGGAGCAAAGTTAAGGGGTAACTAATGGCTATTATTAAACATAAACCTACTTCTGCTGGTCGGCGCTTTGTCGTAAATGTTACTCGTCCAGAGTTGCATAAAGGACAGCCCTTTGCTGCCTTGGTTGAAAAACAAACTCGTGGCAGTGGGCGCAATAATGCCGGTCGTATTACGACTCGTCACCGTGGTGGCGGTCATGCGCAAAAATATCGTATTATTGATTTTAAACGTCAAAAAGATGGTGTTGATGCTGTTGTTGAGCGTCTAGAATACGATCCAAATCGTACCGCACATATTGCTCTGCTTAAATATGCTGATGGAGGGCGTCGCTATATTATTGCTGCGCGTGGCATGAAAGCAGGTGATCAGTTACGTAGCGGCGATGATGCGGCGATTAAAACAGGAAATTGTTTGCCGTTGCGCAATATTCCGGTTGGTTCAGTAGTTTTTTGCGTAGAGATGAAACCGGGGAAAGGTGCTCAATTAGCGCGTAGTGCCGGAGCCTCTGCTCAATTGGTTGCTCGTGAAGGTAAATATGTAACTTTACGTTTGAAATCAGGTGAACGCCGCAAAGTTTTGGCTGATTGTAGAGCTGTCTTAGGCGAAGCAAGTAATCATGAACATAGTTTGCGTTCATTAGGTAAAGCCGGTGCCAAACGTTGGCGCGGTATTCGTCCGACTGTTCGTGGTGTCGTTATGAACCCGGTTGACCATCCTCATGGTGGTGGTGAAGGACGTACTTCAGGTGGTCGTCATCCTGTGAGTCCATGGGGTCAGCCAACTAAAGGTAAGAAAACGCGCACCAATAAGCGTACTGATAAGTTGATCGTCCAACGTCGTAAGAAGAGAGGCTAAAATATGGCACGTTCATTGAAAAAAGGCTTCTTCATTGACCTGCATTTAGCAAAAAAAGTTGATGAGGCGGTTGCTAATAAAAGTAAAAAACCGATTAAAACTTGGTCTCGTCGTTCGATGATTACCCCGGAAATGATTGGTTTGACTTTTGCTATTCATAATGGAAAACAGCATGTTCCTGTGTTAGTGAGTGAAGATATGATTGGTCACAAGCTTGGTGAGTTTGCACCTACTCGTAACTATCGTGGTCATGCAGCAGATAAAAAAGGCAAATAGGAGTAAAAAATGCAATCTACAGCAAAATTACGCGCTGCCCGAATTTCTGCTCAAAAAGCGCGCTTAGTGGCGGATCAAATACGTGGCAAACATGTTGAAGAAGCAGTGGAAATATTGACTTTTAGCAATAAAAAAGCAGCTGCAATTATTTTGAAATTGTTGAATTCAGCTATTGCTAATGCAGAAAATAATGAAGGCGCAGATATTGACGAATTACATGTCGCTGAAATACAAGTGGGTGAAGGAATGAGTATGAAACGCTTCACTGCTCGTGCTAAAGGACGTGGAAATCGTATCACTAAACGCACAAGTAATATTTTTATTCGCGTTCAAGAGCGCTAAGAAAGGAAAATTTTATGGGTCAAAAAGTACATCCAATCGGTTTCCGCTTAGGAGTCTCAAAAGACTGGGTATCAAAATGGTATGCAGAGGGACGTGATTATGCGGATTATTTAGAAAAAGATTTTGAAGTTCGTGAATATATTCGTAAAAAATTAGCTCAAGCTTCTGTGAGTAAAATTCAGATTGAACGCCCTCGCAATGGCGCTCAAATCACAATTTTTACTGCTCGTCCCGGTATTGTCATCGGTAAAAAAGGTGAAGATATTGAGATTTTAAAGAAAGAAGTCAGTAAAATTTTAGGTGTTCCGGCTTCCATTAACATTGAAGAAATTCGTCGTCCTGAATTAGATGCTTATTTAGTAGCTGAAGGCATTGCTCAGCAATTAGAGCGTCGGGTTATGTTCCGCCGTGCTATGAAACGAGCGGTCGCTTCTACTATGCGTTTAGGCGCTTCGGGTATTAAAGTTGCTATTTCCGGACGTTTAAATGGTGCTGAAATTGCACGTACCGAATGGTATCGCGAAGGACGTGTGCCGCTTCATACGCTTCGTGCTGATATCGACTATGGTTTGGCGGAAGCGAATACAACATATGGCGTCATTGGCGTGAAGGTATGGATTTTCAAAGGGGAAAATCTTAATGGTGTAGATGCGGCAGAAGTTGCTCCTCGTGAAAATGCAGATGACAAACGCAATCGTCGCCCAGCTAAACAGCGTGCTCGCCGTAATAAAGAGAAAGGTGAATAACAATGTTACAACCAAAACGTACTAAATTCAGAAAACAGCAGAAAGGTCGTAACCGTGGTACGGCTCAGTCTGGTAATTCAGTAAGCTTCGGTGAGTTCGGGTTAAAAGCAACAACCCGAGGACGTATTACAGCACGCCAAATCGAGGCGGCGCGTCGTGCAATTAATCGCCATGTAAAACGTGGTGGCCGCATGTGGATTCGAATTTTTCCTGATGTTCCTGTAACAAATAAACCATTAGAGGTTCGTCAAGGTAAAGGTAAAGGTAATGTGGAATATTGGGTTGCTAAAGTTCAGCCTGGTACCGTGCTTTATGAGTTAGAGGGCGTAAGCGAGGAACTTGCTCGTGAGGCTTTTCGTTTGGCAGCGGCAAAATTGCCTGTTTTGACAGTATTTGAAACGCGCAAGGTGATGTAATGAGCTTAGAAGATCTAAAATCAAAAGATGTAGATGGGCTGCGCACAGAATTAATTGAATTGCGTCAAGCTCAGTTGAAATTGAGATTGCAAAAAGGTAGTGGACAACTGGAGCAAACACATCAAATTCGCCAAGTGCGTCGTGATATTGCTCGTGTTAAAACACTGTTGACGCAACAGAATATCAAGGTGTAAGTGATGAGTGAACAACAATCTATTCAGCGCACTCTTCAGGGGCAGGTTGTAAGCAATAAAGGCGATAAGTCTATTACTGTGAGTGTCGTTCGTTATGAACGTCATCCGGTTTATGGAAAATATATTAAGCGCACATTGAAATGCCATGCTCATGATGAAAATAATGAATGCAATATTGGTGATACTGTTCGTATAGTGCAAAGTCGCCCAATCTCTAAAACAAAAACTTGGAGATTGGTTGAGATTATCGAAAGAGCAAAAGGTTAAGGAGTTATCATGATTCAGATGCAATCTCGCCTCTCTGTTGCTGATAACAGTGGTGCTAAAGAGTTACAATGTATTAAAGTATTGGGCGGTTCTCACCGCCGTTATGCAGGTATTGGGGATATTATCAAAGTTTCTGTGAAAGAAGCTATGCCTCGCGGTCGTGTGAAAAAAGGTGACGTATACAATGCGTTGATCGTACGTACACGTAAGGGTGTGCGTCGCCGTGACGGTTCTTTATTACGTTTTGATGGCAATGCGGCTGTGTTGCTGAATAATAAATTAGAGCCAATTGGTACGCGTGTTTTCGGACCTATCGCACGTGAATTACGTAGCGAAAAGTTTATGAAAATAGTTTCTCTTGCCCCTGAAGTGTTATAAGGAGTCAACATGAAACGTATACAGACTGGTGATGAAGTTATTGTGATTGCCGGTAAAGCAGAAAATAAAGGTAAGCGTGGTAAGGTCTTATCAGTACATGGCGATCGTGTGATAGTTGATGGTGTTAATCAGGTCTCTAAACATGTGAAGCCTAATCCGCAATTGGGCATTGAGGGTGGTGTTGTGAAGAAAAATGCCTCTATTCATGTTTCAAATGTGATGCTGTTTAATCCTGAAACGGGAAAAGGCGATCGTGTTGGATTTAAAATCGAAGATGGGGTAAAATTCCGCGTTTTTAAATCTAATGGTGCGAAGGTAAGCTGAGGAAAATATGGCTCGTTTACAAAAATTATATAAAGAAGAGCTAGCGCCGGCTTTGTTAAAAGAGCTGGGGTTAGCTAATGTGATGGAAGTTCCTCGTTTGGAGAAAATTACCATCAATATGGGTGTTGGCGAAGCGGTTAATGATAAAAAAATTATGGACAATGCTGTGCGTGATTTAGGGTTAATTGCCGGACAAAAGCCATTAATTACAAAATCTAAAAAATCAATTGCTGGTTTTAAAATTCGTGACGGATGGCCAATAGGCTGTAAAGTTACGCTTCGCCGCGAGCAAATGTATGAATTTTTAGATCGTTTAATTAATGTTTCTTTGCCGCGTACTCGAGATTTCCGCGGCTTAAGCGCAAAATCTTTTGATGGACGTGGAAATTATACCTTTGGTGTTAAAGAGCATATCATTTTCCCAGAAATTGACTTTGAAAAAACAGATGCAATGCGCGGAATGGATATTACTTTTACCACTTCGGCAAAAACAGATGAACAAGCTAAAGCTTTATTAGCGGCTTTTGGCTTTCCATTTAAAGGATAAAGGCTTATGGCTAAACAAAGTATGATAAACCGTGAGGCTAAACGCATTAAAACGGTTCAAAAATACGCTGCAAAAAGAGCTGAATTAAAAGAGATTATTCGTAAAGTTGATACTTATTCGGAAGAAGAGCGTCTTCTTGCTCAAGAAAAATTGCAAAAGCAACCGCGTAATGCATCAGCTTCACGTTTGCAACGTCGTTGCCGTATTACAGGTCGTCCGCATGCGGTTTACCGTAAATTTGGTTTATCTCGTATAAAATTACGGGAATTGGCAATGCGTGGCGAAGTGCCGGGTGTTAAAAAAGCGAGCTGGTAATTTTACCAGCTTTATCTAAGTTCCAAGATCGTATCGATCTGATACTGAAAGAGGTTAAATATGTTAATGGATCCAATTGCGGATATGCTGACGCGTATTCGTAATGCTCAACGCATAGGACGATCAATCGTAGCTATGCCTTCTTCTAAGCAAAAAGTCGCTATTGCAAAAGTTTTGCAATCAGAGGGTTATATTCAATTATTTGAAGTCTCTAATGATGCAAAGCCAGAGTTGACGGTGCATTTAAAATATTATCAGGGAAAGCCTGTTATTGAGTTGATTAAGAGAATTAGCCGTCCGGGTTTACGAATTTTTAAAGGTAAAAATGAGCTTCCTCGCATTCAAGGCGGATTAGGAATTGCTATTATTTCTACCTCCAAAGGTATGATGAGCGATCACCAAGCGCGAAAAGATGGTCTTGGTGGCGAAGTCATCTGCTTTGTAGCATAAATTTGGAGGTAATATGTCACGAGTAGGAAAACAGCCTGTTGCTTTGCCAAAAGGCGTTGATATCAGCATTAATAATCAAGAAGTAACTGTAAAAGGAAGCAAAGGTCAATTGACTTTGAACCTTCATCCTTATACTAAAGTTGCGCAAGAAGGTGAGCAATTAACTTTTAGCCCAGTCAAAGAATCCGCAGATGCTTGGGCCATGACGGGTACTATGCGTGCATTAGTCAATAATATGGTAATTGGTGTTAGTCAAGGTTTTGAAAAAAAATTACAATTGATTGGTGTTGGTTATCGTGCACAGGTTCAAGGTCAAAAATTGAATCTTTCTCTAGGTTTTTCTCATCCTGTTGAGTTTAATGCGCCTCAAGGTATTACTATTGAAACTCCAAGCCAAACAGAAATATTGGTTAGAGGCAGTGATAAACAATTAGTGGGTGAAGTTGCGGCGAAAATTCGTGCTTACCGTCCGCCGGAGCCTTATAAAGGCAAGGGTGTTCGTTATGCAAATGAGTATGTAGCCATTAAAGAAGCTAAGAAAAAATAACGGGGTGAAATTATGAATCAAAAGAAAATAAATCGAATCCGTCGCGGAAAACGTACCCGTTTGAATATTCGTGCTTCAGGTAAGGCAAGTTTGATTGTAAATAAAACACCTCGTCATATGTATGCGCAAATTATAAACGGTCAAGATGGGCGCGTTTTGGCAACGGTTTCTACTTTACAATCTTCTGTTGCTGAAGGTTTAAAATATACCGGAAATATTGAAGCAGCTGCTAAAGTAGGTAGGCTGATTGGTGAGAAAGCAAAATCTCTTGGAATTGAGACGATTGCTTTTGATCGCAGCGGTTTTCGCTATCATGGTCGTGTGAAGGCTTTAGCTGAAGCTGCGCGAGAAACTGGATTGGAATTTTAAGAGGTTACTATGGCTCAACAAAAAGAACGTCAACAAGACAATGAATTTTTGGAAAAGCTGGTTGCTGTTAACCGAGTGACCAAAGTGGTTAAAGGTGGGCGCCAATTTGCGTTTGCAGCTTTGGTTGTCGTGGGAGATGGTAATGGGCGTGTTGGTTTTGGTTATGGAAAAGCTAAAGAAGTACCTATTGCTGTTCAGAAAGCTATGGATCAAGCCAAAAAATCATTAGTGAAAATTTCTCTGCATAAAGATACTCTGCAACATGCTGTCGTTGGGACACATGGTGCGGCTCGTGTATTTATGCAACCTGCTTCTGAAGGTACGGGAATTATTGCCGGCGGTGCAATGCGTGCTGTATTCGAAGTACTAGGTGTTAAAGACGTATTGGCGAAATGTATGGGAACTCGCAATCCGGGAAATGTTATCCGTGCGACCATTAATGGCTTGCAATCTATGAATACAGCAGCCGATGTTGCTGCTAAACGAGGTAAGTCTATTGAAGAGGTATTAGCAAATGTCCAATAAATTGCGAGTAACGTTGATTAAAAGCCTTAATGGTCGTTTAGAATCTCATAAGCAATGTGTTGCTGGGTTGGGATTGCGTAAAATGCATCAATCGCGTGAAGTGATTAACACACCCGAGAATCGGGGCATGATTAATAAAGTATCTTACCTGCTAAAAGTAGAGGAAGTCTAATAATGCGTTTAAATTCTCTAAAGCCTGCCGAAGGCTCTAAGCATTCTGCCAAAAGACTTGGTCGAGGTATTGGTTCAGGTTTAGGTAAAACAAGTGGTAAAGGTCATAAAGGGCAAAAAGCCCGTTCAGGCGGTTATCATAAAGTAGGTTTTGAAGGCGGACAAATGCCTTTGCAACGTCGTTTGCCTAAGCGTGGTTTTAATAGTTTAAATCGTAATTTAACTGCTCGAGTCCGTTTGTCGGAACTGAATAAAATTGATTCGGAAGTTATTGATTTATCAGCTCTCAAAGCTGCTGGTGTTATTCCTGTTCAAGCACAGAACGTCAAAATTTATCTCCATGGTAAATTGGATAAAGTTGTGACAATTAAGGGATTAACATTGAGTGAAGGTGCTAGTAATGCAGTTTCTGCTGCTGGCGGAAAAGTAGAAGAGTAAAGGTAATTTATGGCAAAGCCCGTTGCTAATCCTTATAAGGAATTAACCTCAAGATTTATTTTTTTGGTGGTTGCATTAATCATTTATCGAGTTGGTGCGCACATTCCTGTGCCAGGTGTAAATTTGGCGATGATTAGAGATATGTTTGATAGTGGTAATAGTTCATTATTTCAGCTATTCAATATGTTTTCTGGCGGCGCTTTGTCTAATGCTTCTCTTTTGGCATTAGGTGTTGCGCCATATATTACCGCATCTATCGTAATGCAGCTTCTATCGCATATGTATCCTCCTCTGAAGGAGTTACGTCAGCAAGGAAGTACCGGGCAAAAGAAAATTACTCAATATACGCGATTCTTTGCATTGTTTTTAGGTTTAATTCAAGGTTTTGCTATATCTCGAGCAGTTTTAGCGCAGGGAATGGTGCTGCCTACAGTGCCTGCGGCTCAATTTCTTCTTGTAGCGACGATCGGTCTTGCTACCGGCGCATTGTTTATGATGTGGTTAGGAGAGCAAATTACCGAACGCGGAATTGGTAATGGTATATCTATGCTTATTTTTGCAGGTATTGCCGTCAATATGCCAAGTGGCATTTATAATTTGTTTAACCAAGCTAAAGTTGGTGAAATCGGTTATGGAAAGTTTTTTCTAATCTTGCTTGTTATTGTCGCCCTCTTTGCTTTAATCGTTTTTGTAGAACGCGCGCAGCGGCGTATTGCGATCCATTATGCGCGACAACAGCATGGTGCTTCTCGTGGGATGACAGATCGTCAGCATTTGCCATTAAAAATTAATATGGCAGGCGTCATACCTGCGATTTTCGCTTCGGCGATTATAACGCTTTTGGTGTCTGCGCTCTCCCTGTTCTCCGGGATGAATAATGCTTTTGGGCGTTATATGAGTGATTTAGGTAATGGATTAAATCCCGGCGGTTGGTTATATATTGCTGCTTTTGCATTGTTAATTATTTTATTTGCTTTCTTCTACACATCTATGATGTTTGAAAATAGAGAATTGGCAGATAATTTGAAGCGCTCCAATGCTTTTATCCAAGGATTTAGACCGGGTAAGCAAACCGCTGATTATTTGGATATGGTGCAGGAGCGTCTAACTTTGGTAGGGGCGCTATATGTGGCATTTGTCTGTATTTTACCTTCGTTAATGAATATTGGTTCCACTTCAGGGCAAATTTTGTTCTTATTTGGCGGGACTTCATTATTAATTGCTGTGGTGGTCGCTATGGATTTTATGTCACAAGTTCAGTCTCATATTATGTCAAAACAATATGAATCTTTGATGAAAAAAGCCAATCTTTCCGGATTTGGCGGACAATATCATCGTTAAAACTCGATGGAGTAAAAATGAAAGTAAGTGCTTCAATTAAAAAAATGTGCCGTAACTGTCGGGTAATCCGTCGTAACGGTAGTGTTCGTGTAATTTGCACTGACAAGCGTCATAAGCAACGTCAAGGCTAAATTATTTTGACTTCGTGGTGCGAGATCATTATAATTTCGCACCTTTCTTTTTAAGGAGTAAATATGGCACGTATTGCCGGTATCAATGTACCTACCCAAAAACATACGGTAATTGCATTGACTTCAATTTACGGTATTGGACCTACTCGTGCAAAGGCAATTTGCAAAGAGACAGGTGTTCAGCCGGATAAGAAAATTCGCGATTTGACTGATGCAGAAATTGATGCGTTACGTCAAGCTGTTGGACAATATACAGTTGAAGGCGATCTTCGTCGTCAAGTGTCTATGGATATTAAACGTCTGATGGATTTGGGTTGTTTTAGAGGTTTGCGTCATCGTCGTAGTCTGCCGGTTCGTGGACAACGTACGAAAACAAATGCACGTACTCGTAAAGGACCTCGTCGTCCAATTAAACGTTAATTAAGAGAGATGATTTATGGCTAAAGCTGCTGGTAAACAGAAAAATGTAAGAAAAAAGGCAAAGCGTGTTGTTGTGGACGCCGTTGCGCACGTCCATGCTTCTTTTAACAACACAATCGTGACCATCACAGATGGTCAAGGTAACACGCTTTCTTGGGCAACTGCCGGTGGTTCAGGTTTCCGTGGTTCTCGTAAAAGTACTCCTTTCGCAGCTCAGGTTGCAGCAGAACGTGCTGGCGAAGTGGCGAAAGAATATGGAGTGCAAAACCTTGATGTAAATATCAAAGGTCCGGGTCCGGGGCGTGAATCGGCTGTGCGTGCGTTGAACGCAAGCGGGTTTAATATTCATAGTATTACGGATGTTACGCCTATTCCGCACAATGGCTGTCGTCCGCCTAAAAAACGTCGCGTATAAATATTTTGGAGTAATTTATGGCTAGATATATTGGTCCTAAGTGTCGATTAGCGCGTCGTGAGGGCGTTGATCTTGAATTAAAATCTGGCATTATCCCGCTGGAGAAAAAAACTCGTAAAATGGCTTCTGCACCCGGTCAGCATGGCGCTCGTAGAGGTCGCTTATCTGATTACGGTAGTCAGTTGCGTGAAAAGCAAAAGTTAAAGCGTATTTATGGCGTATTAGAACGTCAATTCCGTAATTACTTTAAAAAAGCTGCTCAGCAAAAAGGTTCAACAGGCGAAAATCTGTTACAAATTTTGGAGAAGCGTTTAGATAATGTGGTTTACCGTATGGGATTCGGCGCTACTCGTGCAGAAGCTCGTCAGTTGGTTTCTCATGGTGCTATTGAAGTTAATGGCAAGCGCGTAACTATCGCTTCTTATCAAGTTCAAGCAGAAGATGTGATTTCAGTACGTGAAAAATCGCGCAATCAAGTACGCATTAAGAGCGCTTTAGAGCTGGCTTCTCAACGCGGCTTTGTTGATTGGATTGAAGTTGATGTGTCTAAAATGACAGGTCAATTCAAGCGCATTCCAGAGCGTATTGATCTATCGGCTGATATTAATGAGTCGTTGGTTGTTGAGCTTTATTCTAAATAGTCTTGGTTTTATTAAAAAGGTGTTGGTATGGCTTTATCTGAATTATTGACTCCTCGTATTGTTCAAATTAAAGAAATCGGCCCAAACACCTCTCGCGTTACGCTTGAGCCTTTGGAACGCGGATTCGGTTACACTTTAGGAACGGCTCTGCGCCGAGTATTGCTTTCTTCTATTGAAGGAGCAGCAATTATAGAGTGTGATATTGAAGGTGTTTTACATGAATATTCGGCAATTGAAGGGGTTAAGGAAGACGTTATTGATGTCTTGCTGAATCTTAAAGGCGTGGCTTTGATTATGCCTGATCTAGAACGTGCCGAAATGAAATTGAGCGTAAGCAAGGCTGGTGTTGTCACTGCTGGTGATTTTCGTGCGCCGGCAGGGGTGAAAATTGCAAATCCTGATTATGTTATTGCGCACTTAACCCAAGACAAACCTTTTTCTATGACGGTTGTTGTTGAAAAAGGACGTGGTTATCGCGTGGTTTCACAGGAAACTGAGGATGGTGAATCAGTGAGAGCAAATGTTCTGCACCTTGATGCTTCATTTAGTCCTGTACGCCGTATTGCTTATCGTGTTGAACAAGCTCGGGTTGAACAACGTACCAATCTTGATAAATTGATTATTGATATTGAGTCAAACGGCACAATTGAGCCTGAGCAAGCGATACGTGAAGCGGCAACGATTTTACATAATCAAATTAAAGTTTTTGTTAAGCTTGAGTCGACAGAAGTAATCGAGGAAGAAGAGGAAGAAATTCATATTGATCCTGTTCTTTTAAGTCCTGTTGATGATTTGGAATTGACCGTTCGTTCTGCTAATTGCTTAAAAGCGGAAAATATCAACAGTATTGGCGATTTAGTTCGTCGTACGGAAGTTGAATTGCTGAAAACACCGAATTTAGGTAAAAAATCTCTCAATGAAATCAAAGAGGTTTTAGCTGCTCGCGGTTTAGAGCTTGGTATGGATATTGAAAATTGGCCGCAGAATTAATGTCGGCTTTCAGATTTTGGAGTGAATTATGAGACATAAATTAGCTGGTCGTAAATTGAACCGTACTAGCGCGCATCGTGAAGCGATGTTTAAAAATATGAGCGTATCTTTGATTCAGCATGAGTTGATTAAAACAACTTTGCCTAAAGCAAAAGATTTACGCCGTGTATTAGAGCCTATCATTACTCATGCAAAAAATAATGATACGGTTGCGGCGCGCCGTTTAGCTTTTGCCCGTCTGCGTGATCGTGATGCGGTACAAAAATTATTTGCTGAATTAGCGCCACGCTATAAAGAGCGCCCGGGTGGTTATATTCGCATTTTAAAATGCGGTTTCCGTCCAGGCGACCAGGCGCCAATGGCTTACGTAGAATTGGTTGACCGTCCGGTTGAAGATACTCAGGCCTAATGCAAAACGCTCTGCTTCGGCAGAGCTTTTTTATATGAAAGTAGATCATCCTGCAATTTCTCCTAAATCAGCTGTTTTATTAGTAAATTTAGGATCGCCTGATGCGCCGACGGCAAAGGCACTGCGTCCTTATCTTGCCGAGTTTTTATCTGATCCGCGCGTGATTGATTTGCCGCGTTGGCAATGGCTTTTTATTTTGTATGCTTTTATTTTGCCGAAGCGCCCGAAGCAATCTGCGGCTTTGTATACCAAAGTATGGACGGATAAAGGCGCACCTCTTATAGAGATTACTAAAGCGCAAACAGATGCTTTGCGTGATTTGCTTTATCAGCATTATGCTCGTCAAGATATTATTGTGGATTATGCGATGCGCTATGGTAATCCTTCAATAGAAAGTAAATTGCGTGCTTTGCAAGCTCAAGGTGTTAATCAGTTGTTGATTGTGCCGATGTATCCGCAATATTGTGATGCGACAACGGCGACAGTCATTGATGCGGTAGCGGATGCTTTTAAGAAAATGCGTTATATGCCAGAATGGCGTTTTGTGCATCATTGGCATGATGAGGCGGCTTATATCGAAGCATTAGCACAGACTGTAAGGGAATATTTGCAGACAAACGAGATGCCTGAAAAAGTTCTTTTTTCTTTTCACGGCGTACCCGAGCGTTATTTGCATGAGGGCGATCCCTATCATTGCTTTTGTCAGAAAACGGCACGTTTAGTGGCTGAAAAATTGTCTTTGCAAGCCTCTCAATTTATGGTGGTATTTCAATCGCAATTCGGTAAAGAAGTGTGGTTGCAGCCCTATGCGGATAAAACCATTGAACAATTAGCCAAAGAAGGCGTGAAAAGTTTGGCGGTAATGTGTCCTGGGTTTACGGCAGATTGTCTTGAAACTTTGGAAGAAATGGCAGAAGGGAATCGTGAGCTGTTTTTACATCATGGCGGCGAACGTTATGACTATATTCCTGCCTTAAATGCCCGTGCGGATCATATCGCTTTATTGCATGATTTGGTTTTACGCCATACCCAAGATTGGCCGGCTTTTGCTCATGGAAAATAATATGCAGCGCTCGATTTTAATTACAGGTTGTTCTAGCGGCATTGGGCGTAAAGCGGCGGAAATGTTACATGAACGCGGCTGGTTGGTAATTGCTACAGCGCGAGATGCCGGTGATGTCGAGCAATTGCGTGCGCAAGGTTTGCATGCGGTGCAATTGGATTTGGCTTCTCCTGATTCGATTGCGATGGCATTGGATTGGACTTTAAAGCTTACTCAAGGTCGCCTTGACGCCCTGTTTAATAACGGTGCTTTTGCCATTCCTGCGGCAGTAGAAGATTTATCGCGCAGCGCTTTGGCTTATCAATTGGACAATTGCCTTCTCGGCTGGCATGAGCTGACGGTTTCGGTTTTGCCGATCATGCGTCGCCAAGGTTTTGGGCGTATCGTTAACAATAGCTCTGTATTAGGAATTGCGGCGATGCGCTTTCGCGGCGCCTATGTGGCAACCAAATTTGCCATTGAAGGCTTGAGCGATGTTTTGCGTCTTGAGCTAAAAGGCAGCGGCATTCATGTAAGCTTAATTGAACCGGGACCGATTAGTTCCTCTTTTCGTAGCAATTCATTCCTGCAATTCCAGCGTTGGATTGATGCGGCGCAAAGTTTGCATAAACTGGCTTATCTGAAAATGATTCAGCGCTTGGAAAGCGATAAGCCTGCACCTTTTACGCTAGGTCCTGAAGCGGTAGTGGCAGCCTTGATTCATGCGATTGAATCCGATAAGCCCAAGGCGCGTTACTATGTGACTAAACTGACATGGTTGATGGCTTTGGCAAAACGTTTCTTACCCACTTCTTTGCTTGACTATTTTGTACTGAAAGTCAGTAACAAAGAAAATGATCACTATGCGAAAGCAAAAAGCGAACAAGAATAACATTTGCTTAATGGCTTGCAGGAAGCAAGCCCGCACCGCATAATACCCCGATTTTTTAGCGAGAACTCTAATGACAGAAATGATTCCTGATGTGCAAGGCTCGGCGGATCGCCGTCAATTGCCGATTACGCGCGTTGGCATTCGTGATATCCGTATGCCGATTATTTTTAGCAATGCCGAAAGCAAGCAGCAACACAGCGTTGCTACGGCGGAAATGACCGTACTGCTGCCGCATGATAAAAAAGGCACGCATATGTCGCGCTTTATTCAGATACTGAACGAAACCTCGCAATATAGCGTGGCGGATTTTTTGCAACTGCACGGGCAAATGCTGCAGCGTTTGATGGCGGATGAAGGTACTTTTGCGCTGACTTTCCCCTATTTTGTGGAGAAATCCGCACCGGTCAGCGGCAGCAAAAGCATGATGGATTATGAAGTAAGCCTATTGGCAGACGGCAATGTCGGCAATAGCGAATTATATGTGGAAGTTACCGTGCCGGTAACTAGCCTTTGTCCTTGCTCGAAAGAGATTTCCGATTACGGTGCGCATAATCAGCGTTCGCATATCATCATCACTGCACTTTACGATCCTGAACGTCCTTTTTCCATTGAGGAATTGATTGGAATGGGCGAAAAAGGCGGTTCTTGCCCGATTTGGGCGACTTTGAAGCGCCCTGATGAAAAATGGGTGACTGAACATGCCTACGAAAATCCGAAATTTGTCGAAGACATTGTGCGCGATGTGGCATTGATGCTGAATGAAGACGATCGGATTCAATCCTATAGCGTGTCTTCAGAGAATTTTGAGTCGATTCATAATCACTCAGCCTATGCCATCATTGAACATGATAAACGTTTATGAGCATCCGTAGCTTCGTTCTGCGTCAAGGGCGGATGACCAGCGGACAAGAGCGCGCGTTTGAAACCCTATGGCCGCGTTACGGTATTGACATCGCCGATGATACGGGTCTCATAGAAATAGCCCATTTATTTGAACCACTGAGAAAAGATATTGTTTTAGAAATCGGATTCGGCAATGGCGAATCGCTATTGAGCATGGCGGAAGCTGCGCCGGAACTCGGATTTATAGGCATTGAAGTGCACGGTCCCGGTGTCGGACACATCATGATGGGCGCAGAGGCGCGGGGCATAGATAATTTGCGCATTATTCGAGCGGATGCCGTTCAAATATTGCAAAGCCATATTGCCGATAATAGCCTGATGCGCGTGCAAATCTATTTCCCTGATCCTTGGCCGAAATTGCGCCATCACAAACGCCGCATCATTCAGCAGTCTTTCACCGATTTGCTGCATAAAAAATTGCGTGCAGGCGGAGAATTACATTTGGCAACCGATTGGGAGCATTATGCCTTTTGGATGCGCGATATTTTGCGCGAAGATAATAAATGGCATAATTTAGGCGATGGAGAAGATTTTGCACCCCGTCCCGAATGGCGGCCAGAAACCAAATTCGAACGGCGCGGCATCGGCAAAGGACACGACGTTTGGGATTTACGCTATCAAAAAGAGGAGACATCATGCAATTAAGAACTCATCTGCTTGCAATCTTATTGGCAGGCTTCGCCTGCATGAGCGCACAAGCGCAAAATGCGCAGGCGGAATTGCAGGCGGCGGCTCAAGCGCATCAGCAGGGCGATGCCGTGAAAGCCTTTAATCATCTGAACAAAGCCGCGCAAACAGGCGATCCGGTTGCCGCCTATAATTTATCCGTCGCTTACGGCAACGGCGACGGCACGGCGGTCAATCAGCAAGCCGCCTTGCAATGGTTGCAGCAATCCGCGCAAGCAGGTTATCCGCCTGCGCAATACGATTTAGCCATGTATTATTTGTCCACAGGACAAGCGCAGCAAGCAGCACCATGGATGCAAGCTTTGGCGGACAATGGCGATGCCGCCGCCCAATTTAATTACGGCATTATGCTGATGCGCGGCGACGGCGTTGTCGCTAATGCAAAAAACGGCAAAGCCTATATCCAAAAAGCCGCCGCGCAAGGATTTCCGCCTGCCCGGCAATATTTGCAGCAGCAATAATGCTCATCACACTTATCGCTGTCGGTCATAAAATGCCTGCTTGGGTGGAAGCAGGCTATCAGGATTATGCCGAACGCCTTAAAGGCGGCGTCAGTCTGCAACTCAAAGAAATTCCTCTGCAAAAACGCAGCGATAAAAACCAAATAGCCGCCGCAAGGCAAAAAGAAGACGAGCAAATTTTGCAAACTCTTGCGCAGGCGGATTACATCGTCACATTAGACATTCCGGGCAAAGTCCATAGCAGCGAAGCGCTTGCCGAACGTTTGCAGCTATGGCAGCAACAAGCGCGGCATCTGGCGCTTGTGATCGGCGGCCCGGAAGGATTGAGCGAAGCGGTAAAAGCCAAAGCCAATGAAAGTTGGTCATTAGGCAAGCTGACGTTGCCGCATCCTTTGGTGCGCATTATTGTAGCGGAAGCCCTGTATCGTGCTTGGTCTATCAATCAAAATCACCCCTATCACCGCGCCTAATTTGGAGGTCGTATGTCGCTAATTATCCGTTTGCCGAATTGGTTGGGCGATGTGGTTATGGCTTTGCCTGTTGCGGCGGCGATACTGCAAAAACATCCGCGCAGTGTATTCAGCGGACAAGCGGCATTTGCCCCTTTGTTGCCCGCTTTAGGTTTTCAGCAAGAATATCGCGCTTTGCCGTCGAAAAATTGGCGTTATTATCCGCATTTTTGGCAGCAACGCGGACAATTCAGACAAGCGGTTTTATTTGCCAATTCGCAGCGCAGCGATGCGGAAGCATGGCTGCAAGGCATTCCAAAACGTTACGGCATTGCATGGCAAACGCGTCCGCGCCGCCTGCTGACGCATCGCTATTATATTTCTCATCCCGAGCAGGACGGAGAGCGGCATCAAAGTCAATTATGGACAGATTTTACCGCCCATTTTGCTTTGCAAGACGGCGTTTCTTTTGCGCCTTTATTGCCAAATGCCGACCGCGCATCGCATATCGTGCTGATTTGCGGCTCGGAAAACAGTCCTGAAAAACGCTGGGAAGTCAGCAAATGGCGGGCTTTTATCCAACAATTGCGCCGCCACAGCGATGCGGAAATCCTGCTGTGCGGCACTGCCAAAGATAAGGAAATTTGCCAAGCGATTATGCAAGATTTAGCGCTTGAACAGGTACGCAATCTGGCAGGAAAGACCGACATGTCGGAGTTTTTTAATTTGCTCCGCCGAGCGCAATGCGTGATTGGCAACGATACCGGCGGTTTGCATCTTGCCAATGCCGCCGGCACGCCGACCGTCGGTTTATACGGCCCGACCAATCCGCAACGCACGCGCCCCATTTTCGACGCGCCTTTAGCGATAGTTCAACCCAAAGATTGCCCTGCCAGTGGCGGCGGCAAGATGGCGGATATTGCTGTTGAAGACGTGTTAAATGCTTGGCAGGCATTCAGTGTTCTGCGATAAATTCGCTTTATCTTTTTTCACAATTGTTATAGCATTACATTTATTCAAAACCTATGGAGAATGTCATGCTTAAAAAACTCTTAATCGGCTCAATCGCTCTATCTATCGGCTTTGCCGCGCAGGCGGAGGTGCCGAACGTAGTCACCACTATCAAACCTTTGCATAGTTTGGTCGCACAAATTATGGACGGCGTCGGCGAGCCGAAATTATTGATTAAAGAAGGTTCGCCGCATGCCTATGCGCTCAAGCCTTCTGATGTGAAAGCCATGAATGATGCGCAATTATTGGTTTGGGTCAGCGATGATTTGGAAACATTCATGGCAGGCAGCGCAGCAAAAATCAAAGGCGCAAAAACCCTGATTTGGGATAAATCCGCCGGCGTGAAATTGTTAAAAACCCGCAGCGGCGGTTTATGGGAAGAAGCGCATCACCATCATGGCGATGAAGATTCCGGCTTCAGTCATATGGACGGCGGACACGATCATCACCATGGCGAATACAATTTCCATTTATGGTTAGGAACGGAAAATGCCGCGCCTTTGTTAAAAGCGGTTGCCGCCGATTTGAGCATTTTGGATAAAGACAATGCGGACAAATATGAGCAAAATCTGCAAACCGCTTTGAAAAATCTGCAAACTCTACATCAAGAAGTCGCGCAATCTTTGGAGGGCGTGGCGCGTAAGCCTTACATGACTTTCCATGATGCCTATCCTTATTTTGAAGAAGAATTCGCTCTCAATCCTGTGGGCGTGGTGCGTGCGGATCTGGAACACGAGCCTGGCGCAAAACGTATCGGCGAATTACGTGCTGTTTTACAGGAAAATAAAGTCGCCTGTATTTTCAATGAGCCGCAATTTTCTTCCAAACTCACCGATAAATTGATTGAAGGCACGCAGGTGAAAGTAGGGGTCTTAGATCCTGTCGGCGCAGATTTGGCGACCGGCCCTGCCATGTTCGGCGAGTTACAGAAAAATCTGGCAAAAGGTTTGAAAGATTGTTTTGCGGAATAATCGCCGTTTGAGTAAAAAACATAACCGCCACTGTTGAAAGTGGCGGTTTTTTATTAGGCGCTTTGTCCGTAAATCACGGGGCGCTGCATCCCCTCCGCCTCAATCAGACGACCGCGCAAAGAATTAGGATAAGCCGCCGTAATTTGCACTTTAGCAAAGCGTCCAATCAAAGAAGCCGGCGCTTGGAAATTCACCACGCGATTATTCTCCGTACGTCCGCTGACTTCGTTTTGGTTTTTACGCGAAATTCTATCCACCAAGACCCATTGCTCCGTGCCGACCATCTGTTGCGAAATCTGGCCCGCCATCTCGAGAATACGCGCCTGCAAACGCGCCAGACGCGCTTTTTTCACATCCATAGAAATGCGGTCAGGCATGGCGGAAGCCGGCGTGCCGGGGCGCGGACTGTAAATAAAGCTATAAGAAGTATCGTAAAACACCGTTTCAATCAGATTCATCGTGTCTTCAAAATCGCTGTCTTCCTCGCCGGGGAAACCGACGATAAAATCGGAAGAAAAGCTGATATCGGGACGAATGGCGCGAATACGTTCCAATTTCTCCACATATTCCGCCGCCTTATGTCCGCGCTTCATCAAAGCCAGCACCTTATCCGAACCGCTTTGCACCGGCAGATGCAGATGGCTGACTAATTGCGGCACGCGGGCATAAACCTCAATCAAGCTGTCGGTAAATTCCACAGGATGCGATGTGGTAAAGCGCACACGGTCAATACCCTCAATCGCGGCAACGTATTCAATCAACAAAGCCAAATCCGCGATATTACCGTCGTCCATAGCGCCGCGATAGGCATTCACATTTTGCCCTAAGAGATTGATTTCCCGCACGCCCTGCGCCGCAAGCGAAGCGCATTCGGCAATCACATCGTCAAAAGGACGGCTGACTTCTTCGCCGCGCGTATAAGGCACTACGCAAAAGGTGCAATATTTGGAACAGCCTTCCATCACCGACACATAAGCGGTCGGGCCTTCGGCGCGCGGCTCGGGCAAATGATCGAATTTTTCAATCTCGGGGAAAGACACATCGACCACGCCGCCGCGTTTCTGCTGGGCTTCGCTGATTAAATTCGGCAAGCGGTGCAAAGTCTGCGGTCCGAAGACCACATCGACCTCAGGCGCACGGCGGCGCAATTCCTCACCTTCCTGCGAAGCGACGCAGCCACCGATGGCAATGATAATATGCGGATTTTTCTCTTTCAGCGGTCGCCAGCGCCCGATTTGGGAAAAAACTTTTTCCTGCGCCTTTTCGCGGATAGAGCAGGTATTGAGTAACAGCACGTCCGCTTCTTCAGGCGTTTTCACCGGTACAATGCCATGCGACACCTTCAGCACCGCCAACATCTTGGAAGAATCGTATTCATTCATTTGGCAGCCGTGGGTTTCGATGTAAACGTGTTTGAGGGTTTGTATCATGATGAGCATCTGCTAAATTAAAATAAGCCGGCTATTATCGCGGATTTACGGAAAAAATGCCAAAATTCGGACGCAAAACGCCCTAAATCCCGCCTATACCTGATGTTTCAACACACAGGACGATACGCATAAAGCATCGCCCTATATGTTGCCCTGAACGGGAAGCGCTGACTGCCGCTTCCAATGAAATTCTAGCGCCATAAATGGCGAGAGTTCAGCCGAAAAGGAATTTTTAATGAAACACCACCCGCACTTTCTGCCCGCAGACAAAGCGCTTGGTGCTTAAAAATTCCGCACTGCTTTTGCCCTGCTGCAGGCGATAGCGCGACATATCTCCCAAAAATTGCACCTCCATGACCGTTGCGCCATCTTCCTGTGCGGCGTGCAAATCATATTGATGCGGTCGCAGGGCGATTGATAATGCCTCGCCCTCAGGGGCATCACGCGCCGACAGCGGCAAAGGCAATGCGCCAAAAGCGCTTTGCGCCCCATCGCCCACTTTCACCGCGCTAATCAAGCAGAGATGCCCCAAGACTGTCGCCAGTTCACCTTGTGCGCTGTGGTCGTAGAGCTGTTGCGGTGCGGCGCTGTCCACCACCTGCCCTGCCTTCATCAGCGCCACTTTATCCGCCAGCGCGAAGGCTTCGCGTTTGTTGTGGGTAACAAGCAAGGCGCTGATGTGCTGTTCTTTGAATAATAGGCGCAAATCATCGATTAAATGTTCGCGTACCGCTTGGTCGAGGCTGGAAAAAGGTTCATCGAGTAGTAACAGGCGCGGTTCTCTCACTAAGGCGCGGGCAAGGGCGACGCGCTGTTGCTGTCCGCCCGAGAGTTCGTGCGGAAAGCGTTTGGCAAAATCCGCTAATTGCACGCGTTCGAGCATGGAAAGCGCTTTGTCTTTCGCTGCCGCTGTGGGCAAATGGCGCAAGCCGAAGCAGACGTTTTCCAGCGCGTTCAAATGCGGAAACAGGGCGTAGTCCTGAAACAGCATGCCCACTTCGCGTTGCTGCGACGGTATATGCACGCCATCGCCCGAAACCAATTGGTTTTGCATATAAATTTCTCCGCCCGCAATTGGCAATAAGCCTGCAATGGCTTTGAGCAAGGTGCTTTTGCCCGAACCCGAGGCGCCCAATAGTGCGCCGATTTCGCCGCGTTGCAATGCAAAATCGCAATCTCGCACCACCGCCGCTGCGCCGTAATGAATGCTGACTTGATGCAAGCAAAGCGCTTGTTCTTGTTCGATTGGCATTTTAATCCTCCATGGTTTTCAACAGCAATGCCACCAGCGGCAAACCCAAAACCACCATCAGCAAAGCAGGCAATGCAGCCATTTCAAAGCGTTCGGCGGAAATGTATTCGTAAATATACGTCGAGAGGGTTTGCACGTTAAAGGGGCGCAAAAGCATCGCCGCCGATAATTCCTTCATTGATTCCAAAAACAAAAGCAAGGCGGCGGTAACCAGACTGTTGCGCAACAGCGGCAACCATAAACGCCATGCCGTTTGTTTTTCCGAACAGCCGAGCAAGAAAGCGCTTTGGTCAAGGCTGGGCGGAATGTGCGCAAAACCACTTTCCACCGCCCCCAAGCTCACCGCCGCAAAGCGACATAAAAAGGCATAGACCAAAGCCGCTATGGTGCCGCTCCAAATCAAGCCGACCATGCCGAAGCCAAGCGCTTTGCTGATGGCGTTGATTTTGTGATCGAAGGCAGTAGTTATCATCAACACGCCGATGGCTAATACCGTGCCCGAAACGCCGTAGCCCAAACCGGCAAGGCGAATCAAACCCTTGCCGCGCGCGGTGGCTCGTTGCCATGCTTGCAACACAAATGCCAATGCCGTACCAATCGCCGCTACCGTTAAGGCAAGGCGCAAGGTATAAAAGCCCATATGGGCAAATGCCGCCCAATCGGTATCGCCCACATAACGCCACGCCGCCCACAGCAGCCAAGCGGAAGGAATGCCAAAGCCCAACAGCAAGACCAAACCGCACCATAACACCGCCGCCATTTCGCTCGCCATACCGGCAAAGCGCTTGGCTTCGAGCGGCGCGTGGTTGCGTGCTAAATGATTGCGGCGACGGTAATACTGTTCCCATGCCAGCAACAGCGCCACCGCCAAGAGCATCAGGCTCGATAATTTCGCCGCTGCGGACAAATCGCGGTGCGCCAGCCAAACATCGTAAATCCCTGTCGTCAAATGCCAAACCGAAAAATACGCCACCGTGCCGAAATCCGCCAAGGTTTCCATCGCCACCAAACCGCAAGCCACTGCCAAAGTCGGGCGCAGCAGCGGCAGCAGTACCCGTCTGAATATCTCAAAGCGCTTTGCCCCCAAAAGCTCGGCAGCGTGGATTTGATTGGCAGGTAATTTGGCAAAAGCCTGCACGCACAGCCAGTAAACATAAGGCGCAAAACACAAGGACAAGACAAATACCGCCCCGCCCATGCTGCGAATTTCAAAAAACCAATAATCCTGCGCATTCTTAAAACCAAACACGCGCCGCAAAGCGCTTTGCACCATGCCCGCATAATCCAGCAATTCCGTATAGACAAACGCCGCCAAATAAGCAGGCATCGCCAGTGGCAACAATAACGCCCAGCGGAAAAAACCCCGTCCGCAAAAACGATAACGCGCAATCAGCCACGCACTCGGCACGCCCCAAAGCAAAGACAGCAGCACCACGCCCACAACCAAAATCACGCTGTTGCGCACATAATCCCACAGCACCGTGCGTTGCAAATGCTCAAAAATCGGCGAATCCGCGGTCAAGGCTTGGTAAAACAAAGCCAACAGCGGCAAACAGAGCAAGAGTGCCACCACCCACAGCAGTAACACAGAAAAACCACAGCGCAATTTATTCAATAACATAGCAATCCCAACACGCCCATAAAAAAGCGCTTTGAAAGCAAGAAGCCCTCAAAGCGCTTTTGCGGCTTATATAGTCGATTAAAATTGCAATGATACGGCGTTGGCTCGCCTTGCCGTACTATCTGTACTGTCTGCGGCTCGTCGCCTTGTCTCATTCTTATGTTAATCGACTATCACATTAAGCCTTGATCACATATCAAATTTCACTTCATCAATCAGCTTCAAAGCGCTTTGATAATGTTTGGCAATCTCCAGCACATTTAAATCATCTGCTTTAAAATCACCCCATGAAGCCACCAAATCAGAACGCTTCACACCCGCTTTCACAGGGTATTCATGATTGACTTCCGCGTACATCTCCTGCGCCGCATCACCGCTTAAAAACTCAATCAATTTCAAAGCATCGGCGCGGTTAGGCGCATGTTTGGCAAGCGCCACACCCGAGACATTCACATGCGTACCCGTGCTTTTCTGATTCGGGAAATTAATCTCCACCGCTTTTGCCCACTCTTTTTGCTCAGGGTTTTTCTCATTATTCAGCATCGCGCCGAAATAGTAAGAATTGCCCAGCGAGTAATCGCATTTGCCTTCCATAATCGCCTTGACTTGGTCGCGATCGCCGCCCTGCGGTTTCTGCGCCAAATTCGCCTTCACGCCTTCCAGCCAAGCCTTCGCCGCCGCCTCGCCGTCACGTGCAATCATGGAAGCGACCAAAGACACATTGTATGGGTGTTTGCCCGAACGCACGCAGACCTTGCCTTTCAATTCAGGCTTTGCCAAATCCTGATAAGTAAAGCTTGCCGGCAGTTTGCCTACCCGTTCTTTGGAAGAATAAATCGCGCGCGCACGCGTAGTCAAAGCCGCCCAATGCTCGCCGCGCAAATGCGCCGGAATGTTTGCATTGACCACATCAGAAGTAAAAGGCTGCGTTACCCCTGCGGCGACCAACTCCTCCAAACGGCTGATATCCACCGTCAGCACCACATCTGCCTTGCTTAATTCGCCTTCTTGCTTGAGTCGGTCAGCCAAACCGTCTTTCACATAAACAATATTGACGGGAATGCCCGATTCTTTGGTAAACGCCTCCAACATCGGCTTAATCAAAAACTCCTGACGATACGAATAAATATTCACCTCCGCCCACGACATCGTACTCGCACCCAATGCCACTAAAGCCGTTAATAACTGTTTCTTCATCATACAAACTCCTACTGATTCCAAATAAAAACCTTGAGCCATGCCCAAAGTGCTTTTTGCCTGCCTCTAAATGATTTTTCTTATATTGTATCCATAATAGGAGGCAAAAATCCATTTAGATAGTAATGAAAAACTTTTTAAAAATAAAAACAGTCGCTTCAAACAAGTGCTTCAAGCGATGCCGATTAACATTCATGTCATGGCAAAACGCTAAACTATCGCCAAAGCCTGCTTTGCGGTAAACTTCGCACTTTTAGCTCAGCGCTAGCCCTATGCCCTTTTTATCCATTGAATTTGCCGTTTTTTTTCTGCTGTTCTTTCCGCTGTACTGGCTGTTTGGCGCATCGCCGCGCGTGCAGAATTGGCTTCTGCTCCTTGCTAGCATGGGCTGGCTGTATTATCTCAATCCCTTATTTGCGGCGGCGGTTGCCGGCGCGGGCTTGTTGAATGTGGTAGTGGCGCAGCAGATTGTGCATAGCATCGACGCGCGTCATGCTAAGACTTGGCTAATCATCGGCATCAGCTTGGCGGTACTAAATTTGGCGGTATTCAAATATTATGATTTTTTCCGTGCCCAATTGCCACATGACCGGCAAAGCGCTTGGCCGGATTTGCTGCTGCCTTTGGGCATTTCCTATTACACCTTCCAATCCATCGCCTATTTAAGCGCCTTATACCGCTACAAACCCGTCAAACTGGCTTGGTATGAACTATTACTGCATTTGAGCTTTTTCGCCACCATCACTTCAGGCCCGATTTTCCGCGCCGAACGCATGAAAACCATCGACGGCGAACACGAAGGAGCCGCCGCACAAATCCAAAACTCCAATCCAAGACAAATCATCCGCCCCGCACTGGCAATCACGCTGATTTTATTAGGCATTATTAAAAAATGGTGCTTTGCCGGCACCATCGGTGACGGCTGGGTCGATCCCGTATTTAACAACCCCCTGCAATATGACACCTTTACCCTCCTAACCGCCATTTACGGCTACACCGCCCAGCTCTTTTTCGACTTTTCCGGCTATACCGATTTAGCCATCGGCTTGGCAATGCTGCTCGGCTTCCAACTGCCGCCGAATTTCCGCATGCCGCTGATTGCGCACAATATCCGCGACTTTTGGAACCGCTGGCACATCTCGCTCTCCACATGGATTCGCGATTATATCTACATCCCGCTAGGCGGCAATCGAAAAGGCTTTCTGCGCACGCAAATTCATTTGCTGTTGGCGATGCTGCTCTCCGGCATTTGGCACGGACACAGTTGGAATTTCGCCCTCTGGGGCTTATTGCACGGACTGGCATTGGTGCTGCTCAATTGCGGCGACCGCCTGTGCGGCAAACGCGACGCCCTTGCCGCGCGTGAATGGACGCGCTATATCGGCATCTTCTTTACCCTGAATTTCGTCTGTTTTACTTTCGTGATATTCCGTGCGCAGGATTTAAGCCAAGCGGCATTGATATTCCAAGCACTTATCGGCAATCTACAATTCAGTCTGCCGGTATTTTCCACCGCCTTACTCTTCGCCGCCATGCTCGCCGCGCTGATTGCCTATCAGGAAATTCTGCGCGGCATCAATCGTTTTGTGCGTCTGCTCGAGCGCTTGCCGGTATGGCTATGGGCATTACCGATTAGCGCGGTATTTTTCTTGATTATGATTTTTGCACCTTCCGGCATTCCGGGATTTATCTATGCCAACTTCTAATACCCGCCTATCTGTTTTTATCGCGCTTTCTTTAAGTGCTTTGTTCTGCATTTGGTTTAGTCAGCAGTCGATTAATCGTTATTGGCAACAGACCTATCACCGTCCTAGTCCTTTAGCTTCCTTAGATTACTTTGCTTTGTGGAGGGCAGGGGCAAATCTACAAAATACCGCCAATACCTTGGCACAAGGACTGCGCAGTCAAATTCAAGCGATAGACCAACGCATCGCCGCGCAACAGAGCCCGCCTACCACCGGGCCAAATGTTGCGCTGCTACAAGAAGATTTCACGCTCAGCGAAGCGGAACTGCGGGAAGCCACAGAAGCCCTTGCAGAACAGATTGAAGAAACGAGCATTACCGACACACAAACAGAACACAGCCATCCTGCAGACGACAGCAAAGCCGCCGCTGAAAACCTCGTGCAAACGACCGCGGAAAACGATAATGCCGCCGCGCCAAGCGAAGACGCAGCACTGATGGCAAACACAGAAACCCCGCCGAGCAATGACAGCGGCGACAGTAAAGCCGCCGTTGAAGATCCTGTGCAAACAAAGGCGGAAAATGATAAAACCTTTGCACCAAGCGAAGACGCACCGCTAATGGCAAACACGGAAACGTCGCCGACAAACGACAGTGGCGAAACCAAAGTTGCCGTTGAAAACTCCGCACAAACAAAGATAGAAAACAATAATGCCACCGCGCCAAGCGAAGACGCAGCACTGATGGCAAACACAGAAACCCCGCCGAGCAATGACAGCGGCGACAGTAAAGCCGCCGTTGAAGATCCTGTGCAAACAAAGGCGGAAAACGATAAAACTGCCACGCCAAGCGAAGACGCACCGCTAATGGCAAACACGGAAACGTCGCCGACAAACGACAGTGGCGAAACCAAAGCCGCCGTTGAAAACTCCGCACAAATAAAGATAGAAAACAATAATGCCACCGCAGCAAGCGAAGACGCAGCACTGATGGCAAATACAGAAACCCCGCCGAGCAATGACAGCGGCGAAACCAAAGCCACCGTACAAACGGCCGCGGCAAATGACAGCACAAACACACAAACCGAAGCGGCTCCGCAAAACAAAGCCCTGCTTGAGCAAATTCCCTTGCAGGCGGGCGACAAAGTCTTATTAATCGGTGACTCGCTGATGCAGGGCGTGGCGCCCTTCGTGCAACAAACCCTGCAGCGCCAATACAATATCAACAGCATTAATTTAAGCAAACAAAGCACGGGTTTATCTTATCCCGATTTCTTCAATTGGCCGGCGGAAGTGGAAAAAACCTTGGCGGCGGATAAAAGTATCAAAGCCGTGGTCGTCTTTTTAGGTCCGAATGACCCTTGGGATTTCCCCGATCCCGAGCAGGGCAGCAAAGCACCCTATCTCAAATTTAAAAGCAAAGCATGGGAGGCGGTCTATCGCGCCCGCATAAGTCGTATTGTCGAAAGCGCGCAAAAACATGATGCCGGCGTGATTTGGTTGGGGCTTCCTTTTATGAAGCCGGAAAAGCTCAACGAACAAATGCTTTATCTTGACGGCATTATGCGCAGCGAAATGCGCGACAAGGGCATTTTTGTGCCGACCAAATACATCCTGACAGGCGGTGCGCCCACCTATGTCGATACCATCATGCTGGAAGGCAAAAGCGTGCGCGTACGCAGCAAAGACGGCATTCATTTCACACCGACGGGGCAGCGGCAAATCGCGATTGCCATTATGCGCCGTCTACACATGCAAACAGAAAATTAAAAAGCTAAGGAAAATAGATATGAACGGAATCAAAAATCATTATGTACAATATTTTAGGCGGCGATGTCTGCCGGGAATAAAAATAATGATTTTATTAGCCTGCTTCGGCAATATCGCCGCAGCACAAAATCTACCCGATGGATTGATTAATTACGGCAGCAATCAGCAGATATGGCTGCAAAAATGGCGCGGACTCGCCAAAGGCGAAAATCACAAATTCCGTATTATTCAGTTGGGTGATTCGCATACTGCCGGCGATTATTTTAGCGATTTTCTTCGCCAATCCCTGCAAGCCAAATTTGGCGACGGCGGCATCGGTTGGATTTATCCGAATCATGTCAAAGGGCAGCGCAGTGCCGTCATGAGCTATGAGCATCAAGGCTGGCAGATATTGACGAGCCGCCGCGACGATGCCGATTTTCCGCTCGGCGGCGTCGTGACCTTGTCGCAAGGGAAGCAATCGCTTCATCTGATACCGCGTAAAGCACAGGGGGCTTCCGCGATTATCCTTACCCTCTTGCCACCGCGACAAGGCTCAAGCCTGCTGGTACGCGACGCCGCAGGACAGCGATTCAGGCTCTTAGAAGAAAAGGGCACGGCGAAACAATGGTTCCATACCTATTTGAAAGCCACGCCGCCGCTGAGTTTTCAGTCCGCCGACGGCGCTCAATGGGCTTTAGGCGCCATCAACATTGAAAACGAGCACAAAGGCGTCGTCTATAGCGCGATGGGCATCAATGGTGCACAATTCAGCGAAGTCAACAAATGGCGTATGGGCTGGTTGCAAGACCTCAAACGCAGTCGCGCCGATTTGGTCATTCTTGCTTACGGCACAAATGAAGCCTTCAATACGCCTTTTAAACCCGAAAGCGTGCAGCAATTATGGGCGCAAACGCTTAATAATATTCATCAAGCCTTGCCGCAGGCGGGCATACTCATCATCGGAGCGCCGGAATCCTTAAAAGGCACGGGCGGCACATGCGGTACACGTGCGCCCTCATTGGATGCCATTCAAAATATTCAATGGTACAGCGCGCAACAGCATAAAACCCTATATTGGTCATGGCAAAATGTCATGGGTGGCGAATGCGGCATGAAAACATGGATAAGGCGTAAATTGGCGCGCAATGACGGCGTGCATTTCACCCAAGCGGGCTATGAAGCCGCAGCACTACATTTAAGCAATGCTTTGATTGCTTTAGCCTATTCGCGTTAAGTAGAAATGTGTTTTAGAAAAGATTCCTCTATGGTATAGATAATAAATGAAAAAGTTCGAACAGCTTTGTGCACAATGGCGGCTTTTAGAAAGTTATGGCGATATCCAGCATGAAACAGTAAAAGCCTTAGATGCCGCGCAAGATGCGGAAGATGAAAAATTGATGGCGCAAATTTGTCGTCATGTCATTGGAGAAGAAGCGCCCAACCATCTTTATTCTCCCGATTTTCAAATCGCCTGCCTACATTGGCTGACGGAAGACTGCATCGAGCGCCTCAATCTGCGTAAAACGGAAAAAGCAAAAAAGAAAGTCTGCCAGGAACTCTCTCATTGCTTATGGGCATATAAATGGTTTATCGCCGATTTGCCGCTTATGCCCGATATGTCCAAAGAACGCATCGAATTTTATAATGAAGTCATGCGTGAATATTATGAGCGCGGCGAACTGGGGACAGCCATGCTGCATAAATGCCTCATGCTCCAAGCCATGAATATGGGCGATATCGAGCGCGCAAAAATACATCATCAAGCATGGCATCAATCTGAAAAAGATGATTTTTCAGATTGCGAAACCTGCGAATTAAACGATGAAATCCATTACCGACACTTTATCGGGCAATATAAACAAACCGTGCAATTAGCGCAGCCCATTCTTGACGGCAGTATGAGCTGCGGCGAAGTACCGCACAATACTTACTACCCTATTATCGATAGCCTGATTGAAAGCGATCAATGGACAGAAGCGGCGGCACAGATGCACAAAGCGGTGCAACTCATTGAATCTGCCGGCGAAGACTTCATTCATTTGCTGCCCAGATTGATTCAATTGCAAATCAAATTAGGACAATATGATACGGCACAGAGCTTATCTGAAAAATATCATGAAGCCATCGGACGGCGCAGCCAAAATCATCCAATCATCACCTTGCATTATCTTTCGGCAATGGCATATTTTAAGGAAAATATTTTCGTTTCCGCAAAGGAATTGGCGCAAGATTTGTCACAAATGTATGACAAACGCAATGGCAATGCCTATTACAGCAAGCGTCTGCAGCAGCTATTAAATGCACAGCAAATGACCTTGCAATGAGGAAATTTCAGTATTTTTGATGAAATAAGTTAAGAAAGTTAAGGATTACACTCTTTTGCACGGTTTTTGTCAGATATTATTCTTTTAGAAACAGTGTTGATTATTTTAATACGTTGTTTTTTAGATATTAAAATACTGTGTCCTACAACTAACAAAAAGTTTTCTTGCCGTTTATCTTTTGTTAAGATATAAAGGTTCCAAAAGTTTACGCGGTTGCTCTAAGTAACCGCCATTTATTTGGGCAAATTATATTATATTTCTATATTATCAGGAGTAGTTATGGCAAAGCCAACTCAAGAGATCAAGAAGACCTCGCCGCTTAAAAAATATTTAGGATTGGTTGTAGCGATTGCATTGTTAGTTGTTATTTTTATTGGAATTACCTTGTATGAGTTACGGGTGGCAAGCCATAAACAAACAGAAAACGATCGTATTCAGGTTCTTCAAACTCTTGGTCAGTATAGCCGGGAAATCATTCGGGATATTTTTGATGCGAATGCAAGTTATGGGGAAGACACCAACAGTCCGCACATGAGAGCAGTACTTAATCGTCTGCAACAAAACACCCAAGAATTTCCAAAAATCTTACAAACATTAGAAAACGGAGGGACTTATATCAGCCCCAATGGTGTGACGTACCATGTTTCTAATGACAACGTGCAAAGTATTTCAAATAATTTGCATGCCTTAAAGCAGAATTGGGAGCCTTTGGCAGCTAATATCAAAGCCTATCTGGCTGTTGCTGATGACATTATGGTGGACAGCCAGGATGAGTTAGAGTCTGCGATGACGCAAGCAAAAGTTTCTAACCTCAATTTGATTACCGAAACAGATGACGCCATTTCAACCATTCAAGGGCATATTGCAGAAGAAGAAATTCTAGAGCAAAGAATTCTTTATGGCGCTATTGGATTCGGTATTGTGTACTTCATCTTCATGATTTTCGTATTCGTACGTAATTTGCTTAAAGCGGATGAGCAGGCGGCTGTTGCACGTCGTGAAGTAGATGAAATCATGTCGTCAGTGCAAGAGGGTTTGTTCTTGGTTGATGATAACTTAGTTATCGGTTCGCAGCACTCGCAAGCCTTGAATGCAATTTTGCCAAGTATGGATGTTGCCGATCAGCCCTTCGAGGAAGTATTGGACAAAATTCTCAGCAAATCCGATATTGAAAATACTAAGAGTTATATTAACCAGTTGTTTAAACCGCGCGTTAAAGAATCCTTAGTAAAATCGCTTAACCCTTTGAACCGTGTACAAGTCTTTATTGATGATAAAAAAGGCGGTTTATCTGATAAATATCTGCGTTTTGATTTCACGCGGGTATATGAAGATAAAGAAATCAAGCAAATTCTGGTTTCTGTTGCAGATATCACGCAAGAAGTGGAACTTGAGCAACGCTTGGAAAAAGAACGTGAGCAAAATAACCGCCAAGTAGAAATGTTGGTGAAAGTATTGCGCGTAGAGCCTTCTATTTTGGCAGGCTATTTGCGTCGCGGAAATCAAGTGGCGGAAAAAATCAACAACATCTTGCGTCAGCAAAATAATCGCGTAGGTTTGCGTGAAAAAATCAATGAAATTTTCCGTGAAATCCATTCATTCAAAGGCGAGTCTTCCGCTTTGGAATTCGACCGCTTCGTTTCTATTGCAGAAGAAATGGAAGGCAAGTTGAAAGAATTGCGTGAGCAAAGAGATTTGGTCGGTGATGACTTCCTTTCTATTGCGGTCTATTTGGATGCCTTAATGGATCAATTGGAAATCACCAAAAATCTGCATGAGCGTTTGCAAGTACATGCGCATCAGCCTTCTGCTTCAGAAAAATCTGCACATAATGTGGAAGAAGGGCTTAAATCCGCTATGCATGATGTTGTTGCCCAAGTCAATCACGGCGATGTGGATCAATATTTGGCGCACTATATTGAGCAGGCGGCAGAAAGAAATTACAAATTAGTTGAACATCATGTAGAAGGCTTTAATAAAGCACCTTTTGATGAAATTCGTATGGATTTGATTAAGTCTATTGCCGTGCAATTAGTACGTAACGCCATTGTGCATGGTATTGAAACGCCTGAGGCACGTAAGGCAAAAGGCAAAGAGCGACAAGGCAATATCGGCGTCAGTCTGATTCATCGCGACGGATTCTATGATTTGATTGTGGAAGATGACGGCAAAGGCATTGATGCGGAAGCTATTCGTGAGAAATTGCGTCAAATCCCCGATTTTAATAAAAATCCTGACGAAATGAGCGAAGATGAATTATATCGTGCGATTTTCATTACCGGTTTGTCAACCGCTCAAACATCCACGGAAGATGCCGGTCGAGGCGTGGGAATGGATGTGGTCTTAGACCGCGTCAGAAGCTTAGGTGCAAAAATTGCGATTCGCTCTAAGCCTAATCAATTTACGCGCTTTACTATCCGCTTAAGCGCTTAAGGAGTTTTTAATGTATAAAATGCTTATCGTTGATGATTCAATGATTATTCGGAATAAGATTGCACGTTTGCCTAGCAATGCATCTTATAAAATTGTAGGAAAAGCAAAAAATGGCATGGAGGCGGTCGATTTGTTTCGAACGTTCAAACCCGATATCGTTACGATGGATTTAACCATGCCGGAAATGGACGGTTTAGAATGTATTCAGGAATTGATTAAGATTGATCCTGAAGTACAAATATTGGTTATTTCTGCTTTATCGGATAAGGCGACAGGTATTAAAGCCCTAGAATTAGGAGCAAACGGCTTTTTAACCAAACCGTTTTCAGATGACGAATTATTAAAAACTTTAAATGAATTAATGGAGTAAGTAGATGATTAAAGAAGATAGTATGCAGGTATTCATTGACGGCGTTAATCGTTTTTTCAATGAAGTAAATAATATCAATGCGGAAGTGGGAACGCCTTATCTGGTTGAAAACAATACGCCTAAGGCTCTGGATTATACGGGTATTATCGGTATTTCAGGTTATTATAAAGGTTGTGTATATTTTACCGCTCCTAAAGTTCTGCTTAAGCATGTCTTGATGTCTATCGGCGAGTCTGAAGTCAGTGAAGCCAGTATGTTGGATTTAGTCGGCGAAATTGCCAATACGATTTCAGGTAATGCACGCAGCCAGTATGGCGAAACTTTTATGATTTCCGTGCCAATGGTTATTCAAGGCATTCCGGGAGAAATTTATTTGCCGAAAGATGCGCGTTCTTATGTGATTCCGATTGTTTGGAATAAATATAGCGCAGCAATTGTAATTTGTTTGCAAGAAAATTAATTACAAAGGCGAAGCTTGAAATGAAAAAAATGCTTTTTTAGCCCTTGCCTTAACAGCTTCCTTATCTGTTTATGCGCAAACTTACAAGGTAGGATTGTTTAATAACAATCCTACCTTTACTATGTACAATAATGCCGGCAATTTTGTCGGCATTGATATCGATATCTTACAAAGCAATCGCGCAAGATCAGGGATTCGAAGTAGAGTTTTTCAGCCATGATTTTCCGGTATCTTTGATAATTTAGAAGGGAATCTGTCCTTCATAAACAAAATCAAGAACTACTGACCAAGGTATAGTCAAAGAATTGAAAAAGTATTACGGCGTTGGCTCGCCTTGCCGTACGCTCTTGTACTGTCTGCGGCTCGCCGCCTTGTGCTACTTTTCACTTCTCCGACTATAAATACAGGATTAAAGAATATTCGTGCAAGCGGTCAATATGACCAAATTGTAGAAAAATGGCGCGGCGGCGGTAATTAATTTTACTGCTTAGAATCTAAACCTCCTGAATTTTTCAATTCAGGAGGTTTTTTATTATCCTAGCTTTATTAGAGCGCATTTGAATACTTTTTGTAGTTGTGCTTAAGGAATTCAGCATGTGCTGCGAATGTTTGTCTTGTCATATACGCTGTGCTAACCACAATTCGCTGTTTTATGTATTTTCCTATATAAGTATGTGGTTTAAAATAAAAAACGGATGATTTACAAATTACTGAAGAGAATGCCGATGGATAGTAATAAGCTGATGCCAAGGCATAATCCTACAATGCTTTTGAGTTCGACGGCGATAAGACGCGGCGTCTGCGTCTGAAGAACGCGTTTGCCGTGTTGGCGCAGGGCTGGAAATAAGAGGAGCCAGAGGGCGGATTTCCAGTCTGTGCATAGGCTGAAAATCAGCAGCAAGAGACAGGCGCCGATAAGCAGCAGAGCGTGGAATTGTTTGGCGCGGTAAAAGCCGAGCCGCACGGCGAGGGTGAATTTTCCCGCTTGTTTGTCGCTGTCTATGTCGCGCAGATTGTTGACGTTGAGAACGGCGGCACAGAGGAGTCCGATGGCGGCGGCGGGTAGAAGTTGGATGAGGCGTATGTGTTCTTGTTGCAGGGCATAGCTGCCTAATACGCCGATGATGCCGAAAAAGAGAAAGACGGCAGCTTCGCCCAGCCCGGCATAACCATAGGCATAGCGTCCGACGGTGTAGAAGATGGCGGCGGCGATGCTGAGTGCGCCTAGGGCGGTAAAGAGTAAGATTTGTCCCTGTCCTTTGACGCTGATGCTGATGAGGTAGCCGCCGAGCGCGATACTGAGTAAGACGAGAGCGACGATGTAAAGTCGCATGCTGCTTAGACTGACGGCGCCGCTGCCGGTCAGGCGTGTGGGGCTGCTGCTGTCGCGGTAGTTGTCGGTGCCGCGGATGCCGTCGCCGTAATCATTGGCAACATTGGACAGCATTTGCAGGCTGAGCGCGGTTAAGAGACTGAAGATAAAGATATTTGCCTGCCAGTCGCCTTGAGCATAAGCCAGCGCATTGCCTAGGCAGATGACGGCGATAGCAAGCGGTAGTGTGCGGGGGCGCAGCAGCGCGATGAGGGTGTGCATCATGATTGCGTCTATTTTTTTACTTTCAATAATGATGACATTTTAACAGTATTAGCATTCTTTGCGGAATTTTTAGATTAAGCCGATGGGAATTTAAGTATAGTTTAGGGTTTTTTCTCTACTATAGCCTGTGGATGAAGCACTTTATATAGGAAGAAGATGATGAGTGATTTTGCCGAATTGATGTCTGAGGTTTTGCAGCCTTTTAAGGCGGTGCGTTTGATGGGAGATGCCGCTGTGGTGTCTTTGCCGCAATCAGGAAGCCGTTCTTTGGCAGAAATTATGGCGGATAAAGACTTGTATGCGCGCAAGATGGCGGCTTTGGCGGCAAAATTATCTGTGGATAAACCGCTTGTGGCGGCGCTATTGTGGCAAAAGCAGTTTGTACGCGGTTTTCTGGGACAGTGGCTGGCGAATGCTTTGTTCGGCAATGCGGTGGCGCCGAATTCGCGCGATTTGTATCTGGACGGCGAAAATTTGAAGGGTTTGCAGTGGCAGAGGGGCGAGGTTTTGACTGTAGCGGAGACGGCGGAAGTATTGGCGGAATTGGCGCGGGAGATTGCCGAGAGTTTTTCCGCATTCGGCGTACATACTACGGATTCTTGGGGCAATATCGCTTTGGCAGTTGCCGATCCTTGGATGAAAGCGCGGCAATATGTGTCGGATGTCGAGGGACTGATGATGAGTCATGCGCGCTTTGTGCGCCATTTGCCGATGCCTTTGCAGACGGCGATGTTGCTTTTACCGTATGAGCGGGCGGACGGTGTTTCGGCGGTGCATTTTCGCCGTCGCCGCAGTTGCTGTTTGAAATACGAGGTGCCGAACAAAAGTTATTGCAGCACCTGCAGCAAAGTGCCGCTAAAAGTGCAGCTGCGTCATTTAAGCGAGGATTAATGGCAGAGTCGATTGCCCGCACCCATGAACATATCGCGCATTTGAATGGCTTCGGGCAGGGCGATGCTGCTGAGTTGATTACGCGGCAGTTGCAGGCTGAAAAGCTGTTGCTGTCCGCCGATGAGTACGGTTTTGCTGTCGGCGCTGACGAATAAGCCTTGTCCTTTTTCCGCCAGCGATAAGCGGGCAAGGGTTTGCAAACTGCCGCTGTCAATCAGCACCAGACTGTCGGCATTACGCACGATAAGGCGGGTTTCTAAAAAACCGAGCGCGATGTCTTGGGCGTTTTCGAGACTATCGAAGCGGCGCGGCGCGGCATTGAGGTCTTTGGTAGAAAATTGCAGCCCTTTGCCTTTAGTGTCGACAAAATAAATGAATTCGTTGCGATTATCGATGAGCGGACGCAAGCTGGGTGCAGCAAGCGGTTCGCTGCGCAAGATTTCTTGATTTTCTAATGACCAAATCACGGCAAATCCTTGTCCTGCGGCATTTTGTGCTTGAAAGGCGAGGAAACGGTTGTCCGGAGACAGGGCGGCAGGGCTGATATGGGCATAGGGTAGGGCGATGCGCTCGAGATTGTGCTCATACAGTACAATCGCCGGCGGTTGTTCAACTGCCAGCCAGCGCGATTGTAAATCCGCATAATGCAGAGAAATGCTTCGGCTGTCGAGTTCGATGCTGCTAAGCGGTTTAAGCTCGGGAAGGCTGTAGAGCAAAAAAGACTTGCCCGCGCGCAGGGCGAGTTTATCGTGAGCGCCGGCAAGCGCGTCAATGTTTTCCGACAGGCGAATATGTTTGCGGCTGCCGTCGCGCAAATTTTGGACGAATAATTCCTGTTGATTGCCTATCGCCAAACTGGCGCTATGCGCGGCAATGCTGCTGTGTCGGGCAATGCTCGGCAAGGCAAGGCGTCCGAAATAACGTTTCTCGCGCATATCCACCACTAAGGCGGCTGCGGCGTCGCTTTCGGTTAAAAAGGCGTAGCGACTGGGGTCGGCAAGGTCGGTATTGCTCGGCAAAAACAATACGGGCTGGCGTTGCGCGTAAAAATATCCTGCCAGCGCAAGCAGCAGGCAGAGCAGGGAAAAGAATAATGAGCGGTATTTTTGAAACATAATAACAGCGGTTAAATGAAAAAAGATTGTAGCGCAAATGCGCAGGCTTTATTTTTCGGCTTGTTTTTGTTCAATCTTTTGTCTTTAGGGCTTGCTTATACCGGCAAAACTGCGTAAAATTCGCGCCCTTGCCGGTTTGACCGGCATTTCCTTGCCGCATCCGCGGCTGTTTTTCATCCATAAGGAAGACTAATGAGACATTATGAAATCGTGTTTTTGGTACACCCCGACCAAAGCGAGCAAGTAGGCGGAATGGTGGAGCGTTATCGCTCGCAAATCGAAGCAAACGGCGGCAAAGTGCACCGTTTTGAAGATTGGGGTCGCCGCATGTTGGCTTATCCGATTCAAAAATTGGTTAAAGCGCACTATATTCTAATGAATATCGAATGCGACGCTTCCACTTTAGCTGAATTGGAAAGCAATTTCCGTTTTAATGATGCCGTTTTGCGTCATTTGACTATCCGCCGTGATGAAGCGATTACCGAAGCTTCTGCTATGGCACAAGAAGCTAAAAAATAAGGAGTTATCATGGCACGTCGTAAAAGAATTTGTCGTTTCACCGCTGAAGGCGTGAAAGAAATCGATTATAAAGATTTGGAAACATTAAAAGGCTATATTACCGAAACCGCTAAATTGGTTCCTGCCCGCGTAACTGGTACTAATGCCTTTTATCAACGTCAATTAGCCACTGCTGTCAAGCGTGCGCGTTTCTTGGCTTTATTACCTTATAGCGATCAACACTAAGGAGAATTCGCATGGAAATTATCTTGTTAGACCGTGTGAACGGCTTAGGCGATTTGGGCGATAAAGTGGAAGTGAAATCAGGCTATGCACGTAATTTTCTGATTCCGAAAGGCAAAGCGACCGAAGCAAGTAAAACGAAAATTGCAGAGTTTGAAGCGCGTCGTGCAGAGTTGGAAAAACAACAGGCAGAGCGTTTGGCGGCTTCCGAGCGCCGTGCGGAGCAATTAAATGGCAAAGTATTGACCATTTTTGCGAAGTCGGGCAATGAGGGTAAATTATTCGGTTCGGTCGGTACGCAACATATTGCCGCTGCTGCCGAACAACAAGGTTTGGAATTATCCCGTCCTGAAATTTTAATGCCGCACGGTGCTATCCGTGAATTGGGCGAATATCCCATCGATTTGAAATTATACGGCGATATTCAATCACAAGTCTTAGTGCGCGTTGTTGAAGCAGAATAAGCAGGTACCGCATATCGCTCAGCGAAGCCCCGTGTTTACGGGGCTTTTTTATCGCTTGGCCGCGGTGTATGATAATTAATTTGGAGGCAGTATGTCTGATGTAGAAATCTTTGATGCGGAAGTTGTTTTTACGCAAGCCGCAGCGGATAAAGTCGCCAGTTTGATGGCGGAAGAAGAGAATGATGCGCTGAAATTGCGGGTCTATGTTACCGGCGGCGGTTGTTCGGGTTTTCAGTACGGTTTTATGTTTGATGAAGCGCCGCAAGAAGGCGATGCGGTTGCTGTCACAAATGGCGTTACCTTATTGATCGATTCTATTAGTTATCCCTATTTGACAGGAGCGGAAATCGATTACCGCGAGGATGTAAAAGGTGCGCAGTTTGTGATTCGCAATCCCAATGCGCAAAGTACTTGCGGCTGCGGTTCTTCTTTTACAGCCTAAGAGCGCAATAACTGCAATAGGGCATGGGCGGTCTGTTTGCTGCGCGGCGTATTGCCGTGATGTCTTAGTAAACTCTGCAAATAAGCGGTGAGCTGCGGATGTTCCAGCAGCAGATGCTCGGCTTCTAATGCACTGACCAGCTCGTGCGCAAAGCCTTGTTTGGCGGCTTGCAACAGCAGCCAGCCTTCTTGCGCATGAATTTGATAATAAGCGGCGTGTTGTTCGCGCTCGGGAATGAGGCCGAGTTCGCGGATGAGATACCATTCCAGTTGACGTAAATGGGCATGGTTCGGGTATTGCAAGCAGGTTTGGTAAAGTCGGTAGAGTTGCGCGTCCGTTTCGGGGGCGGCGTAAAGCAGGAGTAGTTCATTAACGTATGAAGCGCTGAGCCAGTTTTTGCCGGAGATGTTGTAGCTTTGTAAGATGTCGCTTTGCCATAATTGGGCTAATTCGCTTTTTTGCTGTCCGCTGATGGCGAGTTCTCGAAACGGTGCAAAATTTTCTGTCTCGCGATGGGTTTTTTGTTTGCCAATACGGGCGATGCCGCGAATTTTTCCATGATTTAAGCTAAGTAAATCAATTAAATATTGGTTTTCTTTATAGGGGGTGCGTTTGAGGACAAAGGCGGGTTCGCGGTCAAAATGCAGCATCTGTAGAGAATTTAGTGTCGGGTTGTGTTATGATTTTTCGGTATTTTACCTGCGGGACGGCAGACTGTCATGCTCTTGATGATTGATAATTATGATTCCTTTACGTATAACTTGGTGCAGTATTTTGCAGAGCTGGGGCAGGACGTATTGGTTAAGCGTAATGATGAAACGACTGTTGCGGAAATAGAGGCTTTACAGCCGGATTATCTTGTGATTTCTCCGGGGCCTTGTACGCCGAAGGAAGCGGGTATTTCTAATGCGGTCATCCGGCATTTTGCAGGCAAAGTGCCTTTATTGGGCGTTTGTTTGGGGCATCAGTGTATGGCGGATGTCTTTGGCGGTCGGGTGAAAAGAGCAAAACAAGTGATGCATGGCAAAACTTCTTTGATTCAACACAATAATAAAGGCGTGTTTAAAGATTTGCCGATGCCTTTGCAGGTAACGCGCTATCATTCTTTAGTTGTGGAAATGCCGCAGGATTTTGAATTGACCGCTTGGTTTAATGATGCTGAGGAGCAGGTGGTTATGGGGATGCGTCATCGTCAATTGCCTCTTGAAGGCGTGCAATTTCATCCCGAGTCGTTTATGAGCGAGGCGGGATATCGGTTGTTGGCAAATTTTTTGCATGAAACAAGCGCTTTAAAAGGATAATGTATGGATAATTATGATGCAATTGTTGCCTATATGGTGCAACATAAAATCGCAACTGCAGATCAGTTGCGTGAGGCGCGTAGTAGTGCGCAGAAAAAAAGAGCGAATTTTTTACAGCAATTGCTAAGCGACGGCTTGTTATCGCCGTCGCGTTTGTCAACCATCAATCGCGAAGTATTTAATTTGCCGCAAGTGGCGTTGCGTGAAATGGACATTCGTCGCGAATTGACGGCGCAGTTTAAAGAATCGGTAGTGCGCAAGCATTTGGCGTTGCCGATGTATGCCGCGGGCGGACGTTTATTTTTAGCGACCTTTGATCCCAGCAACCGCAATATGCTGGATGAATTTAAATATCAAGGCAACTATACCTCGGTTGAGCCGATTATCGCGAATGTTGATGCGATTGAGGCCTTGATAGAAGACCATTTCGCCGGCATGGGCGGAATGGATAATCTGTTTGAAGATGAATCTGCCGAAGAGAATTTAGATGCGATTGGTGAGGCATTGGGGTCTATTGCCGGTGCCGAGGAAGAAGCGCCGGTAGTGCGTTTTGTGAATGGCATGCTGCTTGATGCGATTCGTACCGGTGCTTCCGACTTGCATTTTGAGCCTTATGAAACCAGTTATCGCGTGCGTTTTCGCCGTGACGGCGTTTTGCAAGAAGTGGCGACGCCGCCACCGAATATTGCCAACCGTATTACTGCACGTCTGAAAGTGATGGCAGATTTGGATATCGCGGAAAAACGCGTACCGCAAGATGGGCGGATAAAGTTATATGTCTCTGAAACTAAAGCAATTGACTTTCGTGTGAACTCATTGCCGACCTTGTGGGGAGAAAAGGTTGTTCTGCGTATCTTGGATAGCTCGGCGGCGAAATTAAATATTGAAATTCTAGGCTTTGAGCCTGATCAAAAACGCTATTATTTAGATGCGATTTCAAAACCGCAGGGATTGGTCTTAGTAACAGGCCCTACGGGTTCGGGTAAAACGGTTTCCCTATATACCGGTCTGAATTTATTGAATAAACAGACAGTTAATATTTCCACTGCGGAAGACCCTGTGGAAATTAACTTGCCGGGCATTAATCAGGTAAACGTTAATCCTAAAACAGGTCTTGATTTTGCTGCGGCGCTCAAAGCTTTCCTGCGTCAAGATCCGGATATCATCATGGTGGGTGAGATTCGGGATATGAGTACTGCGGAAATTGCGGTCAAAGCGGCGCAAACAGGTCACTTGGTATTATCTACTCTGCATACTAATGATGTGCCGCAAACGATTGCACGTTTGGTAAATATTGGTATCGAGCCGTATAACATTGCCGCGAGCGTGAACTTGATTATGGCGCAGCGTTTGGCGCGTCGTCTGTGTAATCATTGCAAGGTGCGCGATCGCAAACATCACCATGAAGAATTATTGAGCCTTGGTTTTGCGGAAGAAGATTTAGATGATCTGAAAATTTATGCACCGAAAGGCTGTGAACGTTGCAGTTATCAAGGCTATCGCGGACGGGCAGGTATCTACCAAGTCGTGCCGATTTCAGAAAGTCTCGGCGAATTGATTTTACAAAATGCTTCGGCGGTGGAAATCGCCGAGCAATGTCAAAAAGAAGGTTATCCCGATTTACGTCAATCGGCTTTGTTAAAAGTCAAACAAGGCATTACCAGTATTGAAGAAGTATTACGTGTTACCAGTGATTAAGCATAAGGAGTTGCACAATGGCTGCTGAAAAAAAAGAAATGATTGCCTTCCAGTGGAAAGGTAAAAATAAGCAAGGTAAAGAAATTAGTGGGGAGATGGAGGCACCAAATGAGGCGGTGTTAAAAGCTTATTTAGCGCGTCAAGGTTTGGCTAGCGTGACGGTTAAAGTCAAACCTAAACCTCTGTTCGGCGAAAATAAAGGTAAAATTAAAAGTAAAGATATCGTATTTTTTACCCGACAAATGGCAACCATGTTGCGTGCCGGTATGCCTGTGATGCGTTCCTTGCAATTAGTGGGCGAATCGATTGAGAAACCAAAACGTATGCAGGAAATGATTTTTGATATTCATGCCAGTATTGAAAATGGAGCGACTTTCGCCGAAGCATTGAAAAAATATCCTATTTATTTTGATGATTTATATACCAGTTTGGTAGCTGCGGGTGAAGAAGCAGGTATGCTTGAGCAAACCATGGATGATATTGCATTAAATTTAGAGAAATCTGAAGCAACGAAGAAAAAAGTGAAAAAAGCATTAACCTATCCTGCGATTGTTATGGTATTTGCTATTGTAGTAACTGCTGTTCTAATGATTAAAGTAGTGCCAGTTTTTGCAAATTTTTTCGAGTCTAATGGTGCACAACTTCCTGCTCCAACCCAGTTAGTTGTAAATATTTCTAATTTTATGCTTGATAAAGGTGTATTTTTGATTATTGCAATAGTCTTTTTTATTTCTAGCATTATTTTTGTGAAAAAAAGAAATAAAGCTTTTGCAGATAAGTTGAATCGATTAGCTTTTAAATTACCAATGATTGGCGGTATTATTCGTTGTGGTGCTAATGCGCGTTTTGCACGTACAATGTCTACTTTATTTAATGCAGGGGTTTCTTTAATGAAAGGACTTGCTGCTACAGCACCTGCAACAGGAAATCCTATTTATGAGAATGCGATATATGATATTAGAGATGATGTGCAAAATGGTCAGCAAATGAGTTTTGCGATGAAAAATACCGGATTGTTTCCAGCAATTGCCGTACAAATGACCGCGATTGGCGAAGAATCCGGTAATTTGGGAGAAATGCTAGGACGCGTTGGTTTATTTTATGAAGAAGAGTTGGATTGGCGGATTGATAATTTAACTCAAATGATTGAACCGATGATTATGGCTTTCCTAGCCATTGTCGTTGGCGGTTTGATGATTGCGATGTATATGCCAATATTTAGTATGGGTAGTATGTTCTAATGATATTTATCGAAATCTTAGGAACGCCGTTAGGTATTTTTCTTGTTGCATTATTAGGCTTGTTGGTTGGCAGTTTTTTAAATGTCGTGATTTATCGTATTCCTGTGATGATTGAACGCGAAGATAAATTGCTGGCTTGGGAAATTGTGCATGGAGAAGGAGAGCGGCATCCTGAGGTAGCAGAGGGGCGGTTTAATTTATTGACGCCGCCTTCTCGTTGCCCCAATTGCGGTCATCAAATTCGCGCTTGGGAAAATATCCCTGTTGTCAGTTATCTTTTGCAGGGACGCAAATGTAAGGCTTGTCGGAGACCGATCAGTTCGCGTTATGCCATTGTTGAACTATTAAGCGCCTTTGCTAGTGCGGTGATTGCTTGGCGCATTCAAGCGCCTTTGCCTTTGCTTTTTGCTTTATTATTCACTTGGGCATTGATTGCGCTGATTTTTATTGACGCGGAAACCAGTCTTTTGCCTGACCGTATCACCTTGCCTTTAATGTGGCTGGGCATTTTTGCCGCTTGGTTGGGGACGGGACATAATCAAGGTTTGTTTATTTCGCTGAGCGATAGCGTTTTAGGCGCCATGTTGGGTTATTTGTCTTTATGGTCGGTTTATTGGCTGTTTAAATTACTGACCGGGCGAGAAGGCATGGGGTATGGCGATTTTAAATTACTTGCGGCTTTGCTGGCTTGGCAAGGCGTGATTATGTTGCCGATTATCCTGATGGTGTCATCGATTTGCGGGATTGTGTTTTTCATGATTAATAAAATCGGTTTTGGCAAGCCTGCACCTTTTGGGCCCTATTTGGCGGTAGCCGGTTGGCTTACTTTCTTGTTTGGCGGTCAAATTGCCGCATTTCTTAGTTTTTTGCCTAATTAATGATTATTGGCCTTACCGGCGGCATAGCCAGCGGCAAAACGTTTTGTTCCGATTTTTTTCAGGCAAAAGGCGTTCCCTTGGTAGATGCTGATGTGATTGCGCGCGAAATTGTGCAAAAAGGCGAGCCTTTATTAGAACAATTGAAAGCTTTGCTCGGTAAAGAGGTTTTATTGTCGGATGGGCAATTGAATCGCGCTTGGTTGCGCCGGCAAATTTTTGCAGATGAATGTTTAAAAAAGCAAGTAAATGATTTAATGCATCCTCTGATTCGTGAGCGAGCGCAGCAGCAGTTGGCGGTTGCCGAATCTCAAGCGGCATGGATAATGTATAGCGTACCGCTGTTATTTGAAAATGCCTTAGAAATGATATGTCATGCGGTTATCGTTGTCGATATCTTGCCTGATTTGCAAATTTCTCGCGGCGCGATGCGAGATGGTGTAACGGAAGCGGATATTCGCCGCATTATGACGGCGCAATTATCGCGTGAGCAAAGATTAAGCCGTGCCAATTTTGTGATTGACAATAGCGGCTCGCGAGTGCAAACCCGTCTTCAGTGTGCGGATCTTTATCGACAAATTTATCAAAATTTCCTTACTGGTTGAAACCCCTCCCTTTAGGGAGGATAATCAAATTGTAAGAGGTGTAACCTCTTACAATTCAGAGCAACACACAGAGCGACGCTTTATGTGTCGCTCTGTGTGTTGAAACATCTTCTGTGAGTGTTTTATGAGTCAAGTGATTGTGATTATTGCGGCGATGCAGCCTGAGTTGGCGTATTTGCAACATTCTTTGCAGGAAGGGCAAAGTCTGGAGCTACTGGGGCAGAAATGTTATCGCGGCAAATTGGCGGGGCGTGAGGTGGTATTGGCTTTATCCGGTATCGGTAAGGTAAATGCTGCTTTAACGACAGCCGCTTTGCTGACGCATTTTCAGGTGCAGGCGGTGATTAATACCGGTAGTGCCGGCGGATTGGGCGCAGCCATTCGTATCGGCGATGTGGTAATTGGCAAAGAAACGGCGCATCATGATGTTGATGTGAGCGCATTTGGCTATGTGCATGGGCAGGTGCCGCAATTGCCTGCGCGCTTTATTGCGGCAAGTGATTTACTCAATGCGGTAACGCAGGCGGCAGGGGTTTTTGCCAGTACGGTACATGCGGGCTTAATTGTTTCAGGCGATCAATTTGTACATGGTGAAGTGCAGACAGCAGCGATTCGCGCGCATTTTCCCGATGTGGCGGCTTGTGAAATGGAGGCGGCGGCGATTGCGCAAGTCTGTCATCAAGCCGGCGTTCCTTTTGTGGTGATTCGAGCCATTTCGGATCATGCCGATGAGCAGGCCGAGCAAAGTTTTGATGAGTTCATTGCTTTGGCGGGGCGGCAATCCGCGCAGATGGTCGAACGTTTATTAGCCTTGCTACCCTAACAAGAGGTCATGCACAGGCATTTTGGGCTTTGTCATAATAGCAGCAGTTTTTACTAGGGAAATCTATGCAAGATAGTTTAGCCTTTCAGCTAGAACCGCAAGATCAGCGGCGTTTGGCGGAATTATGCGGACAGATGCAGCAACATATCACGTTGATTGAAAGTCAATTGAAGGTGGAAATCGCTAATCGCGGACATTTGTTTCAGATTAGCGGCGATGAGGGGCGCGTCCGCCAAGCGCGTTTTGTGATTGAGCAGCTGTATCAGAAAACAGGCGCGGACGTGCTTAATCAAGACGATGTGCATTTGGCTTTGCGAGATGCAGGTGCAACCTTGGCGCACGATGTGCAATCTCATGGCGCCGGCAAAGATATTCGAATTGAAACCAAGCGCGGCACGATTACCGGGCGCGGCGATAATCAGCGCCGCTATCTCAAACGAATTTTCGAGCATGCGGTGAATTTCGGCATCGGTCCGGCGGGAACCGGCAAAACCTATTTGGCGGTAGCGGCGGCGGTGGCTTATTTGGCGGAAGACAAAGTCCGCAAAGTGATTTTAGTGCGTCCTGCGGTAGAGGCGGGGGAGCGCTTGGGATTTCTGCCGGGCGATATGACGCAAAAAGTCGATCCTTATTTGCGTCCTTTATACGATGCGCTGAATGATATGTTGGGTGCGGAGCGTGTCTTGAAGCTGATGGAGCGCGGTGTGATTGAAATCGCACCGCTGGCATTTATGCGCGGACGCACGCTGAATGACGCCTTTATTATTTTAGACGAGGCGCAAAATACGACTGTAGAGCAGATGAAAATGTTTCTAACCCGACAAGGTTTCGGTTCTACTTCCGTTATCACGGGTGACCCGACGCAAATGGATTTGCCGCGCGGCGTCACGAGCGGATTGCGGCATGCGCAGCGCGTCTTAAGAGCGGTCGAGGGAATTTCTTTTACTCAGTTTGAAGCGACTGATGTGGTGCGCCATCCTTTGGTGCAGCGGATTATCGAAGCCTATGAAAGCCATCAGCAGCAAGAAAGACAGATCGAGTATGAATAAGATGTTGCTGGATTATCAGATAGAAGACATACCGCAGGATTGGTCGTTTCCTGCACAGAACGATGTACAGCATTGGCTGGATAGCGCCCTGAAGACCTTGGCGATTGAGGAAGCCTTGGAGTTAACCTTGCGTTTGGTCGATAAGGTAGAGATGTCTGCTTTGAATCGCGATTATCGCGGCAAAGATTATCCGACTAATGTTCTGTCTTTCCCGATGGAATGGGAAGTACCGGAAAGCCCGCGTCTTTTAGGCGATATTGTGATTGCGGTAGAAGTCGTGAATGAAGAAGCGCAGCAGCAAAATAAAATGCCGCAGGCACATTGGGCGCATATGTGCATACACGGGCTTTTGCATCTTTTAGGTTATGACCATATCGAAGAGGCGGAAGCCGAAATCATGGAGAATGCCGAGCGGCAGGTTTTAGCGGCTTTGGGCTTTTCCGATCCTTACACAGAATTGGAGGACTAATGGCCGGCAGTTTTTTTGCCTTATTTGACGATATCGCTTCGGTTTTAGACGATATCGCTACCATGACTAAAGTGGCGACGCGCAAAACCGCAGGTATTTTAGGCGATGATTTGGCGGTTAATGCCAATCAGGTCAGCGGTTTGGCGGCGGATCGGGAATTGCCTGTCGTATGGGCGGTAACAAAAGGTTCTCTGCTGAATAAAGTTATTTTAGTGCCGCTTGCCTTATTGCTTAGCGCCTTTTTTTCTGCCGCAATTGATTATGTCCTGCTGATCGGCGGGGCGTATTTATGTTTTGAAGGGGCGGAAAAAGTCTGGGAATGGCTCTTCCATCGCAAAGAGAAAGCGGCACATCAAGAGGAGCGGCTAGCTGCGGTGGCAGCGGATGTGGATTTGCTTGCTTTGGAAAAAGAGAAAATCCGCGGCGCGATTCGTACCGATTTCATTTTGTCTGCGGAAATTGTCGTCATTGCTTTAGGCGCGCTGACGGAAATGACGCAATCGTTTATGGAATTGGTTTTTTCCCTATCTTTTATCGCCTTGTTGCTGACTTTCGGCGTTTACGGCTTGGTCGCGCTGATTGTCAAAATGGACGATATCGGCGCGAAGTGGACGCAGGGAGAACAAGGTATCTTGCATACGATTGGGCGCGGCTTATTATGGATTGCGCCGAAGATTTTACGTTCATTAAGCGTGATCGGCACGATTGCGATGCTGGCGGTCGGCGGAACGATTTGGGCGGAACATTTACCGCCGCTGACGGCTTATCTGCATCCGCTGATAGAGAATATTCAGCATAGTGTCGGCGGCATCGGTGTGTATGCTTTTGAAATTTTGGTGGGCTTGATAGTCGGCTTGATTGTGCTGACTTGCGTCGCGCCTTTTCATGGCAAAAAGAAACCTGCTCATTGAGCAGGTTCGGTGTTTATTTGGGTAAGGAATAACGTTTTTTCTCGGGGTTGCTGCGGTAAATGACGGCAATATGTCCGATTTTTTGTACAAATTCCGCTTGCTGTATGCGGCAAATATCCTCGATAATCGCGGCTTGCTCTTCATCAGGCAATTGACCGAGTTTGATTTTAACGAGTTCATGGCTGTCCAGCGCAAGATTGATTTCTTTTTGCACGGCATCGCTTAAGCCATTGGTGCCAATCATGACAATCGGATGCAGATGATGGGCTTCGGATTTTAAAAATCGGATTTGGGTTTTGCTTAACATAGCATTATCCTAGTATGTTTTAACGAAAGACAAGAATAGCAGAATTTAGACGTGGCACGCAGTAAATCTAGTGGAAATTGGTTAAAAGAACATCATAGCGATCCTTATGTATTAAAAGCGCGCGAGGAAGGTTATCGCTCGCGGGCGGTATATAAACTGAAAGAAATTCAAGAGCGCGACAAATTGATTCGCAGCGGCATGGTGGTGGTGGAATTGGGCGCCGCCCCCGGCGGTTGGTCGCAATATGTAGCAGGTTTGATTGGCAGCAAAGGGCGTATGATTGCCTTGGATATTTTGCCGATGGATAGTCTGGCGGACGTGACTTTCATACAGGGCGATTTCCGCGAGGAAGCGGTGCTAAATGAACTGTTGGCGACCATTGGCGATCAGGCTGTGGATTTGATTATTTCCGATATGGCCCCAAATATGAGCGGTGTAAAATCTACCGATCAGGCGAAGAGCATGTATTTGGCGGAGTTGGCGCTAGATTTCGTCCGTCAGCGTTTGGCAATGGGCGGCGATTTTTTGACGAAAGTTTTTCACGGTCCTGGGTTTGACAATTATTTTCGGGAGCTGAAAACGGATTTTAAAACGGTATTGACGCGCAAACCCGAGGCATCGCGTGCGCGCAGTCAGGAAACTTATTTATTGGCCCGCGGTTTTCGCGGTACGCAGATTTCATAGGAAAGAGGTGATATTTTGAACGAGAAAAACAAATCGATATTAATTTGGGGCGGATTGATTCTGCTGTTCGTGGTGTTGATTAGCGAGGTGGGTAAATTCGGCTCTCCTTCACAGTCGCGTACGGTGGCGTATTCGCAATTTTTAGATCGCGTCTATAACGGCGAAATTCGTTCCGCTGACATTAATATGCAGACAATGGTGATTGAATTCGTTGATAATTCTGGCAACCGCTATTTCACGAATAATCCTGAAATCAATACCAGCGCTTTAGTCGGGGACTTGCGCGCCAATAACGTCATGATTAGCAGCGAACCAATCAAACAGGAAAGTCTACTCAGCCGTATTTTGATTAATCTGCTGCCCTTGGTGTTGTTTATCGGTTTGTTTATTTTTATCTCGCGTCAAATGCAAGGTGGCGGTAAAGGCGGAGCTTTTTCTTTCGGCAAAAGTCGCGCCAAATTGATTCCCGAAGATAAAATTAAAGTAACCTTTGCCGATGTGGCGGGTGCCGATGAGGCAAAGCAAGATACGTATGAAATGGTCGAGTTTTTACGAGATCCAAGCAAATTCAGTAAACTAGGCGGAAAAATTCCGCGCGGCGTATTGATGGTAGGGCCGCCGGGGACGGGGAAAACCTTGCTTGCGCGCGCGATTGCCGGCGAAGCAAAAGTACCGTTCTTTACTATTTCGGGTTCGGATTTTGTGGAAATGTTTGTGGGCGTCGGCGCTTCGCGCGTGCGTGATATGTTCGAAGAAGCGAAAAAACATGCACCTTGCATTATTTTCATCGATGAAATTGATGCTGTCGGTCGTCAGCGCGGTGCGGGTTTAGGCGGCGGACATGACGAACGCGAGCAAACTTTGAACCAATTGCTGGTAGAAATGGATGGTTTTGAAGGCAATGAAGGTGTGATTGTCATTGCGGCGACTAACCGCCCTGATGTTTTAGACCCTGCCTTATTGCGTCCGGGACGTTTTGACCGCCAAGTTACCGTCGGTCTGCCTGATCTGAAAGGACGCGAGCAGATTTTGAAAGTGCATATGCGTAAAAAGCCCATTGATGACAATGTGATTGC